>DUZQ01000054.1 GCA_013349435.1 Planctomycetota bacterium | reverse complement strand
TCTCTCTTTCTGCTTGAATGTCTTTATGTTTATTATTATTGTTTATAGTAGCCGCACATTGTGGCGTTCGTTCAGCAGCCGTTGTGGCATTCGCTGTCCGTTTGTAGTTTCCCGGAGTCTGATATTTATCGTAGTTACAGATAGTTACGATAAATCCGCGTGTGGTTTTCCGTGTGGCAACCATTGCGGCTTTCTTTAACCACTTCACAGCACCTTCGCATTGATGCCTCGTTGGCTTGTTTTTGCGGTAACCAACCATCCAACACAGGCCCTGGCGAATTTCTTGATATGAAGTTACGCACTGCCCCCTTTTGATAATCTGGCCACAGCAGCGACGGTCAAAATGGTTGGCGTGGCGCAGCAGCCACAAGAATATCACCTGCACAAGCGGCGGAGCGTGTGCGATAGCACTCCTGTCATATTGCCGTGCAATCAGGATATATCCACCTTGTATCTTCTTGCTTTTACCGGCTTGTTCTTTTGACATGGCCTTGCCTCCTTGGTTATATGTGGTAATTGAAGTTTTTCAAAAGTCTTGTGGTTATTGCTTTACTGAAGCCGAGCCGCGCGATAATATCAACTGAAGCCGAGCCGCGCAAGCGGCCGAATTAAAAAGTAATGTAACAATATTATGCTTGAGGAGGCGCAAGCGGCCGAATCAAATGGTGGCACAATGAAATTATCCTTCGGGCGGCTTGCACCGCCGCGCTTCTGTTTTTTGGGCTTGCGCCGCCGCGTTTTTGTTTTGGTGATTCTATTGTCATGCCGGATTTGCCTGCCCTCCGTAGCCTCGTGCGAAGGAGGGATCCGGCATCCCGTTCATTTAGCCCCGCGTTTGACACGCCGTCATTCTGAGGCGCAGCCGAAGAATCTCAACCGTTCGACTACTGTCATTCCAAACTTGATTTGGAATCCATTATCTCATCAAAGGTCGTGGATTCCAGCTCCCTGCCCCTGCCTCCGCAGGGGCAGCATTCCTTCGCAGGGACAAGCTTAGCTGGAATGTCAATTATACGCACCAGATTCTTCACCCCGATAAATCGGGGTTCAGAATGACAGGTGGGACGTCTGTCGCTCCGTTGGGAATGACGTATGCTGTGCTTATGCCCTTACCCTTCAAAGGCTGGTGCCGTCTGTTCGTGCCTCAGAAGTTCTTCAAATATGTGTCGGTTGCTGGCCATGAACTCTTCCGGTGTGGCATGGTCCACGCCGGCCAGGATCTGGCCCGAATAATCCTGTGCAGGGACCACAATCTTTGTCGCGCAGCTCTTGCACTTTACTCGCTTGCCGGCGTGTGATGCGGAGACCTTAAACCGCTTGCCGCAATTTTCGCACTCGAATCTTACTATGTCCTCGTTCATTTGAAATGCCCTTATCATAAGACGCTTCCTGAAAAATTTTTATTCGTTTTCATCTGCACAGGTCCCATTCCGCGGTTAACTGGGAAAAGGGTTCCTTCCAGAATCATTGTCTTGGCGAAAACAACAATACGGCAGGGATTTTAAAGAATAATGTTAATAACCGATGAGAATCGCGCGAAATTTATATAAAAAACGGCAGGGCGAATTATGTTAGATTGCTGTTATCCGCTTGTGATTGTTCCGCCAGGACCGCCAGCAGTTTGCTTGCAACGTCCGGCGGCAGGTCAGGCCCGCTTTCGTCAGAGATTGAGTCGAAAGTCGCCGTTTCTTCCTGTCTGCCGGCGTCGAGAATATCCAGGCACGCCTTGCGAACCGTCTCGGCCTTGTCGCTGTCGATAAGACCGACCAGCTTCGCCGCCGCCACCGGCGCATATCTTGCAATAATCAATTTACCGGCACGTCTTGCCGATTCAATGCGAAACTTTATTTCATCCGCAAATAAATCATCAGCTAACCATTTGCGATACAGCCCGGCGCTTACCTTATGCTTTGCCAGCACACCCGCCTCGTCCAGCCCGCCTTCAAACAAATCGGCAATAACCGACATTTGCCTCGGCGTTAACTTGCTCTGTTTGCTACCCATAAAGAAATCTCCCAAATATGTTTGAAACATCATCCATTTACAAAAGAGTTGTCCGGATAAATCCCCGGCACTCCTTACATAAGTGTTGTCTTTGCTAAAGTGAATTTGGTATTATGCCTGATGAGCTTTCTGTCAATTGGAAACGGTAAATTAAATGAGATATGTGAAAATATTATTTAAGCTGATATTTGACAAAGATTTCCGAAATTGCACTTTTCGGTATATCAAAGCAGTAATATATATGGAACGGTATGAGGGCTACGACAAGGCAATAGAGGAATTTTCTATTATTTTACAAAATGGGGCTTTAGCAGTTTCAGAGCACCTCATCTACAAGCATATTGGGATAGCCTATTACTACAAAGGATGCTATAACGAAGCCGAAAACGCCTTGAGAAAGGCCTTAAAATTAAACCTGAAAAAACAAGGTCACAGCTCTGAATTATATCAGTATCTCGCTTATACTTATATGAAACTCGGCAAGTTTGAAAGGGCTTTGTTGTTTTTTGAGAAAGCAGCCCGTTTCGGCCCGGAAGGTTATTTTAACAAGCATATGACTGACCTCGAGCATGTCAATAAAATGAAAAAATCCCTTGAACAGCACAAAGACAAACTGCCTTTTATGACAGCCTACTTCGAGCAGAACAAAGAGAGGTTTAGCAAACAAGACAAAAGCAAGTCCCAATAAACACTTCCCACAAATCGCTATTAACTTGTAAAAGAGCTGTCGCTTTGTCATTCCACACTCAAAATACACCCACACGTAACTCTGAGCACCCACATGTCATTCTGAGCGAAGCGAAGAATCTATTGAAAAAGAAAATTCCATATCAATCGTTTCGTATGGAAATTCTTCTCCTGTCCGGCCGCCACACAATAGGGATTGCCTCTATCTTGGCGCCACACTCACACCGCCGCTGCTCAGACATTAAGTACCGTAACTCCTTCGGCTACAGGCTCAGGCGTGTAATCACGCCACCGAGCCGAACCGCCAGTCGGCTTTTGGGATTTATCATATCCTGCTCCCTTTGCACTTCGTGCTTTCCAAGTACGCGCCGCCGCGCTTCTGTTTTGGTAATTCGATAACATTTACAGAAACCGAGACGTACGATAATATCAACAGAAGCCGAGCCGCGCACCCGTCGAGACGCGGTCTCGCCGCGACTGAAGCGGCCGAATGATAGTGTGTCGAGAATCCGGTATCGTGCATTTGCCTTCGGTCCTCTGTCATCTGTCCCCCGCTTTTTCCACCGTACGCAGGCGGTACTCGTGGGCAATCGCCTTTTCCTGCAGGGTCTCGAACTTCTCCCCGAAAGCCCTTTGCGTCTCTAAAATCAGCCTCACATCATGTTGTAATAAATCAAGCTGCCTTTGCAGATTCACCCAGCTACCCACAATCAGAGATGCCAAAAATATAAGCTGAATAAACACCGACACACTCACCTGCCGATTCACCTGCCAAACCTTTGTATTATCCTCCGCCATTTGCCGAGCCCTCTTCAGAAACTATGTTTGTCCTGTTCTTCTATATCTTTATTACTATACTACTATGCAGTATACTGCATACCAGTAAAGTCTTTAGCTCTAACACTCTCCCCTTCATCCCGAGCGGAATCCAGGCCCTGCACAAACCTACCGTCATTCCGAGCACCCACCTGTCATTCTGAGCCCTTCGCTTCGCTCAAGGACAGGCTCTGCGAAGAATCTCAGTCCTTCACCCACCTGTCATTCTGAGCGAAGCGAAGAATCTCTATTCGTTCAAGAGCATGAGATTCTTCACTCCACTTCATTCCGTTCAGAATGACAAGGGGTATATCTGAAGATCCGCTCGGAATGATACTTTTCCGCACCCAAAAAATTAAGCTCCTCTCCAAAAATCTTGCCCGAACGACCTATAATACCCATCTTTTCGGCCAATCATCTGTAATCTTAAAATAATATTAACTAAAATCTGCATATTCTTTATATTGGCTTGACATCCAAGGCCCGTTGTGATATAATAACGCTTGATGATTGGGGGTAACAAAATGAAGACTCTTGAAAAACCAAAGCGAATCAGAGGGACGAGCCAAAGCCGAGGACCGCCGGCCGAATAATTCGGTCCCGGTCTTTTTTTGTTTGCTGGATTTCGCAAGCATCGCCATCATAAATCTTAAGGGGAGAAAAAAATGAAAATCGAAATCAAAAAAAATAACGGAAAATCCAACCCACCGCACCTGGCATTGAATATCCGTCCCCCGCCGGCTGTAGCGAAGCGAATATCTTGAGCGAGGCTTCGCCGAGTCGAAGGGCCGACACACAACCCTGATGATCCTATCCTTGACATTTCCCAAATCCTGCCTTAAATTAATACCATGTCGCCAAAACCAAAAATCCTACACCAATGGCAACAACCTCAGAAAATAAATCGCTTTTTAGCCGATGAAAAATGGAAGTCAGAAAAGAAGTCCATCCCCCACATTATCATAGCTATTATTGTTATATCTTTTCCACTGTACATATTTTTTAAAAATGTAAGCCCCGATGAATTGGATATTCCCTGGGATAAAATATTTATCATATTTTACATCGTGAGCATCTCATTCGTGACTATCATGTTTGTGGTCGACTCCTTTTTGGCCCGTTTTTTCCGAACGAATTTTCTTATTACCGAAAAAGGCATTCGTATTTCCTCCGGCCAGAACGTGTTCTTTGTGCCCTGGGCAAGGATTCAAGGCTATTGGTTGAGTCAACATGAACAATTTCCCGAACTTACAATGTTGATCCTACATACAAAAAAATGGAAAAGGACGCTGATACTCCCGGAAGATGAACAGGCTGACAAGATTACAGAAACTATTAGCGAAAGAACCCCGAAGGTTGAACCGAAAGAACCGGTTGAAAAACCTCGTACTTCTTTGACAAAATTACAATACATCTATCTTGTGACCCTTACTATGGTTTATTCGGTTTTCCTTACTTATGTTATTGTGGAAACCGGAAGCAGAAGTGTGCAATTAGCTTTCATATACCTTGCTTTATTGCTTGGCCCAGGCACCCTCGGTTCGATACATATGTTCGGCTTTAAATGTTTCAAGGACAAGGGAATTAAAGAAGCTACTATCCTTTTCAATCTTATTGCCTGTGGGATTATTTTTCTTCTCCCTATGTTGTATCTATATTATCGTTACTGCAAGATAATCGAAGGAGGCTGAGCTAATCAAGTTCTCTTTCTTAGAATCCTCAATTCCGTGCATTGCCTTTCAAAATCGAGCCTTACCCGGTCAATCCAGAAGATACTGCGGCTATCCCGCCTTATGCCTAAGACATCTCTGCTGTCGGGAGATGTTGTAACCCTGTCGCCGACCTCGTAATGTGTTGCCAGTATCGGCGTCCGGACATTTATCACCTCGATAATCCCGGCTCCCGCCGGCTGGTTTTTCCTTTCGCTTTCAAGCTCACACACGTTTGTCCTGGATATACTAAGCTTTTCGCCTGCATATTGCAGATTGAGCTCGACACTCCTGCCCTTACCCGGCCGATAAAACTCAATACATTGCCCCGGCCCGGTCTCGGTTTGAGTAGGCCTGAAGACAAACTCCAGTCCCGTCTGCTCGCAACAGTCGCCTAATGCATCCAATACACTCTTGCCATCGACTGCTAATTCATCTGCAACATTACGGCCGGTAAGGGCGCCGGAGTATTCGGTTGGCGGCACCTGCAACTGACCATAGAGGGTATACTCGCTCAACAGATACTCTAATATCTGGGCTGTCGTCCAGTGTTTCGCCTCACCGCCTTCGAGGGTAAAGCCGATATAACTCCTGCCGTTGTGCTGAACCTGCTGGATCGATGCATTCGGCTGTCCATCCTCATTAAACACCACGGCACACGCCAGCCAGAAGATGCTCTTGCCGCCACCCGTTGCTATTCTTTTGCCGTCGATAATTTCGCTATCCAGCCTTGCGGAAAAGTCTCTTGCTGTTGCACTGAATTCCCATTTATCTGACCTGAGCACAGTGTCAACTTCTTCAATCCGCCCGGCAAAGACCCACACCGGCTCTATCTTAACCTCACCGAGACCTGTATTTACGAATCTGCAAATCTCTATTTCCTTTTCCGCAATCTCGATATTTCCCGCTTGTGTTGTCGGATTATATCGCAGCTTCGCATACCCGAACCCCGGCCGGCCCTGGCACACTACCTCGGCCACCTCCAAATCAGGACAAGGCACCCCTTCTATAAACACCTCGCACCGGCCCGCTGGTATCGCCAAATCCGTACACGCACCTTGATAAAAATCCACTCCGTTTGTCATAATCCTTCGTCTCCTTTATATCATCCCAACAGAATCGCACAATAACAGAAGCCGAGCCGCCCAAGCGGCCGAATCAAAGGGTGGAATAATAAAATTATCTTTCGGGCGGCTTGCGCCGCCGCGCTTTTGTTTTGGTGATTCTATTGTCATGCCGGATTTAATCCGGCATCCAGTTCATTCAGCCCCGCGTCCCGCGCATGGTCATTCTGAGGCGCAGCCGAAGAATCCCAACCCTCCGCACATCTGTCATTCTGAGGCGCAGCCGAAGAATCCCAACCCTCCGCACATCTGTCATTCTGAGGCGCAGCCGAAGAATCTCAATCGTTCGTTTACTGTCATTCCAAACTTGATTTGGAATCCATTATCTCACCAAAGGTCGTGGATTCCAGCTCCCTGCCCCTGCAGAGGCAGGGACAGCATTCCTTCGCAGGGACAAGCTTAGCTGAAATGACAATTATACGCGACAGATTCTTCACTCCGCTTCGCTACGTTCAGAATAACAGGTGGTACGTCTGTCGCTCCATTCAGAATGACATATAAGCATCTCGGAATGACAATCAAACTTTTTTCCTTGCTATCTTTGTTGGTCATTGCTAATCTCCCTTTCCGATACATCTCTTTCAAAACCTTAGTGAAAAGGAGCAAAATATGAAAAAAATCGAAACTCTTGCCGTCATCATCATCGTTCTTTGTGTCTTGTCGAATATATCACCAATTGCGTCCACTTTCATTGGAGCCAAATTCTTTGGTGATGAGACATACGGAAAATTCAATCTTTCGATACACTTGATGGCTACATTAACACGCATACTTAGTCTTCTGGTTAACATCGCAATTGCTATATGGCTTTTCAAAATTGCACGAACGGAGAAAAATGCTTCTCCATGCACTTGGCTTCTTTTCGGTTTTTTCTTTGGTTTGGTCGCACCGTTGCTATTCTATTTACTTAAACTCTACGAAACCGTCAAACCTGAAGAAGCATAGCCCTAAACAACATTAGCATGTAATAAACCAACACTTTCCGGTACTGAGTATCGTATCTGGATTCGGACTGAGCCGAGGTCATTACTTTCCCGGCCGTCTTTCGATACTGCCCTCACGCAAAACTCGTAACTATCACTCGTTAGCACATCTGTTTCAAAACTGTAATATCTCGGCCCTGTATAATCGAGGCGGCCTGATGCAACTTCATAATCAACCTCACCTGTTCCACCGTCCCAATAGACATTGAAGCTGACAGGCTCCGCCCCTTGACCCATAGAACAGTAATACCACAGAAGCCGAACCCTCGGCCCGGCCACCTGCCTTGCAGTCAAAGCAAATACCTCGTTGCACCCCGGCTCAATAAGATTGCCTTGCTCGTCAAAGCTCACCTTTACCACCGCACGAAATGTCAGCTCCTCCTGACCACAGATATTAGCCCGCCTCAATACATAAACATACGAGCTTAGCGATTGATGAGCTGCAAAGGCCGGCACGGTTATAGAATCTTTAACAACCTGCCGTGTTGCCAGGATAGTATCAAAGTCTATCGTCTCTGAATTTGGCCCACGATACAGATTCTGACAACCGCTAATGCGAGTCCAGAAGTCGCCGCCGGTCAGACCGAGACAGAGTTTCACACCGTTGGCTGAATCACCCTCAAACAGACTGTCAAAAAACTTTGTATCCATATCCTTCCACCATTAAAGCATTACTTTGATAATGTCATTCTGAGCATCATACTGTCATCCCGACCGAAGCAACCCAAAGGGCTGCGTAGTGGAGGGATCTATTTAAACAGATTCCTCGACTCCGCTCGGAATGACGTGTGGAATGACATTCGCTTATTCAGGCACTCTGTCTAATGTCGCCTCGCCTTCCGTTATGCCAAGCTTCAAAATCGTCTGGCCCGTATCATTCTTAATCAGCATATCTCCCGTTAGTTTGTCCTGGCTCATCTTGTTCACCAGGCGGGCCAGTGCGTAAAAATCCAGCCTAATCTCGACCGGTATATATCGCTCGGTATTTGCAAGACTGTTCGTCCCGTTCTTATCCGCATCTATCACGCCGATAAGGTCGCCTGCATCGAAAGGTGCTGTTCCATAAGTTGCGCTGAATTTGTACCATCCGTCTCCGATTTCGCTTATCGAAGGTGCACTACCTGATTTATCTGCGCCTGCTAATGTCCTTAAACTCTCAAATTCCATCTCACCTGCCGCGCCTGTCAGCGGCTGGCCATCCTTTGCAACATAAAACGGTATCTCAATCGCCGTATTCGCCATGTCTTTACCTCCTGTCTCGTATCTCGTTTTTCGTGATTCGTATTATAATTTGGGTGCCACGGTCAAACGGAGTTTGGCCGTGCCCTTTACGCATCACGCGTTTCTTATTATCCCAAGCCTTCCGATGTTTGCCGTCCGTGCCCGCTGTGCGAACTGATATTGCTGCAATACTGCTCCCATCTGAGTCGGATTACCGGCAACATCTTTTTGGCCGCCGCGAAGTATCAGAGGATTTCTCGGTCGAAAATCTCCGCCTGCTGCATTTACAAACTCCGGGTCCGCTTCTATCGAGTTGTCTCCTAATACCGGTGTTGTGCCTCCTGATTTGTTCGTTGCAAACAGTATTGCCAGCGGGTTTCCATCTGCGCCCCAAATACAATTATAGTCGTTACGCACTGAACCTCCAGCCGTGTAAATCAAAATGGCATTACCTGCTTGCTGGGGCATCAGGATATTATTAAATACATTTGCTATTGCTTCGGGATTATGGATGAATATGGCACCACCGGTGCAATTATAAACCGTATTGTTTTGAATATATACTGAGCCGTTCCCTGTTAGAACATTTCCACCGCCAACAATTAAATTGTCGAGAATACCGCCGGAACCCTCGACCTGTAAGCCACATGCATTGCCTACGTTTCTTACGATAAAATTCAATACACCGATAACCCTTACAGCAGAACTTGCTTTGGTCCATGTCGGTCCAATATAACAATTGCTAATCAGTGAACCATCTGCAGGCGCGTAATTATTACTTGTACCGGCTATAGCTCTATAGGCATCGTCAAAGAAACAACGCTCGATTACTATTCCGTATGATTGATTCTTTACATATACACAATGGTTTCCTATGAGTATATTAGTGTTATGGAAGTAAAAATTTTTAAATACTATATTTTCCTTCGCGTCGATTTCCATAACTGAAAATGCCCCACCGTTACCATCAATATCAACAATACAATCCGAATCTATCCCGTCCAGGTATGCCTCATAAGGTGATTGATAATATTGTCCACCTGCATCCATATCACCCGGCGTTGTATTGAATCCGCTGATTTTAAGCTTTATATTGTTCTCTACACTTCCGCTGCCGGTTGGCGACAAAGGCTCGGCGATTTGATCTACATTATCTAATTTGTATCCGCTGTTTTTCTTTATGTTTATTGCATCACCGCCATCCGCCGCTGCCAAAGCACGTGCAATGGTTGGAAATGGTCCTGCATCGCCGCTCGGCTCCTGGGCTTTACCGTCATATATTCCGTACTTAATAGACACTCCCGATGTCGGGTATGATATTCCATGATTTCTATTAAGCTGCCAAACGCCGGCGCCAAGGTCGCCGGCAAATCTGAAAATCTCCCAGTCAGAGCCGCTTATATTTAGCCTCAGAGGGTCTCCCACCGCTATCGAGCCGCCGCCTGCTATTGTGTCTATGGTATCGGCCCCCGTAGTAGAGCACGTTGATGTAACTCTGAACGGTATTGCATTGTCAACATAATATGTATCAACCATTAGTCTGTGTCCTCAATAACTGGTTTTCCTTCAAAGTAAATTGTGGCTGTTTTCCTCTTTAAGTTTATCTCGAACTCAGCATTCGGATAATTTTCCTTCAGCCATACTCTCCCGCCGCCAATAAGCTGAGCCTTCAGGCCCTCTAACGCCTTTTTCCATTTTTCTCTTTCCAGTTCGGCAAGCACCGCTTCTTTTGCAACTTCGAAAACCTTATCATCTATATAAACAGCATTGATACCCATCAGCGCAGCGGCCTGCGCCTTTGTCGCATCGGTAACTTGTTCGCTCGTAAGATCGTTGTCATCGGCAAGCTTCTTCAATTTTTCATAGATTACATTTGCCATTATGTATCCTTAAGGATAAAAAATTCCCGCCAGCGGGATTCCCGATGCTCCGGGATAAAGTTTCTTACCCGCTAAAAACGGGAAAATTAAACTGGTAGCGTTATGGCTCCTCACTCCATGTACCGTTCTTTGCTATTGTCACCCAGTCGCCGTTTGAATCTGCAACCAAAGTCAGACACTCCCCAACGGCATCGGCCCATTTATACTTATCAGGAGTCTGCCCGCTATTATCACGAATAGTCGCTGTCCCCGGGTCCACCCTTAACTGCTGAGCCGCCTGAACGGCGAAGGTAAATGTAGTACCGGCCGCTGCCGATGTCGGTAGGGTAAGTGTTATTGTGCCGGTAGCCCCACGGTTAGTGTGTACACTTGGCGATTCCGATTCAGCAAGTGTGTCATTACTTGTATGGGCTTCAATAGTAGTTCCACCACTTCCGCCTGATGTTGGCATTGATATACTGTGATAATCTCTTGCATCGATTAGAGAGGTAATATCACCGCCGCTTGTCGTTACCACGGCTAATCTTACATGGGGGCTGGATGTCATATCAGGAAATGCCGAATATTCATCGACAACCAGATTACCGGCAGAATCAAGATATACATATATATTTGCCTTATCGTCAGCTAAGGTATTGCCGCTTGAGCTGTTGTAACTTATAAGTGTCGTCCCCACCCAGAACCTGCCGCTCTTTACGCCGATATTGAGTCCCCCCTCATCGAACACACGCAGGTCATTCGCCCGCCTGCTCGACAATAACAGCCTGTAAAGCAGCTTCCTGAACTCAAGATAATACGGCGCCTGTCCCGTTGAAATATATTCAACACCCGTCTCTGTTTCACTTACAATATTTAATAATTCACTATCACTCGGATATACTTCCGCCATTTCTAAATCCTTTCATTTGCAATATTGTCATTCCGGGCTTGTCCCGGAATCCAGTCTCTTTAATTTCTTGATTTTTTACTTTTCTTGCCCTATAATTCCAACCATGGATAACAATGAACCGAAACAACCATCTGCCAAACCGAAAACCTCAAAGCTTGCTTTAGCAACATTTCTTACACCTGCCATTCTGTGGAGTGTCGGAGTGTTTTGCTTCCCAGGCTCATTTCTTTTTCTGAAGTACAGAAAAGCCGGCCCCAACCCCATTTTATCGATAGTAAATTGTGCAGGTTTGATAATGTTGATTTCTGTCATTCCTGCAACTGTTGTCCTTTTCTTTTTAGCCTTATCAAAGATCAACAAAAGCAATGGAGCCCTAAAAGGAAAGAGCTTTACAATGGAAGGCCTCGTCCTCGCCTTTGCCCTTATAGCCATAACAATCTCTCTTTTCATCATTACTCGACTTAGCAATCCTTAACTCTTACGGCTTCTTCTTTCATTCATTATTTCACCATAAACTTAAGCCTGCTTTCGCCCTTATCATAAGATTCAACTTCCAGTTTCTGTGCTGGTTTTGCCGTCCTGATTACTGTCATTTTATCAGTCTCTTGCGCTTCGCTTACATTTCCGAATCGATCTTGCACCTTTACCGCAAACCGATATTTTCCCGTCTCTAACTCTCCGCTAATCCAGCTCATTTCATCTGCATCAAAACCAAATTCCCCTTCACCGAACGCGCCTTTGCCGAACCCTATTGCTGACGAGCCGTCATATCCGAAATCTCCATCTGCGAATGGCCCTGAGCCGAAGCCGACCTTGTCCTGCCGGCTCGGCCACAGTCGAATATCCTCCTTGCTCACAGGCTCATCATAATTAATCTCGCCGCCGCCACCATCCGAATAGACCTGTGCCGTCCCCTCAAAAGGCAAATTCATCCCCCTGGGCCAGCTTAACTTCACCCTCCCTGATTGCGAGTGTGACTGCAGCTCACTACTAAAATCAACATTCGCCGCCGAAGCCTCGACAGCAAATACTTCTATCCTTACCGCACTATTTGTATGCGCGGGTATCGGAACTATCATCTGCCTGGCCGCCGGATTCGCAGCAACACCAGCAAGAGCACCGTTTACATAAATCTGATACAGCTTATCTTCATACCCCGACCGCCACCTGACCAGAACGCTTAAAGGCTCATCGACACTACTGCCGTCAGCCCTTACACCTGCAGGTATCGAACACGACATGACCCGCTCTATCCCGCTGCTTATAAGCCCCATCAAAACCCTTTCTCTTTTACCGTCATTCTGAGGCGAAGCCGAAGAATCTCAATCGTTCGAATGCCCGAGATTCTTCACTGCCTCTTCGGCTCCGCTCAGAGCTAAAGATTTCATTCCGTTCAGAATGACTAATTTGATTGTCATACTGAACGCCACATTGTCATTCCGGCCTCAATGCCGGAATCCACCTCTTCGAAATACGAACAACAAACTACTAACTTTCTAAACATCTTTAAGTTGAACATAGCTAATCTCAATCTCACAGCTTGCACCCGAACCCCCAAAATCAATGAAGCCTGCCTTAACATTTGTTATGCACATATCTTCAAAATACTCACCTGCCTCCGTCTGCATCGTATGACTCGCCCCATCCTGATTATCACGAACAAAGTCAACCTTAGCTAAAAGGGACGCTCTGCTCGGTGCCCTCAACAGGCCCTTTTGCACAATTCCCCTCGCCCGTATGCCCAGGTCGATTAAGACACTTCCATCGACACCCGCCGCGGCCCGTTCGATACTCGCCCTCCGCCAGCTTCCGATGGATAACTCCGTCTGCTCAAATCCAATAATATCGTCCAGCATCGCCTTCATAACCGTCAAACCTCCGTCTTAATCTCTCACAAGCCGAACGCTTCCCCCCAAAATCCCCGTGTCAGCAACTCCATCACCATTGATATCGATACCGACCCGGCACCTTTCCTTGGCCTTTTCATACAGCCTTTGATAATGCCAACTCTTTTGCCCGAAGCTGTCGTCTTCTGAACCGTTACTCAGTGTCGCATATATCTTTGCAAGGACGCCGTAAACTGATACATGCTGCAAGACGGCTGTATCCAGGATATCGCTTGTGTCATAATCACTATCGGGACTTCCAGGCTGAATACCAAAATACTGCGTCAGTTCAAAACCTACCTGATTCGCCTGCGGCCCGAATGTACTTACCCGATATGTTACATCACTCGCCTGCGCCACCCAAACGGGCGACTCTGAGCTGTCTGCCCTTAGTATAGAAATGGTAAGCTCGGTCGCTGAGTTAACCGAAACAATCTCATATACCCCGTCAAGCGTCCCGTCTTCGGTTCTAAGGTATATCACACCCCCCGCACCTACACCTGCCGATATAAAATCGGCGCCGCTTGCAGTAAATGTCGTCCCGCTGATTGCACCGCCTCTGCCCTCACACAAAACCTGCCAGGCGAAATACAGGTCACTGAAAAGAATCGCCTCATACTTAAGAACATCCACATCATTCGAAAAAGCTAACATATCTCTTTTTCCTTATTCTCTATTTTTGTCATCCTGAGAGCCTCCATGTCATCCTGAGAGTCTCCATGTCATCCTGAGCGAAGCGAAGGAACCCGCCGGTTCGGCACTTTGGACCCTTCTGCTTCGCCTCAGTATGACAATAACCTCTAACTGGTACTCAGCCCCCGAATCAAACCGTGCGCCGCCTCGTTCTTCAGTTCCAAAGTGTACTCGCCGATAAGCTCCCCGCACTCATAATCACCACCGCTTGCCAGCGACTTAAAGTGAAAACTACGCCCGGCCAAAGGCAACACATTCACCCGTGACGAGTCAAGAAACAATGTTGCATCCTGAGGCATCCAGCGCGTAGTGATAATCCTGCAAACGCCGAAGTCGCTTTCATACACACTCAACATATCACGGTACGTCGTGTCGGAAGCCCCGAAACTGCGAGAAGCGCTCAAAAACGAATTTATCTTTCGCTTCTGGAAACCGCCCACAACAATCGTGTCAACATTGCCGTTGCTGCTTTCCCATATCTTGCGAAGCACATAGTTGACCTTTGTCTCATCAAGGCCGGTGCCCGAGGGAAACCCGCTGTCGCCCGTGGCAAAAACATTCGTTGAAAGGCTCTGGACGACCCCTTTCATCGTCCGCCGTACACTGCCTGAGCCCTGAGGATTGCTCGCAGGCTGACCACCGTTTACCACCGTATTTTCCAGGTCGCGGATAAGCTCTCTGAGCCGTTCGGCCTTCTGATAATCCATCTCATCGGAAAGACCCAACTGATTGGCAGCCATATCCGTCCCGCTCACCTCTACCGCCGCCGTAAATATCTGCGTGTAGTTGCCGCACCGCGTCCGGCTGGTAAACCTCGCCGAAGGCTTATCATCACCCTCAAGGGCTGCGTTGCCTAAGATGTTAATCACCTGCCCGTCAACCAGGTCTTCAGCCGTCGTCCCCCCATAACCGCGAACCACCGTCAATGTATTACTACTGACCACCGTAACCAGCATCAGCTCGGCGGAACCTTCAACCTGTATCTGGTCGCCAATCCGGAACCTGCTGCCGTTGGCAACATCAAAATCCGTCTCGGTGCTCGGGCTGCTGATGGATTGGTCGTCAATAGAGTCCTTGTTAGGCAAAAGCTCATCCTCAAGCCACTCATGGTGAGTGCTCGTCGCCGCCCTTAAAGGATCACCCAGAACATCGAGCAGAGGTGTTTCATAAGGTGAAATTATCCCAACCAAATCCGCTACATCCTCGGCCAGTTCCGGTAATGTCGTCCCCGCCGAATATGTCGCCTTGCCTGTAAATGCCATATCAAACCTCCTTATGGATTGTTCTCAATCTTGTCATTCCGGGCTTGACCCGGAATCCAGAAAAAACAGTCGTCGCGAAGCGACTCAAACATCTAAACAAATTGCCGCCGTACTCGCATGTACTCGGCCATATCTGCTCTGCCGCCGCTTGACGCAGCCCTTTTAGCCGCCCTGTCAAGCACACTTTGCCCGCCGGGCACTTTTTGCCTCACCCCCGCCGTCTTGGAAGCTATCCCAATCGGCTCAACATCTTTGAACAAATAAGTTTTCTCTTTCCTTAACTGCTCGACAACCGAGTCAACCTCATCTTCCGTCCTCTCCAGCCGTGCTTTGGCCAGCAAAACAGCCGTTTCCAGATCTCTTACACCCGCCGCCACCAGCCTTGATGTCAGTTCATTAGCTCCCCTGGCATCTTCAAGCTGCCTGGTTAACTGCCCGCTCTTTTGCTCGCTTGCCTGCAACTTCTGCCGGAGAGCAGCCGCTTCCTGCTCGGCACCTTGGGCACGCTTGCGATACCGGATAGCCTCAGCAACCGGCACAAGCTTCTCGCCGCCCGACACTTCGTCTACCGACGATTCCCGATTCTGGAATCCCGTCTCGCTGTTCTTTGCCGAATGGGAATCCTCTAAATCAACTTCACTCATAAAAACTACCTCACAAATAAATTTTCACTACAAATCATTCTGTTACTTGTTATTACTCCCTGCCCTGAGAATCTCCGACCGCCTCATAGCCTAATTCCCTCAGTACCTGCTCCTGCGGCACGCCTAATTCCTTTTTAATTTGTGCCTCCTGGAGTCTCTCCATCACGTTTTCAGGTAATGGATTTGGAAAAAGAACCTCAATCTCCCTGTCTTCGGCCCGAGTGTGATAAATCCCGAAAGCATCCAGCGTACGCAAAATCATCCGCCCAATCTGCTTAAGACCCTCTCCGTAAGTGAACTGCTTGCGGGTATTCCTCGCCAGCATCCCCATAAAGGTCATCTTCAGTGCCACACCGCTTGTAAGGTTGCCTAACTTGTTCTTCAGTACACCCGCCACAACCGGCGTAACTCCGCTGACCTTGTCCATCGCCTCGCGAATCTCGGTAATGTGCGCATTTTCACTCGGCGCAGAACCGTCGCCTCCGAATTGTTCGATGCTCGCCTCCGGATTGTCCGTACACCACATCCTGCCCGGAGATACCGGCCTGTCCTCGAAACCCTCAATCCCCTTGGCAAGGTACATCTTAAAAGACTGGAATGTTATTCTGTTGGCTCGGTCGCTCAGCCTCGTATTCAGCTCATCCTGCAAGCCTATAAGCTGCTCAACATCGCTTATCCCCTCATAGTAATAAGGCTGGGCGATATTCTGTATATGTACAACCGGTACTACGCCGAGAGGATTAAACCCTTCGGCCACAAGCTGCTTATCTTCATACCTCTGCCATATCCCGGGCCCGGTTACCTCCGTAACCATAATTTTCGAACGCTCATCAGCCACGCACTTGCCGCCAAGCAGTCGCCGAAGAAAGCCGCCTTTAGTACTTACATCATTTTTATGCTGCCAGAAATTCTGAACATAATAATTTATCTTCCTGTAATCACCCTCGTCCAGAATAGGCAGTGCCCGCGGCGCTTCAATCAGTTCCAGACAAATGTGAGATGCTAATTGAAGAATTGAATCCAGGGATAAACCCTGTTTTTGAATTGAACCGCCGGATGAACTTAAGGAGTGTTCTGAAGCCGCCGCCCCCTTTGTGGGACGCCTGATGCCGCAGAGAAGCTCTTTGTCCGGTCTGACCACACAATCCACAAAACCATAAACGCTCCCGAGCACCGCCATATTCTGAAAAAATCCACCTTGCGCCTCGGCCTCGAACACGGCCTTTAGAATCCTCTCTATTTCTTTGCGCTTGTCTGCCTGAGGCGCCTTACTGACAAAATCAACACCCTTGCCGAATAGAAAATCAACCATCGCGTTGATTCGCCAGGAAATATCATTCTCTATTACAACTTCCTTTCGCCCGATATCCCTTACAGCTCTGCCGCCAAACAACCCGCCACCGCCGGAATGAAGCACACCGCTTATTCTTGCCGGCAAACCGAGCTCCTGGCCCTGAATATAATTCCTGCTCGACTCGTTAACCTTGCAGTCGGTTCCAAAAGCCGCACCATGCTCATACATCTGATTCTGGTAATACTCCCATAATCTCCCGAAGTGTGATGTAATGCCGACCCACTGCTCGTCAACAAGCCACTCAACGAAAGACTCCTGTAAACCTTCGTCTCCAAATTTACTGAAATCAAAGCCCATACCACACCCTTACAATTGACTGAATTCGTTTATTAATCTGTGCCAACTTCTGTCATCCCGCAAACGCAAGCCGCCTCCGGGCTTTCGTGACTTTTCAATCTTCAATCTCAAATATAAAATATAAAATCTAAAATAATTCCCCCTCCACCCTTGGGCAATCTTGCACGTTTGGTGCGAAAATCGGGAATTTTTTTGGTGGTGAAAATCGCTAAGTGCCTGTCGGATAAGAAGAAAAAATTTTTTATTTTTTTTGGCGATAGCAGGATAGTTCAAGCACGTTTGGTGCTATCTGGATATGCCCCATCCTGAATATAGACTTCCTGCAGATACCCGTTTCAACTCGACCGTTTTTTCGGCCAACAAAAAAAACCGCCGGGAAACTCAGAGAAACCCGGCGGCTCAAATACGAATTTTTAATGCTATCACTTCTCTCCCTCAGCAAGCTCTTTTTCGGAACCCACTGCTTCCTGCCCGCCTTGTTTGTTCTGTCTTTGGGGCCACTCTATCTTGGCTTCGGACCTGAGTTTGGTCAGATACTCAACCGTCATATCTCTCCTCCGCTGGTCGTCCAACTGAGATTTGATTTCGTCCTTAACATCAGCAAAAGTCGATTTCTTTATTATATGATAACCAAACTTTGTCTCTACAACATCGCTGATTTGTCCCTCATCAAGCCCAAAGGCCGCTTCCTCAAACTCAGGCACCATTCGCCCCCTGCCGAAGAAACCCAAATCGCCGCCTCTTGATTTTGAGGGACAATCTGAGTTGGCCCTGGCAAGCTCGGCAAAATCGGCTCCGGACCCGGCTTGCTTGAGCAGATCTTCTATCTTTATCTTTGCTGCATTTTTCGCCGACTCATCCTTGCCGCGGGTGTTTAAAAGTATATGACTGGCCCGTATCTGACCGGCCCCAATCTTTTCATCGTACGATTTCTTCACTTGCTCATCACTTGCCGCGGTAAACCGGTCCGAAGTTTCCAAAATCTTCTCCAAACCTAAACCCATCTTCATCCGCTCCCTGAAATCGGTCATGCTCATACCGCTCATTGTTATTTGTTGCTTCAACTGTTCCCGCGACACATTACCGTCCTTGACCAAAAGCTCTATCTTCTCCTCTACCTCATCCTCGCTGATTACAACATTCTCGGCCTTCAACCTGTCCTCAATCAATTGGGTGTCTATCAGCTCCTGAACTATCCTGTCCTGCAATTGTTTCTTAACCGAGTCCATCATGTGAACGGGCACCTTCTGACCGCCTCCTTCTATTCGCTTGATATGAGCTTTGATTCGGCCTTTCACGTCGCTGTCCATTATCGCCACACCATTAACCCTCACAAGAACCTTGTCCTCGGCTTCTTCTGCCTCTGTCGGCTCAGTGCCCGCGGGTTTGGCGACGGCAGGCGACGGCTTATCTGCTTCAGCGGCCTTATCCGCTGTGTTCTCCCGTGAAACCGGTGCAGGCTCTTGCTTTTTAAGGGGCTCGGCAACTTCTTTCTTGCTTCCGTCACTTCGGCCCATCCCCATTACTTCACCTGCCAAAATTATCACCGCACTCATTACAATCAACATAAAATTTCTCATAAGTGTCCTCTTTCCTACAAAATATGTAACTGAAAATTATCTCCGGTATAACACACAATATTTACATTTTCCGGATTGGCCGCCTCAAAGTCAATAAATATATTATTATCACGCCATTTATCGCTGTTTCCTGACAGAACTTTTATACTCAAATCAAAAAAATCGTTGTAAGTTTCTGGCCCTCAGGCTTGCAAAAACCCTGTTTTGTGTTAATCTTAACAGTGAAGAAAAAATATGGAATTCCCTGTAAAAATTACAATTGACTCTCATACAATAACCATCGTGCCGAGGTACTGTGAAACCGACCAGGCCGGTGTCGTACATCACACGGTTTACCCCGTCTGGTTTGAAATGGGCAGAACCGAACTGCTTCGTACTAACGGCCTTGCATATCGCGAACTCGAAAAAGCCGGCGTTTACTTCGTCGTTACCAGCCTTAATATCAAATATCACAAACCTGCCCTGTACGATGAAAACCTCGAACTTACCACAAACTGCACGAGTGTAAGCACCGCCCGAATCGAACATTCTTACTGTCTCAAACGCCAATGCAACGGGCTTATCCTTGCAGAAGGCTCAAGCACTCTGGCCTGCGTCGATGACCGCGGAAAAGTCAGACGAATGCCGGCCTTTATGTTCCCTGCCGACCCGGCTGGCAAAAATCCGTCCAAAAATAACTCTTACAGTCTCTGATACCCTCTTGAAAGCCCTTAAAATCTCATTCTGTGCACCCCCCTTGTCATTCTGAACGCAGACTATTGTCATGCCGGGCTTGCCTGCCCTCCGTAGCCTCGTGCGAAGGCCGGTTCCGGCAACCAGAAAAACTGGATACCGGCTCGGAGGCCGGTATGACAAAAGCGTCGGGCACAGAAGCCGGGCCGTGCGATAATATCAACAGAAGCCGAGCCGCGCAAGCGGCCGAATCAAATGGTGGAACAATGAAGTTATCTTTCGGGCGGCTTGCGCCGCCGCGCTTTTGTTTTGGTGATTCTATTGTCATGCCGGATTTAATCCGGCATCCAGTTAATTTAGCCCCGCGTCCCGCGCAGGGTCATTCTGAGCGCCCACATGTCATTCTGAGCGCAGCGAAGAATCTCAGGTTGTCATTCCAAACTTGATTTGGAATCCAGTTT
>DUZQ01000053.1 GCA_013349435.1 Planctomycetota bacterium | reverse complement strand
CCCCCCCCCGCCCCATCCGGATTGAGACCAATTATCACTGAATAAGCATCCGGTAACCGTAGGATCGCTGTATTCATTGTACATGCCTACATTTATGGCTCCCCAGTTATCGATAATTGTGCAGTTGGTTATATTTGGGTTACTTGAGCTGCCGTTATACATTGGCGCACCGCGCCTTGCATAATTTTTGGTAAGTTTGCAGTTTGATATCGTTGGACTTCCGCTGACATTGTATATCCCGCCGCCGTGCGAGGTAGGCTCAGTGCCCGGTTCATCAGCAAGGCCGCGCGTAATGGTAAATCCATCTAAGATGGCGTTAGGTTCTGTTCCGCTGCCTGTAACGACGTGGTAGCAGTTTTCGCCTGCGTTCCAGTTAACACCATCATTTTCGTCCAAATCGCCGGTCAGGATACTCTCATATAACTCGACATTGCACTCATCAGGGTCCGGCGCACTGATCCCTGCGTATCCCCCATATACAGACACTCCGTTTTTTAGTTGAAACGTCGCATTACGGTCTTGCGACCACCCACCAAAGATATCAAAGGGATCGAAAGTATCTGGCCTGTATGTCCCGCCGGCGACTCGAATCTCATCGCCGGGATTCGCAGATTCGAAGGCATCTTGCAGATACCTATAAGCCGTTTCCCAGCTTGCCCCATCACCATGATAATACATAGGATCGGACCAGGGATCGCATGGATCAAACACGGAAGTAGCGTCATCATCGACATATATGACCCTCGGCAAAATCTCTGTACTCTCAGATCCAACTAAAAACCACGATAACCGATCTACCTCCACTACCAACGTATTGGCTAATGCGTCCCTCGTTGTCTGGAGCCTGTGCCAGCCTGCTCCATTGTCGGGCGACCGAAAAACTGTTAACTCATTCTCGATCATGCCCAAACTTGTTATATCAGCTTCATCGTAAGTGAATCTTATCATAATAACCGCGAGCGGTTCCTCATTATAAACAGGCCAACCATCGATTTGCCAAATATAAGGAAGTAACACACCCTCTAATCCCTCAGGGTTTTCGCAAAATTTACTTACTTCCACTACATCCGGCGCCCTACAACTAGGTGGCGGCCACTCACCCGGGACATAGCTACAGTAAGCGCGCATAAATACACCATAGCCGGCAAAATTTACCTCTGTCGGCCCCCCTAATAAAGGATCAGAATAATTAGGAGAACCAAGAGACCGCGCAGCCATTTCGAAGCTTCGGACAATAAACTTTGCATAGTTACCTTCCCCCGTCTGCACAACATAAACATGACCGACTTTGCATAGCCGGCTATCTGTAGAATAGCCGGTCTCGGCAGCTTCTGTTACAGAGTCAAAATTCGCTAAACCAGCATCGTAGGGTTCGTAGAATCCGTTAATCCCGTTCGGCTCTATTGCCTCGAAACGGAGTATATCGGCCTGCTGGACCATGCTCAGATCCTGCCCATCAGTTCCTACCACCTGCCCCAAAGAAAAATCTACGCCGCCGGAACCGCTTAGCCATTCGACTGTGCCCGTATGCAAATTGCCTGTGGTAAAATCGCGCGAACCGTCGGCCTGATAGATGTAGTCAATAATGATTGAGCGATTGGGATAAATCTTGAGGCTTATTGAATCAAAATCTTCTGCAGGAGGTGTTACCAACTCCGTGTCGTAATCATAACCATCGGCCGTTGCCATAACCTCGTGTTCACAAACGGTCAAATCCTCAAAGGAAAACTCTCCTCCCGGGATAATCCCGGGGTGCGGACTTATGCTTGTTTGTGTCAGCATTAACGGGTATGTGCCCGCACCATTGTTGGCGAATGGAAAATATATTGAAACAGTTGCCTGCTGGGCAGGCGTACCCCACTCACTGTTGCCGATGAACAAGGATCCGTTATTCTCATCAAGTACAATACCTTCAACGGTTGCCAGGGTCTCGGGTGGTGTTTTTGTCATCTCAAATTCGAGATAGGTCATTTCACCGTCGAGGATGGTAACGAATGAATCGTTAGGGTCGTACCCGAATGCCCGCAGCACTATTCTCTTATCCGGCCCGGCATAAGCCGATGAACCGACTTGGCCCATAATGAACCAGCCGCCGTCATAAATCCACATCGGCTCATCAAGTCCTTCGTGGCAAAGGTTCATTAATACATCTTCGCCGCTTGTAATAGGCATACCGTCACTGAAGGTAACCTGTCCCGCAATGCATATCCCCCCCTCGGCATCAAGCTCGGCTATCCTTTCATCAAGAATCAACAGCAGTTCAGACGGGAAATCGCCGTAATGTATGGCTAAAGCTGCAGGTGCGGATAGTATGCCGAGCAGTGTTGCTGCTGTTATGAGCGTGATTTTTATGTTGGCTCTTTCGGCCATTTCCTCCACGGACCTTCCTAAAGGTTATATTGTAAGTATAATCTTATGATATAAAGGACTAAAGGTCAAGAAAAAATTGTTGGTATTTTTTTAAGAATGGAAATATCGCACCGAATTTGTACAGATTTTCGGCTTATTTTTGCGCCTAAGGTGTTTAGCCCGGATATTCCGCCGCAGCCGGGGCTGACCTTCGATAAGTCGGTACTTAGAATCTCATATACAGTTAAGGTATGCCTTTAATAATAATTCCAGTTAAAAAGAACCGATATGTGTTCTTTTAAGAATACAGTAAGTTCTCTGGATGCCGGATCAAGTCCGGCATGACAAAGAGGGTAATAGGCTCTAATTAACTGAAATTGATATAAGTGATTGATTAGGCCGGTGCGCGAAGCGGGATGGCACAATCGGCTGGTTTTTTCGTAAGGATATTAACATATTGACATAGTGATGGTTTGCGGTTATACTAAATGGCTCACCTCATACGGTTGTTAAGGGGTAAGGTGTCAATAGTAACAATTAGTCAGAAAGGAGTAAACATGAAGGAAAAAAGAAGTTCTTGTTTTATTTTCCTGACCGCGGCATTGGTGTTCGTATTATTGGTGCAAGGCTGTCCCAAGGAGACCAGCGCCAAGAAGCCTGATTTAGCCTTTAATAATGCATCGTTTTATAATGCCGACGGTACGTTCAACATCGAGCGCGGCAAGGACGCGTATATTGCATTGATGAAGTATCACGGTTATCCGGTTTTTGAAGGGTTGCGTGAGAGACTGTGGGTTTCGGACTACAGCCTGGGCGAGTTCACAAAGCTCGGACTCGGTGCGATAGGTTTTCTCAACGACCAGGAAAGCGGATATTTAGGCCAGGATTTGTTTTTGCTGCCGAACCAGATGCTGCCGGAACATTATCATCTGGAGACTGCCAAGGGGCCGGCAAAGATGGAAGGCTGGCACGTTCGGCACGGGATTTCATACGTATATGGCGAGGGCGAGCCAACGCCCAATATGAAAGCGGTCATTCCCAAGTGCCACATGAACGGTACCGTAACGGTCAGCCACGAGACGATTTTGCATCCCGGCGAAACGACGAAGCTTAACAGAAAGACAGCCAGACACTGGCAGTTCGGCGGTCCGGAAGGTGCTATAATTTCCGAATACGGCACCTTTCATGATAATGACGGGGTGAGGCACTCCGACCCTAAAATTGTTTTCCCTTAAAGATTTCGTCTCTTAAGAAAGTTCTTTACAAGGAGACCAGATGGTTCAATCTATAACCAGGGTTTTATTGTTTTCGTGTTTATACCCGGCGATTGCAGGTTTTTGGGTTTCAGCCTCCGCGGGGCAGAGGTATCTTTCTCCTTGTTCGGTGGTGGCGGGCAAAACGGGCGACACTTTGTACATTGCCGAGTTTGACGCTCAACAAATAGCGGTGTATGATGTAACCGGGTGCAAGGTTTCCTCTGTTATTTCTCTTGCCGGCGGGCCGGTGGATTTGGCGGCTTGTCCCGACCGGTCCCGCTTGTATGTTACTTTGGGAGGTTCTGCGGGCAAGGTCTGTGAGATCGATTTGAATACACAAGAGGTGGTTGGTTGCGCAGGAGTCGGCCATACACCCGGAGGAGTGGTAATCAGCCCGGACTGCAAGAGTTTGTATGTATGTAACCAATTTGACAATAACGTTTCGGTCGTTGACATCTCAGCGCATAAGGAAGTGTCGAGGATACCGGTTTTGCGTGAGCCGGTCGCCGCAGCGGTTAGGCCGGACGGTAAGTTTTTGTATGTTGCAAACTTTCTTCCCGCAGGCGCCGCTGACGGTGGATACACCGCGGCGGTCGTCTCAGTTATAGATACAACGGCTAACAAGGTTATAAACAACATTCAGTTGCCCAACGGCAGCACGGGATTGCGGGGGATATGTGTATCGGCAGACGGGCGTTATGTTTATGCGACTCACATTCTGGGGCGGTATCAGATGCCGACAACACAGCTTGAGCGCGGCTGGATGAATACCAATGCGCTGAGCGTCATCGACTCGTCAGGCCAAAAGCTTGTCAATACCGTTCTTCTGGACGATATCGATCTTGGAGCCGCTAATCCCTGGGGCGTCGCCTGTACTCAGGACGGCAAGTATATCTGTGTTACACATTCCGGCTCGCATGAGTTGAGTGTTATTGACCGAAAAGGGCTCCATGACAAACTGGCTAAGGCGGCCAGAGGCCAGGTCTCTTCGCCAAGCCAAAGCGCATTATCTTATCCGTCCGATGTACCCAACGACTTAGCCTTTCTCGTGGGATTTCGGAGGCGGATAAAGCTTGGTGGTAACGGGCCGCGCGGTCTTGCAGTTGTGGGAACGAAGGTCTTTGCGGCGGAGTATTTCTCTGACAGCCTCGGGGTCGTTGAAATCAATCCTGAGAAGCTGCCCGATGTCAAATCGATACCGCTTGGGCCTGAAAAAAAGATGACTGTTGAGCGTAAGGGCGAGATGCTGTTTCACAATGCTTCGATGTGCTTTCAGCAGTGGCAAAGCTGTGCGAGCTGCCACCCGGGCCAGGCGAGGTCCGATGCGATGAACTGGGATTTGTTAAATGACGGGATGGGCAATCCGAGAAACAGTAAGAGTCTTCTGCTGTCACACAAGACGCCGCCGGTGATGATTACGGGTGTTCGCGACAGAGCTGAAACGGCTGTTCGCAGCGGAATCAAGTATATCCAGTTTGTGGTACGTCCGGATGACGATGCTGTTGCAATGGATGAATATCTAAAATCGCTGGAGCCGGTTCAAAGTCCGTATCTTAAAGGCGGCGGATTGAGTGAATCAGCAAAGCGGGGAAAAGATATTTTCGATGAGGCCGGTTGCGCGAGGTGTCATCCTGCACCGCTTTACACCGATTTGAAGAAATATGATGTGGGAACGGGTAAAGGCAGGGATACGGGGCGAAAGTTCGATACGCCGACTTTGGTTGAAGTTTGGCGAACCGGGCCTTATCTTTATGACGGGCGGGCGGTAACGATTAAAGAGGTTTTGACCAAGTACAATCCGGCCGACAAACACGGAAAGACTTCCGCGTTGAATGAGCAGCAGATCAACGACCTGGTTGAATTTGTTCTTTCTCAATAGCTTTTGTTGGTTTTTACAGGTATTTCAAATACCGGCAAAAAAACCGTTCAATTCGGCTCAGGCAGGAATTCGCCGGCAACAACCGGCTTACGTTGTAAAAAAGTTAATTAAAGAAGCTGATACATGGGTGGGTGTAAGTTAAGGTAGCCGGATGAGTAAAAAAAACAGGTCCTTTGCCGAAATAACAAAGATTGCTTCAGATGAGCTTGACGTTGTTACGGTTTCAAGGCCTTGCTGCGACAAGTTCTATATAACAGCACACCCCGATAAAGACGGGCGGCATTATTCAATTTTCGAGAACCTGGGCCGGTTTCTTCACGAACATAATGCCACTGTAGTAACACAGGATGTGTTCGGCGGCTGTGAGTTGTATGCCGGCGGCATGGATGCGTTGGCGCAGAGTTGTGGTGCGGTCGAATGGCCTGTAACCTGGATAGAGGGGTATGGTCTGGCTCCCAAGAAACTGACGGGTACACAAGTTTACGCCATTTCGGGTATGTCGGTGGAGCCGGTCAGGCACAAAGGCTGTATAGTCGGCGGGGTTTTTGAGGATGATGACGCCCGGTACTGCCTTTTAGGCGACTTGAGACCGGACGATATTTCCTGTTCGCCCCCCGAACAGGCGCAGGCGACTCTTGAAAAGATAGAGGCCGCTCTTGGGACCGTGGGGATGGATTTTTGTGATGTTGTTCGTACATGGTTTTATATAAACGACATTCTGTCGTGGTACACGGAATTTAATATAGTACGCACGAGGTTCTTCGGCGAACGGGGTGTTTTCGATTGTCTTGTTCCTGCAAGTACCGGTGTTGGTGTTGCAAATCCCGCCGGTGCTGCAATTGTTGCAGAGGTTTTCGCGATTAAGGCAAAGAACAGTCATAATGTCGGCATCAGCGCGGTTGAGTCACCTTTGCAGTGCCCCGCTGTCGATTATAAAAGTTCCTTCAGCAGAGCGGTCGAAGTAGTGCTTCCCGACCACCGCAGATTGTATATATCCGGCACGGCGAGTATCGGGGCGGACGGCAGGACGGCTCATGTGGGAAATGTCCAAAAGCAAATCGCTTTGACAATGGAAGTAGCCGAGGCGATTCTTCGTTCCCGTGGGATGGAATGGGCAGATACGAGCAGAGCTATCGCGTATTTTAAGTACATAGAAGACGCGCCGCTGCTGGATGAATTCTGCCGTCGAAACAATCTGCATCATATGCCTATAGCAGTGGCACACGGCGATATTTGCCGCGAGGATTTGTTGTTTGAGATTGAACTTGATGCCGTATTAGCTCGGTAAACTTGCCAGTCAGGTAAACAGGCAAACAAATGAAAAAGTCAATTCCCATTTTAGCGGCCGTTGCGGTCATAGTTCTTTTGCCGGTTCCGGCAATAGCGACCCAGGAGGGATTAGTCGCATGGTGGAGGTTTGACACCGAAGGTAATATTGCGACTGATAGTGTAAGCGGTGACAGTGATAGAATACGGGGCAACTTCGAGTATGTCCAGGGCGTTTCAGGGACGTGTCTAAAGTTTGATGAGAACACAACAGCTATTGTACGCAAGGGGAGGGATGTGCCACATTTAGCCGGCTCATTTACCATAGAAGCCTGGATCGCTCCGCAGGTGTTTCCATGGAACTGGTGTCCGATTGTGATGCAGCGGGACGAAGATAAGGGCTTTTATTTCGGTATCGATGCGGATGGTCGTCTGGGATTACATGTTGGGATAAACGGCAGATGGTATGAATGCAAGAGTCGTTCAGCCCTTGCGGAATATGACAAGTATGCTCAGTGGGGAACGACAAAATCAGGCTGGCGTAAATACTTTCGGGGGGAAGGGGGAACAATAAAAATTGACCGAAAAGCAACCGCATTTCTGCCTGTTTTGAAATGGTCACATATTTTGGGTACGTTTGATCCGGAGAAAGGTGTGACGATTTACCTTAACGGAGACAGGGCGGGTCATTTAGAAACGAACGGCTCGTTCGAACAGCCCGACAATTCAGATTTAAGGATTGCAAGAGACATAAAAAAGCTCAAGCCTGCTTATACGGAGCGGGCTTATGGTACGCATGCATTTAATTATTCTTTTGACGGATTAATTGATGAGATTCGGATTTATGATTTTGCATTAAATGACCGCCAGGTAATGAAGGCTTATAAACGAATTCAGCCCATTCAATTGCAACCGCTGAAGTTTCGACGTATTCCAACAGGCCCGAAAGACCAATCGAAATTCGGTGCTACTTATACCCTTTTAAATTATGACGAAGATTACGACCGGTCCTTTAGAATGGGAGCATTTGCCGATGTAGTAGTCACATTTGATACACATCCATTTACACTGACTTACTGGCATGGGATTAACTATTACCCGATATGGTGGTCGGAAAACGATATTGGCATTATGCACGAAGCTGCCGAAGTCCATGGCCCGAAGGGTTGTCAGGAAGCCATGATGGACCGTCAATGTCGCTATTCTCACGTTCGCATTGTTGAGAACAACCAGGCTCGTATTATTATCCATTGGCGTAATGCGCTGAATAATATAGATTATGAACTGATTCACGAAGATGAGATGACCGGATGGGGCTCCTGGTCGGATGATTATTATACAATTTATCCGGACGGAGTAACCGCACGCAAGATAGTTCTGTACAGCAGCCGTTTGGATGAGTGGCATTCGTTTGAGCAGGATAATTTCGTGCTTCAGCCGGGTTTATGGCCTGATGATATACTCCACAAAGAGGCTGGGATTCTTGCAAACCTTAAAGGGGAAGAATCATGCTTATCATGGGAAAGCGGATTCCCGGAGGGTGAACAGGTCGAAGATCCGGTCATTCTTGTCTATAATATCAAGGCCCAATATAAACCATATATGATAACACAACCCGGAGTGGGAAGACCAACGGTAGAAGGCGCTGAGATACCCTGGCCGTGGTGTTACCATTGGTGGAACCACTGGCCTGCGGCTCAGATACCCTGCGACGGAAGACAGGTTCTGGTGGTAGATGGACGTCCATCCAGCAGTTGTATCGGAGAAGCCGCTTTTAAGGGGTGTTACAAACAAGACCACCACTCCATGTCGCAAGTGATGCTGTTCGGCATGACAAAGGATAAACGCCCCGCCGGGCTGGTACCCCTGGCACTTTCCTGGGCTCAAGCCCCGGAAATTATCCCTGATAACAGCATAATAGACCGGGGTTACTCTTTAGAACAACGCTGTTATACCTTCGAACGCAGGTTTCAAGACGATGGGCGTGCTATATGTATCAAGGTAAAAGCTTCTGTTGAGCGTCCGTTATTAAATCCCTGTTTTGTCGTAAAGAAATGGGGGAATCGTAATGTGAGACTCACAATAGATAACAAAGAGTTCAAGCGTGGGACTAACTTTCGATATGATCATACAAACACATTAACAAGTACGGACCTGATTATCTGGATGAAGACCGAATCGGCCAAGCCGATTAAGATAACGCTCCAGCCTGTTGTAAAGTAGAATTATATTACAGAAATATTATATATCCGGCTAATTGCGGTTCGGTAATATGGTTTTGAACTTTCTGTATGAGGGAAATCATCATGTCCATTTCTGTGAGGGGCGTTGAAGCTTTTTACATGGCAGAATATTGTGACACTCCTCAATCGAAAGAGAAGAGTAACAGGGAATACAAATCATGCCTAAGTGCAAGAAACATATTACGTCTACTCGACCATGGATTTTCCATCTCGACACAGACTATTCCGGGGAAGTAAGAAACGAAAACAATCCTGCGCCCGGACCATTTCGGCGCCGGGCTGGCATCTCGTCCGGACTGAAGGTCTGGCCTGTTAATAGTCAATAGAAGTATATTATTAATAATCGTCAAAAGTATAACACTGAACAAAACAAAATTTTCAACCGTGCTCTTTGAACCTTAAAAAAGAGCAACAAATGTGTTCTTAAGATAATGTTACTCTTTATGATATTTGCTACTTTGATGAAGATACTAAACTTGAAATCGCTGAAGCAAAGCTATAAAATAACTATGTAAAGTTATGATTTAATGAGACTTGGTGTAAATTTTGTGAAAGGAAAATTATAATGTCAACAATAACAAGTAATGCACAAGTGAAACGGTTTACAGGTTCTTTTTTGGTGAGCTTTTGTGTATTAATGTTCCTTTGTATAATATGTTGTGGTCCTTTGGAAAAATCAATAGCTCAAGACCAACCAGATGATTTTTATGCATATTACACGAGGCTGGATTACGATATCCCGGTGGAGCAGGCGCTGGATTATCTTCCTATGGAATATGAGGAGCAAGAAGAATTAAATGACGAAGATGAAGAGGCCGAGGAGGAAGAAGAGGAAGAAGAGGATGATGATGATGAGGATGAGGATGAGGATGAGGATGAGCGATGGAAAGGAACCGGCCCGATAACGGGAAGATATGCGGATGTTATTGTAAACATAGGCAGGGACCGACAGTTTGTATTCGGACGCCGATCAAGCTATCTTCCTTACTGGACGACGGAAAAAGGCAAATGGTTTGTTAAGGACCTTGTAGCCCGGCAGGCTGATATTGCCTGTGTCTATTCTTATGTCAGGATAATTGAAACAGGGCCGAACCGGGTGCTAATTCACTGGAGATATATGCCCGACCTTAAGAAACCGCACGGATTTTTTGGGGTTGTGCACGAGTATTTTGAGATATTCAAGGACGGCAAAGTTATACGGAGGATAAGAGAAGCGACAACTAACCTTGAAGAATACAACGATGCAGAAAATGTAACAGTTCAGATTCTGAACCTTAAGCCTGAAGGGATAGAGCAGGTATCGCTCAGACAGGCAAAATCATCTCGGCAGCCCGGCAGGTCGATTGAAGGTTCACCCGTAAAGTCATATTCTCTTGGTTCGCCGGCGGCGTGTTGGAAGTTTGATGAGGGATTAGGCCGACGCAGCTACGAGAAAAGAGATATTACAAAAGAAAGCATAAGTGGAAAAGATTGTGTTATTACCGGTAATGTTACCCTGTGGAAAAAGGGCATATCGGGAACGGCCCTGGCTTTTGATGGTTACAATTCAAGCGTATCCTTGTCGGCTGCCGAGGCGCCGGCTTTAGAAGATGAGCTTACACTTGAGGCATGGGTGGTCCTTGGAGCTTATCCCTGGAACTGGGCACCTCTGGTGCACCAGTCGGTGGTTGATCCAGGCCCGATAGAGAAGGGAACCTATGATGAAGATGGAAGAAGCAGAACCAGAAAAAAAGGGACCGGGTATTATCTCGGCGTAGGCCCTTACGGCTATCCGATATTTACCGTTGATGGAAAGGAGTTGCAAGGATCTGTGAAGCTTTCAACGTACCGCTGGACCCATATTGCAGGAGCATACGGCAGTGGCAAGATGCAAATATATGTGGATGGTAAGCCGTGCGGCGAGCTTTCAGTACCCGGCGGTGAAATAAACATCCCTGATAAGGATTTGTTAATCGGTTTAAATAACACCCCCGGACGACCGACCGATCCCGTTCGCGGGCCTGTGTGTCATCTTCCGGGGATATATGGGATCGAAGGTCTTATCGACGAGGTCAGGATATACAACACTACATTAGATTCGTCTCAGGTTGCCGAGTCGTATAAAAATTTTAAGCCGGTTGATGCACTTATTGCACAACCCGACCTCGACCGCAGGATTCTCCCCGGAAGGCCCGGCCGGGCTGTAAAATTCGGTGCAGAATATACGGAACTGGATTATCACGAACTGTGGAACAACCTTTGGCGGGGCAGCGGATACGATGATGTAGTCGTCAAGTTCGATGATTATCCGACTACTATTGCATTCTGGCGCGGTGTTAACGGCGGGGTCGGCTGGGTAACCGAGAACAACAAGTGGATGAGCGACCAGAGCCTCGAAGTAGGCGGGCCTCACGGCTGTAGCGAGCATATGTCCGACAAGCAGTGCCGCCACGCACATGTCAGGATAATTGAAAACACCGACGCCCGCGTGGTTGTTCACTGGCGATACGCTTCAATAGACATCGCCTACCTGTTCCCCCAGGCCCGCCACTGGACCGATGAATACTATTATATTTACCCTGATTGTGCCGCCGTTCGTAAGGTCAAGTTCCGCAACGGCAACGCCGGATGGCACGATGTGCAGTTTCTAAACCAGCCCGGAACGGGGTGCCTGGATAATATCAATCTCCAGGCGGTTACCGTAGCTAATCTTGACGGTGAGGTACACAAGATGGTGTGGTCCGGCACAAACGGAGTCCCGCGTAACCGCCTTCGTGATGCGACAATATCGATGCTCAATCTAAAGAGTGACTACAAGGTATTTCTTGTGTATCCGAAACGTTGCAGAATAGGAACATGGGGAAGTGCTGAGCAGTCGAAATATACGGATGACCCGTTTGCAGGACCGTGGAACCATTGGCCCGTCTCACAAATGCCCTCGGACGGACGATACGCCAATACGACCGACCGGCTGACTCATGCCGCGGTGGGCGGAGCGGGAAATGTTACACGCCACGGCAATATGATTATTTACGGCCTTACCGATAAACCTGTCAACAGCCTGATTCCTCTCGGAAAGAGCTGGAATAATCCGCCACACATAACCGATGCAAAAGGCTGCACCGACCGGGGTTACAGCATGGAACAGCGGGCGTATCAGTTAACCTCAAAAGCTCAAAAGGTTTCTTTCGCCCTCGATGCTTCCCAAGACTCACCCGTTGTGAATCCGTGCTTTGTAATCAAGAACTGGGGCGGTAACAGCAAGGCTTCCCTGGGAATTAACGGAAAAACCGTTGCACCCGGCAAGGACTTCCGCCAGGGTATTATCAGGGACACCGATGGAACGCAGACGATGATTATCTGGATTAAGGCCGAATCGAACGAACCGATAAAGTTCCATCTTAACCATATTTCATAGATTTCCGAAGATATTTACTATAATTTTAGTTGCACGGTTTATTGGATAAGAAAGTAAAAAAATTTTGAATATTACCGTTTGTTCAATTAGAGTGATTGAAAGTTGGAAAAATCTTTTTCAAAAGCCAAAGGAGTCAAAAATGAAAACGAAAAAATTATCTATTTATGTAATGAGTATTTTGGTTTTGGCGGCATTAGTCAGCTCTTGTACAGAGGAACAAATATCGCACAATAAGGTCAGTTGCCAGCCGGCCTGTGAAGCTCTTAGGCAGAAAGCTGCAACTGCTCAGACGTGTTCCAAATCGGCAGAGGACAAGGTTCGTTACGAGCCGACGTGGGAATCTCTGATGAAACATGACGCCACGCCCAAGTGGTATCAGGACGCGGTTTTAGGTTTTTATTTTCACTGGGGGCCATACTCTGTACCCGCGTTTAGCTGTTCCGGCTACTGGACAATGTATCAGAAGGGCAGCCGGACATATAGATTAGTTAAGCAAAAGTATGGGGAGCCCGGCATTGAATTCGGTTACAAGGATTTCGTGCCCTTGTGGAAAGCATCCAATTACGATCCGGATGAATGGGCAAAGCTGTTTAAGTATGCAGGTGCCGACTTTGCAGGTCCCGGTGCTGAGCACCATGACGGTTTTGCTTTGTGGGATACCGATTATGACGAGTGGAACTCTATGGACATGGGCCCCGGTATTGACATAGTCGGAACATTAGTTGAGGCTTGCAGGAAGCAAGGCTTGAAAACATGCATTGCTCTTCACAACTGGCGTACCTATATTACTTATGATACCGGCAGGAGGCTGTGCCCGAAGGGAGTGGATGTCAATGACCCGAAATATACAGGCCTGTACGGTCCGATCCATGAACCTACACATAGAAGACCAATCAACAATAGATATCCCGGGGACGACTGGCCATATTCACACTGGGATGAGCGCCTCAACAAATGGAAGGAGCTTGTTGATAAATACCAGTTCGATTTAGCCTGGTGGGAGCATATGGATTCCGGTAATCCGCCGGATACGTTGAAGCGGCAAATGCTGGCTTACTACTTTAATGCCGCCGACAGGTGGGAAAAAGAAGTCGTTGTAACAAGTAAAAAATTATGGGAAAACAGGAGGCAGGACCTTCCACCTCAAATTTCACCGTTGAACCTCGAAATCGGTTTCCTGCCGAATCCCCGGCCCCAAAAATGGCAAACCGACATCCCCTTAGGAAGAAGCTGGGCATATACGCCGAGGGTAGGCTGTAAGGACCTGGATGAAATAATAGAAATAATTGTGGACAATGTAAGCAACAACGGGCTGGCTTTATTCAGCGTTGCACCGAAGCCGGACGGGTCGCTGCCCCAGGAACAGGTGGAGGGCCTGAAGAAGCTTGGTGACTGGATGGCAATAAATAAAGAGGCCCTTCACGCGACGGTGCCTGCGCCCTTTGACAAAAGCGGGACGTTTCTAAGTAAATATAGCTCTATGAGGTTCTTGAGGAAGAAGGAATACCTTTACGTAATCGATCTCGAGGAGCCGAAGGCTCCCTTGAAAATTCCGCACATAAGACCTTTGCGCGGCTCCGAGATTAAGATGTTAGGTTGTGATAAACCTCTCAAATGGCGTGTGGTGCTGGATGAAGAGGATAGCGAGTACGAGAGTGAGGGCGACCTGATGATCGAAGAAGTTCCCGACCCGTTGCCGTGCGACTACGCATGGAGCTTTAAGATTCAGATATTAGACAAGTGCTGGTGAGGCTATGTCCGAACGAGTTTTGGTTGAAATGACGTAAAACTCATCGGACAATAAGACTTTCGTTTGAAATTGATTGAATTCATAATTGTACAGGATGAACAAAGGTGAAAATTAAAAGATTAATTGCTATGGTTTTGACCGGCTTGATGGCTTTTAGCCTTCAGCAGGTAGAAGCAAAAAAATATGAGCCGACATGGGAATCCTTGTCAAAGAAAAATGCTGCGCCACAATGGTTCGAGGACGCGGTGCTGGGGATTTACTTCCACTGGGGGATTTATTCAGTTCCCGGGAACGGATGCTGGACGGGGATGAACATGTATAAGAAGAGCGGGTTGGAGTGGCAGCACCTGCCGGAGGGGTATGAGAGTACCTATGAATATATCAAGGAAACTTATGGCGAGCCGGGTACGGAGTGGGGGTACAAGGATTTTGTGCCGATGTTCACGGCCGAAAAGTGGGATCCGAAGCGTTGGGCTGCCTTGTTCAAGCATGCGGGTGCGGATTATGCTGGGCCGGTTGCGGTTCATCATGACGGGTTCGAGTTGTGGGACGCGGAGGACGACGAGTGGGATGCCGCAGGCAAGGGTCCAAAGCGCGATATTGTCGGTGAGATGGCTGAGGCGGTGCGAGCGTATGACATGAAATTTTTCACCTCGATTCACCAGTTCCCGATCTGGTGGTACTTCGACGAGGGGCGGAAGCTGTGCTCGGAGGGTGTCGATGTCAGAGATCCGAAGTATGTCGGCCTGTACGGCGACCACGAACCGGGAGAACCGATGCCCGAAGGATTCCAAGAAAAATGGTATCACAAAATACTGGAGTTGGTGGACAAGTACCAGCCGGATCAGATGTGGTTCGACGGGTCACCGCCTTCGGATTATCAGAAGGAATTTCTCGCTTATTATTTCAACGCGGCCCAGAAGTGGGGCAGGGACGTGATGGTCAGTCACAAGAATACACAGCTACCGCTGTCCTGCTCGGTACTGGATATCGAGGTGGGGAGGAAGGAAGAGCCGGTAAGGCAAAAATGGCAGACCGATATTACGTTGGGCAGCTTCAGCAAGATAGATGAGTTTCCTTCGTGGGCATACTCGCCCGATGCCCAATGCCGACCTATCAATACGATTGTGGATGGAATCGTGGACAGGATGAGCAAGAACGGGGCGACGCTTCTGGATGTCGCGCCCAAAGCGGACGGGACTTTGCCGGGATCGCAGGTTGAGGGATTAAAGGAACTGGGCAAATGGATGGCCATCAACAAATCTGCACTTTATGCTACGGTTCCTGCTTCATTCGCCACTGTTGCAAGTCATGACTGGAAGTCGGGTTCGATAAGGTTTCTTAGAAAAAATGATTATCTATTTGCTATCGACCTTGAAGAGCCGCAAGTGCCATATGAAATTCCTGATGTAAAGCCTGTGCGGGGTTCCAAGATAAAGATGTTCGGCAGTAATATGAGTTTGCCCTGGCATATGGATGGTGATAATCTTGTGATTGAAGAGCTTCCTGATCCCCTGCCGTGTGATTATGCCTGGAGCTTTGAGATTCAAGTTGTTGGTGAACCAGAGAGTAAGAACACAAGTAAATATGAACCGACTTGGAAGTCTCTTTCTAAGTGGCAGGTGCCGCAGTGGTTCGAAGATGCGGTTCTGGGTTTTTATTGCCACTGGGGGGTTTATTCGGTGCCAGGCTACCGCTTTAACGATGGTTCCGAGCAGGTTGACAGCGGCTTATGGTACGGATGGTTCATGTATGTACCCAACGACGCCGAGCAAAACAACTTCGGCGTTTATGACTTTCATCGGAAAACATACGGGAATCCTTGCGAATTTGGGTATCACGATTTAGTACCGTTGTTCAAAGCCCAAAAGTGGGACCCGGACCGGTGGGCACAATTATACAAACACGCCGGCGCCGATTTTGCGGGTGTTTGCGGCCAGTTTTCCGATGGTTTTCCGATGTGGGATAGCAAATACGATACTTACAATGCTATGGCGAAAGGCCCGCGGAGAGATGTCGTAGGTGAAATGTTTGCCGCTGCAAGAAAACAAGGGATGAAAACAGTAATCACTTTTCATGAAATGCCCGGAGAGATATATGATGCAGGCAGAAAACTTTGTCCCGAGGGTGTGAATGTTAACAATCCCAAATATGCAGACCTGTATGAAGAAGAGTCTGACGAAGAACTTTATAATAAATTATATGAAGTCGTTGACAAGTATCAACCGGATCAAATGTGGTTCCAGTATGCCTATGGTGAAGAAGAACAGTGGAAAGCCTTTATTGCACATTATTTTAATTCCGCCGAGTCCTGGAATAAAGAAGTTTTAATTTCTCACAAAGGAGGAAGTGCGCCGCTATCCTGTTCGGTCCTGGATCTGGAAGGCGGGATTTTTCCAGACGGTATCTGGGAATGGGAGGGCATGGAAGAACCGCAGGAGCAGCGCTGGCAGAAGGACGTACCTATCGGAAACTATTGGGCCTACGCGGAGGGTGTCGGCTGCAGGCCGGTGAACATGCTGGTGGACGGCATAGTTGACAGGATAAGCAAGAACGGCGTGACGCTCCTAGACGTTGCGCCCAAAGCCGACGGCACACTGCCCCAGGAACAAATCGACGGAATAAAACAATTAGGCGACTGGATGAAGCACAACAAGGAGGCCCTTTACGCAGCCAGGCCCGCACCTTTCAATGAGGGCGGAGTGGATGAGTGGCAGGCAAAGGGCGGCACTGTAAGGTTCACCGAGAAAGGCAATTACCTGTATGCGATCGACCTTGGTAATGTCTGGCCCTCAAAATTTGGTTTTGCTGATTATCCAGACAGCAATAAACCGACTGCTCCCTATACTGTTCCTGGCGTAAAACCGATAAAAGGCTCAGAGATTATAATGCTTGGCAGCGAGAAGAGCCTGCCTTGGCATCTGGAGGGTAATAACCTTGTGATTGAAGAGTTGCCCGACCCGCTGCCGTGCGACCATGCCTGGAGCTTTAAGATTCAAGTTGCTGGTAAACCAGAGAGTAAAAAAAAAGTTAGGTATGAGCCAACCGAGGAATCTCTTTCTAAGTGGGAGTGCCCACAGTGGTTTCAAGACGCCGTGCTGGGAGTCTATGTTCACTGGAGCCCCGGTTCGGTACCGGGTTTCGCCTTTAAATTACCCAGTGAGAGAGTGGACAGCGGCATATGGTACGGGGGCGGGATATACAAATGTTACACCGAACAAGGCTATAACGCTAACCCGAAAGACCCACTGGGGGTGTATGAGTTCCATGTCAAAACCTACGGTGATCCGGAAAAGTTCGGCTATCCCTACCTTATTGAGCTGTTCAAGGCGGAAAAATGGGACCCGGATGAATGGGCGGAGCTGTTCAATTACGCCGGTTGTGACTATGCGGGATTAGCCGCTGAACATGGTGACGGGTACCCCATGTATAATAGCACGTATGATTCGATAAATTCCTTCACCACTGGGCCAAAACGTGATTTTACGAAAGAGCTGTTCGCGGCTGTCAGGAAGCGGGGCATGAAGACCGTCGCCACAGTCCATGAACACCCTGGTTCGTTATTCGGACAAGCGTGGGAATTCGCCCCCGCGGACTCTCATGTCAGGAACCCGAAGTATAGAGACCTCTTCGAAGCGGACTCTCCACAAAAATATACCAAAAAAATGTATGAACTTATGGAAAAATATCGGCCGGACCAGTTGTGGATTGATAATCCGATTCTTAGCAGCAACAGGAAAAGATGGCTGAAATTTGTGTCAGACTATTACAACAAGGGCGAACAATGGGATACAGCAGGTGTGCTGATATCCCAGAAAGGCAGATCAGAGACTATGCTTCAACACACCGTTCTCGATATTGAGGGCGGGGAATTCCCCGGGGGCAAATGGGAATGGCGCGGCATGAAAGAGCCGTACCCAAAGCGCTGGCAAAAGGATGTGCCGATCGGCAACTATTGGGCTTATGCCGAAGGCGTGGGCTGCAGGCCGGTGAATATGCTGGTGGATGGGATCGTCGATAGGATCAGCAAAAACGGTGTAACACTTCTCGATGTGGCTCCAAAGGCCGATGGGACTCTTCCGAAGGCACAGATTGAAGGATTGAAGAGGCTTGGTGCGTGGATGGCAATTAACAAGGAAGCCCTTTACGCAGCCAGAGCTGCACCTTTCAAAGCCGGCGGAGTGGATGTCTGGCAGGCAAAGGGCGGCACTGTAAGGTTCACTGAGAAAGGCAATTATCTCTACGCGATTGACCTGGGCAACAAATGGCCTACTAAACGCGGTTTTGCCGACTACGAAGAGAGCAAGAAGCCAACGGTTCCCTATACTCTACCTGGTGTAAGGCCTGTCAAAGGCTCCATGGTCCGCATGCTTGGCAGCGATAAGAGTCTGACCTGGCATCTGGAGGGCAATAATCTCGTGATTGAAGAGTTGCCCGCCCCCCTGCCTTGCGAGTACGCCTGGAGCTTCAAGATTCAAATGTTGGATAAATGCTGGTAATAAGACATCTTGGTTGCCCCCGGTAATGTTGTCTAAGGAGCTAAAAGCAAAAAAAGAATTCCAAGACTATTCATAAACTATGCTGCCGCAAGTGTGGTTCAGCCGGGCCTTGATTATAATTGGCGCACAGCTTTTATTATTAGCCGTCAGCTTTCCAGCAGGCGACGAAGTGGTCCAAGCGGCCGGTTTTTTTCTCTAAAAGCGGCACTATCTCGCTGCACCTGGGTTCGGCCAGAGGGCATCTGGGGTGAAATGGGCAGCCATTAGGCGGCTCAAAGGCACTGGGGACTTCGCCGCCTAATGCGGTTCTTCGGCCGCGGAGCGAAGGGTCAACGTGTGGTATTGAGGACATCAGCGCCCGCGTATAAGGATGCATAGGGTTGTCGTACAACTCTTTAGCATCTGCCCGTTCGACAATCCTGCCCAGATACATCACAGCCACCTCATCACAGGAAAACTTCACCACCGCCAAATCGTGTGCGATGAACAGATACGTCAGACCGAATTCGGCCTGGAGGTCCTTGAGCAAATTTAATATCTGCGATTGAATCGAGACATCGAGCGCGCTTACAGGTTCATCACACACAACAAGTTTCGGCTCCAGCGCCAGAGCACGTGCTATACCTATTCGCTGACGCTGACCCCCGGAGAATTCGTGTGGATAACGGTTAATATATTCGCCCGAAAGCCCGACTTTTGCAAGCAAAATCGCAACACGGTCAACAAGTTCGCCGCCCGTCATTTTCTTAAGGACCCTTAAGGGGTCGCCAACGATATTGCCAACGGTCATTCTCGGATTCAGTGAGCCGACAGGGTCCTGGAAAATGAGCGACATGTCCCTGCGAATTTTGCGCATTTGGGATTTGTCGGCGGACAAAACGTCGGCATTATCAAAAAATATCCGGCCCGATGTCGCCGGCACCAACCGAACGATTGTCCTTGCAACGGTGGTCTTGCCGCAGCCGCTTTCGCCGACCAGCCCCAGAGTCTGCCCGCGGCGTATCTGAAAGCTCACACCATCGACCGCCTTGACAAAGCCGACTGTGCGACGCAAAAGACCCTTTTTGATTGCAAAATAGGTCTTCAGTTCATCGATTTTCAAGAGATTGTTGTTCTCGTTTTCCATACTTCGACTCATACTCGGCTCTTTCGGAGGCTGTTTCATAACCGGGTGCATACCAGCACGCAACCTGGCGTCCGGGGCTGATTTCACGCAGGTGTGGTTCTGTCGTTTGGCATCTCTTATCATTACTGCCTGTCGGACAACGGGGATGAAACTTACAGCCGGTTGGAAAATGCAGCGGTTCGGGTACTGTGCCGGCAATAGTTGATAATCGCTCCGGCGATAAATTCAACTGCGGCAGAGATTTTAATAGTCCCCGGGAGTAGGGATGAACAGGCTCGGCGAAGAAAGGTTCCGACCGGGCCTTTTCCACAATTTTTGATGCATACATGACCGCAACATCGTCTGCACGCTCGGCTACGACACCCAAGTCGTGGGTTATTAACAAAATACTCATGTTATTTTGGGCCTGCAACTCATCCAGCAAATCCAGTATCTGTGCCTGAATAGTAACATCCAGCGCGGTCGTAGGCTCATCAGCAATCAAAACGTCCGGCCTGCAACTTACCGCCATCGCTGTCATAACCCGCTGTCGCATCCCCCCGGACATCTGATGAGGGTACTGGCGCACTCTCTGGGTGGGATCGGCGATGCCTACTTTCTTCAGCATCCTGACGGCATCCGACCAGGCCCGGCGAGTGTCTTTTTTCTGGTGAATCTTAACAGCTTCCACAATCTGACTGCCGACCGTATAGACTGGATTCAGACTGGTCATCGGCTCCTGAAAAATCATGGCAATCCTGTTACCACGAACATAACGCATCTTCTTCTCACTGAGCGCAAGAATATCTGCACCGTCAAAGAGAATCCTGCCGGATACAATCCTGCCGGGAGGGTCGGGAATCAACCGCATAATAGAAAGAGCTGTTACACTTTTGCCGCAGCCGCTCTCGCCGACAAGAGCAAAAGTTCGCCCTTTCTTTACTCTAAAACCGATGTCATCGACCGCTTTTGCAACCCCTTCTTCCAAAAAGAAATGCGTCGAAAGATTTTCAACCGTCAGCGCTGTATCGTTGTCATACATACAATAAAGTCCTGTTACTAAACCGATCTCAGACGCTAAGATTAACCACCCTGCCTGTCTCTGTCAAGCGGTCGATTTTCACCCTATTGGTCTTTACCGCTGTGGGCGGCCGGGCTAATAACGGCGTGGAACCCTGCCTTGGAAGTTACACAAAAAGCGTGGCGGCTGTGAAAACCGCCACGCTTAAAAAATCTTACAATATCAAATCAATACAATCTGATATTGCTGGTCAGGCTTTAATCAGCCTTTGTTCATGTCTAAAGGTTAATCCTCT
>DUZQ01000052.1 GCA_013349435.1 Planctomycetota bacterium | reverse complement strand
CTGCTCAGGCCTTCCCCCAGAGTTATGTCTTGGGGCTGGATGCCCACAAAGTACACTTCCAGCGGGATACTTTGGCAAATAACATCAACAAACAGCCGTGGTGAAAGAGAATGCGTGGAAAACACCGCTGAATTCAGTTCCTCAGGCTTGAAAATCTTTACCTGGCCCGCCGCACCGCCGAAATCGACGGCATCGACGACAACAAGAACCTCCGGCCTCTTTTCTATAATCGGCCCGATGTAATTTTCAGGTACGGTACCGGCGTCTATCACCTGCCCGGGTGGAATTTCTTTTAGCTGCTCACAAACTATACAGCCCGCACCGTCATCGCCTTTGAGTCTGTTGCCGATTCCAATGATAAGTGTGCTGTGACCGCGGATTGCTTTTAGCTGCTCGCACAATTCATCGTAAGTGCTCATGGCCCCGTCGGCCTTATAGTCGTATATTCAACTCACACTTGCACTTCGGACACAATATGCGCATAAAATCCTTCGCCTGAGCCGACTCTTCACCTTCCTCTGCAATCTCCTTTGCCCCCTCACCTGCAGGAAGGTTAAGCAAATCCGCACTCTTGGCTAACAGAATCGAAGGGTTGGTATAGGCAAGCGGGCCTAATTTCTCCGCAAGCCAGACCAGGTGCTTCTTCGGCCCGACTATCGCACCGCATTTCTCGCACATCTGAAGCTCGAACTGGTGTGTTTCGCTCGTTTGGGCCCTGTCAAAAGTCGCCAAATCCCATTCTTTGGAAAGCTTTATGCCCTTCTCTGTCGTACAGTTATCCTGACAGTTCCCGCAGAAGATACAGGCGTCATACCGGTAAGTGATTCTTCTTTGTGGCGGGTCCGCCCCGATGTCGTCAACCTGAGTCAGAGCATCGGTCGGACAAACGTTTACACACGCACCGCACCCGATACAGTTATCCAGGTCAAATTCCGCTTTGCCGCGATATGTTTCCGGCACAACACAAGGCTCCGCCGGAAAACGCGTAGTAAAACGTGGCGAAAAAATGACTGTTACCGCTTCTTTCAATTCTCTTAATTTAGGCCAACGCAATTTCAAACTCCCATTGTAATTTAGTTTTCTTCATTATAGTTTATAACCCGTATTTGTCGAGAAGTCCCACAAAAGAACAACAGTACTTAATATCCACTTTTTATTTGGCTTATTTGACCTTCTTCGGAATTATTCTTGAGATTCATTTATCTGTAAGATTTCTTCAAAATCATCTTGGATTCTGTACAATTCATCCAGTATTTGTTTATTGATTTCTTGATGTGCCTGAAATAATTCTACCTGTTCTTCACGGGTCAGACCTTCTTCGTCGTATTTTTCACTAAACTGCCTGATCATCTTAATATATTCAGGTTGTAGTAACTTGCTATAGTCTTCTGCAATAAATTTAGGCAGTTGTACAAACGCATGTACGAGGCTTTCGTTTAATTCATTTTTATTTAATTCCGAAAGAATATCATTTATGACCTCTGCTCGAACAGAAAAGCTTACTATCGCCATAAGGTTTTTTCTAGCCAAATTACAAGTATTATAGAGTTTACGCTCATGTTGATCCTTTTGTTCTTTATCGGCTAAAGATTTCTCGATTTGACTTATCTCCTTATACTTATCATCTATTCCAAGTTTTTCTTGAACTTTTTCCTTTTTGTTCAAGTAATTCCCCCCGCTTGGATCAATACGATCAAATGGTTGGTCCCATCTTTCTTTATTCATTAGTATCCGAGCAATTTTTTTATCTTTGCCGTAAGGCTGTACTGGTTCAGCGTGAATTGGACAAATCCACTTCGTAATTAAGAGACTGCCTTGCCTTCGGCAAGGAGGTTTTTTTAGGCATGAGAAAGCTCCGAATTGCCCCTGTTCATAAAACGGGATGGCAGGTGTTAAACTACCACCCCCACGACAATTCGTCGCCTTCAGTTGGCTATCCCTGGCGAGTTGCTCCTCAGCAGAGCCCGCTTCCGTTTTGCCAGCCAATAGCATTATTATCAGTTCACTCATCAATGTCAAGATTCGTTTCATCACGATGCTTTCCTCTTGGCTTTACGAGCTTCTCTGGCAGCGGCAAGTTTGGCATCACGCCGGGCCAGGATAAATTCCGCTCGGCCTTGAAGTTTATCTTTTGGTGTAATATATTCTATCGCACTATGCAAACGCCTGTTATTGTAATGGTCCACAAAATCGGTTACAAGCCGTTGTGCATCAAACAGTGACAACGGAGTGTTTACCCGAATACAGGTGCCCTTGATTGTTCTGTGATAACGTTCCAGTTTGCCGTTGCTCTGCGGATAATATGGCGAGGTTTTTACATGTGTCATACCGCTGATTTTGATAAATTCCTTAAAGTCTTTTGCGATAAACTGCGGGCCGTTGTCTGAGATGATTCTGGGTTTGGCATCGGGAAATTTTTCTCGTGCCCGCTGCAGGATAATTTCAACATCAGATTCTTTCATTGCTTCACGGATTTCCCAGTGGACAATATAACGGCTAAAGCCATCTAATATGCTGCACATATAATAAAATGTGCCGCAGATGTTAATGTACGAAATGTCGATATGCCAGTGCTGGTGGGCCTTTAGAGGCTGATCGAAGCCATTGCCTTTTTTCGAGGTTTTACGGTTCCAGCGTTTCAACAGACCTGCATTTGTCAATACACGGTACACACTGGAAGGACTAACCGCGACAATATCATCGTCCATCATCATATAGCATAATCGGCGATAACCTTCCAATGGGTTGTCGTGATAATAATTGATAATAGCCTGCTTTTCATAATCGGTAAGCCAAAAATCACGCGGGATCCAGGCGTTGTGCTCGTTGACCTTGCCGTAGCGATTGAGCCAATCGTAATATTTGCTGCGAGTAATTTTAATCCATCGAATCATTTTCGTTGCCTTAATGCCTGTTTTGTCCGACCAGTAACGCACGTAATCAACCACCTCATCACGTACATCAGGCTGGGCCCAGGATTTGTTCAAACCTCGCCAAGACTTTTTTTTAAGCGCACGTGCGATGCCATGATCTCAGCGATCACCTCATCTTTGCCCGCCAATTTGGCTTGTAATTTCGAGATTTTATTCTCTAAAGTTTTAGAATGGGCGTCCTTGCGTCCATTGCCGGTCTGAGCAAAAGCAGCCGTTCCATTCTCGAAAAATATTTTCTGCCATCGATAAAACACGTTGGGATTGAGACCGTTGCGGTCGCAGATGTCGGAAACCGGCTCTTTTTCGATCAGATGCAGGCGTAGAAGCCTGACTTTTTCCTCTGGTGAGAACTTTTTGCGTTTGTTAGCCATGTTCATTTCCTTTCTTTGATTTACATACTAACTCAAATTCAGGAAATGTCCAATTCCGACTGAAGCATTACAAAACAACCTTTTCCCTAACCTTCTATAGAGGACAAATTCGGCGAGTACCATTGTACCGATTAGAGTGCCTGCTAAGCATCCCAGCATTGTTGTATGACGGGAATATTGGCCCGCAATTAGAGCTATTGCTCGTGCATTACACCCATGCTTAATATAATAAGAGATCGAATATGAATTACTAAACAAGCCTTCTGCCATATGAACTACTATATAAGGATAATGATAGGGTAAAGCATAAATGAAAAAAAATGCTCCTACGCAGGCATAAATAAGTAAACCAAAACAATGCTCTTTCTTTTCCATATTACAGCCCGTATTTGTCAAAAAGTTCCGTTAAGATGGGGGCTAATTCTTTACAAGGAATTTTGGCTATCCACATTTCTGGTTTATCACTACTCCAAAAATCAATCCCGTCTCATCCAACGAGAGTCCCGATGAGCTTTACGAAACTGCTCTGTTCGTCCTCTGGAACCGGCCTGTCGGTTACCAACATTGCATTAGCACGGACCTTCCGGCTTTTGTCGGCCAGCAGCTTATCGATTTCATCCTTGTTCCACCTGTAGCCAATTCGCCGCAGTTGCCAAACGCACCATGCCCGCATATCTTCATTTGGGCTGTCTAATCCCCTCTTAAGCAACTCAGACGATTCAATTGTTAAATATGGTGACATTTGCGACGCGACATAATTGTTACGCGCATTTTTGTCCGAAAACCTTATTTTGAGAACATCTTCGGCAATTTGTCTGTCAGCATACAATCCATCAAGCTCCATCAGAGGAAGAAGTATATAGCTGGCATCTTCGCCCAAATATTTCCCATTGCTTACTTGGGCTAAATACATTTTGACCACCTTGAGGGCGTGGTCCGTTGGTAATAAAGTTATATTATTGAACATTTCATAATTATGGGTCAAATCGGAGACTTCTTGCTTCTCTATAAAATCGAGAAAGCGACCGGCTGCCTCATCAGGCGTGGAAATACATGCCAGGGCTCCGACAATGTCATTGGCAAAGACAACATTTTTCCAATGAGGCCAATCGCCCGACTCTTGAATTTTTCTTTTTATATACTCATACTCTTCTTTGAGGCTGACACAGTCTTGCATTCGCTCCTTCCAGATTGCCTCCAGCTTTTCCTTTACGGTTATATCCCCCAATCTTGCTCTTGCCACCAGCGCTCTTTCGGTTTGGGGGTTGTCCATAAAATCAACGATAATACTTACCACGTCTCTGCCGCAATAGGTCATAGCAGCAATCAAGTCAGAGTCATTCAATTTATTCGCCTGTTTTAGCTTGGACCTTTTCGATGCAACCGGTCCATAATACTTATCCATATGTGAGGGTTTGGCAAATTCTCTTTCTTTCAGTTTTTCCAGAACACCGGGCAAATCTTCCGGCATAATGAGGGAAATCAATCCGTGTACTTCATTTTTATCCAGGTCTTTTTTGTCAAACCAACTTAGTACCTGCTGATAAGTTGCCTCGTTGGCTTCGGGAAGAGAAACTTTGTAGTCATAACGGTCATATCCTTTTGCGTATGACTTTATATCCCGGGCGAGAAGCGGGGCCAACGAGATAAACAGTATCCAGTAAACAACAATAAATATGCCTGTAAGGTAGATGCAATTTCTGCGAAGCCCGGCAAATTCAGGTTTTTTGCTGAAAAAGACTGAAAGTGCTTTGATGGTATGTTTTGGGTTTGATGGCTTGTTTACAGCAACCAGGGCCCAGATTATGGCAAATAAAATCATAGGCACATATCTGAGGTAAGTGTACCCGCTCATCAAAAACGTCAGGAAGCCCAAAGGTATTGCTATGGCCAGAAACCAAACTAATCTGCACTTGAACAGCCACCAGCCGAACATTATTACCATATAGATGAGAAAGCTATTAACGCCGAACAAAAGCAGGTATCTTGCCCAGGGCGCAAGGTCCTGGACTGCTGATACTGCCTGCAAAAGCGCAGTCAGCACCGCTCCAATCAGAACAGCTATCAGGAACCTGCGATTCCATAATCTCCAAAACGCACCTTTGGCCGGTTTGAGAAAACTCAGCCCCCACAAGGTAAGCATCGCAAGTACTGGCCCCACCATGAACGGTGTGGCTTCTTCGACCATGTATGCTGACCTTACCGCAGGCCTGAGAGCTTCGGTGAACGGGTAGTGATAACAACAACAAGGGGCCCACAATATCCTATCAATCGATATGCCTTCGGCGCTCAGAAAGTAACACAAGCAACCGCAAAGAAACAGAATGATGCCGGCAAATCCGACCTTTGACTTTTGCCCAAAGCCACAGACCAGCGAAATCATAGATAACAGAAGCCAAGCCGAAGCAAGCGCTGCTACCATCTTACCGCAATGTGCAGCCGTTAACATCGAGAATTCATTTAGTTTGTCTTGTTTTTTTTCAATTTTAGATTTGTGCTCTGCCCTTTCCTCTCTGGTTTTTTGGTCTCCAGCCGCTAACGCACACAATTCAAGCCGCTTCTGCCGAGCTTCTTCATCAGACAGCATCGCTCGTTGAAGTTCTAACTGTTGTGGAAGATCCCAGAGTCCAAAATGCGGAATGGATCCGACCTTTCTTGGGTTCTCCCAGCCAGCCATTCCCCCATCTTGGATTTCACGCTTCATCATACCATACAGCGAATTGCCAACATGCCTGCCTGATGTATAGTTACCATTTGTAAAAGCCAGATGCGCATGTCTGATTAAATCCCACCTGAACTCAAATACAAACGAAGGAGTCCTCTGACGTGACCAGGACAATCGTTCTGTCAGAGTAGAACTCAGTTTTGCTTTGTTAGCAATATTTATCGTTCGTTTTTTATACTTTTCATATAAGGGTGCACTTATCGAACATTTGTTGGCATAATCAAGTTCTTCAAGAGCAGCTTCAATATCATTGCCATCTCTGTTGTTAAACAGGGCGTAGGCCTTCAGAAGGCGGTAGTTGGCGTTTTTTGGGTCTAAATTGATGAGTTTCTCTGCCATCAGCAGCACGATTTGGGGGTCGAAGACATCGCGATAAACTGAAAGCCCGCAGGCAAGCCTGAACAGGAATAATTCGTTGTCCGGGAATCTGATCACATTTTCAGCAAGCACGTTAATGCGATCGTCAGCCTCCTCATATCCGCGTAGTTGTCCCTCCACTATCGCCGCCGCTTCAGGGTCACTGCGAGCAACGCTATCCCTTATCAAAGGCTTGCGGGGCGCTAAAAGAGAGCCGTCATATTCAAAGTCCCGGCCAAGAGATACATATTCCCGCCATATTAAGCCGAGGTCTTCTTTTTGCCGGATCCCCAAAGCAAGGCAGCATAGTATCACGATGACCCAAATAGATATCCTAAGTCTCATTTCTGTTCTCAGTATCCCTCACCTATAGAAGGCCAGTTCCACCACGCATATTGATCGTCCACACCATAATGGACATACTCAGCATTAATCTCCATTTGTGTAATACCTGTCTTTTCTGGATTCTCTAAAGCATTAGTCTTGGCAGTACGCAGCATATTACCTTGTCCAAGATACTCCCACTTTTGCCGGTCCCATAGATTATACTTATTTCCACTCGCAGAGTCGTTTTGAGGAATCTTTATTTTCCATCCGCAAAATATAGACCCTCCTTCAGGTTGACCTCCATCCAGCATACCAAGGTTCTCTGGAAATTCCTCAGTAACACCGGATTCACATGCCTTAAATTCTACCCAAGTTAATTTGTGCCATCCCTCCTGCCAGAATCCCAATTCCCTTAATGAATGACATTTCTCAAGATTGTCCGGAAGCTTTATCAATCCCGGTGGTCTATCTTCATCAGAGTAATCCGTATATAGATGGCTGAAAACCCGTTTATTTCCTATGTCGATGTTTTGCCTCCGATAAATTTTGTTATCTTCTTTTGACCTAAATTCATAACTACCATGCGAAAAGTGCACCCATCTTGAGACATCATATATGTACAGGCAATACTTGATTATATCGAAGTTGTCCATCAGTGTTTTAAAAGGCCACTCCTTGACTTTCTCAGTCGGATGGATGAAAATGCATGGATGTCCCTGCAACTCTGATTCCCGAATCACGGTCTTATATATATGTTCCTGAGAACCCATCACACTTCTTCGCCAATTAAGCCAACCACCATTTCCTACAGAAACAAGGGTTGTGTAGAAGGCATCCAGAGGAAAGTCTTTTTTATCAAATCCTCTTTTGATAATCCTCTCAATATCTGCCTCTGTTACTTCACCTCCTGACTTTTCTCCGCCATCATCCCAGTCTATTATAACATTGTAAGGCAGATCAGGCCGCTGGATATAAGAATCCGGAATCCGTGTTGCAATCCTTCCGGTAAATACCTCTTCAATCACTACCTCTTCAGTGCCTGACTCATAACGGGGGTCGATAATCCTAACAGTTGCGGTGCTGTTTGCATCGGGCGATGCAAAAATATATGTGTAGTTGTCGTCTCTGGTTATCTTAACATTGGTGTGCTGATTGTTGAAAGTTACCGGGATAACCGAACTGCACACAGCAGGTGCATCGGGCCTCAGGCCGATAAATTTAAGCTCACACCGGCCGTTTTCATGCTCTCGCGTGTCAAAGCCTATTGTTGGAGAAGATACATCATAAGGCAGGAAATCTGTAGAACACTCGCCATCTTCAACGGGCAGACCATCCATCAGGGTTATTATTTCTGTAACAGGAGGGTCAGCACCGTAAGTGTTAAATGTAACTGTCACAATACCGCTTAAATTGCACGGGTCCTGATCAAACTCGGCATCAATCTTTCCTATTCCCGGCACACTTTCCCAGAGCCATTGTTTTGAAAACAGGGCAAAGTCAACGTAGTCCACGATCATATCCTCGTTGATGTCGGCCCTTTTGTTCGGAAAAAGATAAAACAGGTTAGGGTCAGTCGGTAACACACCGCCCGGGTAGTCATTGGGATCAGGGGGAACATTCGGATCCTCAAGCCAGCTTAACGAAAGGTAATACAGATCATTACAATCTACGACATAGTCCTCATTAACATCTGCGTCAAGGATAAGTCCATCGTTAGACCAATCCCATGCAGTCCAGTGATACCCTATATCCAGCATCCCTGTGTCGGCTTTCCCATCGACAGATGTGCTCATATATACCAAAGGCGTTTCATCAACCTCAAAAAGCCCGCCATCAACAGCCTCCGATTCTCGCCATAGGAAAGTTGTGCCGCTGTCATAGTAGTATTCGAAGGGATCATACAAAAGATCAACCCCGTTTACATCGGGGATAGGATTTCCCGGATTAACATTAAGGTTGTTGTTCCAGTAGGCATTGTTCTTACGGCCCTGGCACAGCATATACCCACCTTCTTGTACTATTGCACAAGCATAGCTTGAAACCACAAGATTGTTTGCTATCTCAACGATACCTGCATCTTCAAAATCACTGACACCATGAACAACAATACCATAGTTTTGGCCCATCCCTTCATAATATGAACCAACAATTGTATTATTTGTGATGATCACCTCGGTGTCATTTGATGCTTCAGACAGATAATTTGGCTCTAAGGCTCTTTCCATGAAGACGTCAATCCCAGTATCCCACGTTTCCTGAAATGCATTATTTGCTATCTCGATTTTCCCGGGACCATTTTTCACAACACCTGTATTGCAACCCCAAAAGCGATTGTTCTGGATTTTCAGGTCTCCAACTCCAAATTGATATATACCATTAGTTGCGAATTGAATATCGCAATAGTTCATTTCAAAGCCAGCCGGTTCACCCTCGATTACAATTCCATGCCAGTTATTCCAATCCGGCACTTCAGGAACAAAGCTGAAAAGTATACGGTTATCCGGCAAGCCATTCCATTTTATATTATGCCCCGGTGAAAGCCAGATACCAATATCGTATTCGCATGGATCGCTATGGATATACGTTCCCGGCTTGATGGTAAAAGAAACAAGCTCTTCGTTAGGATCATATACAAGTTGGTCATTAGGATCAGCAAGAGAATCATTGGGGTCGTAAGCTCCGGGAAGAAAGACCCATCCCTCTAAGATAACTTCACCTTCCCATACTACATCACCAGTGAGCACAGTATTTGCTGGAATCCTCAGTGTCTCCATTCCCTCCATCATCAAAGGTTCCTCTTCAGGAATTTCGGAATTACATTCAACTGCTTCACCAGCAGTTATCTCGCTTGTCTCACTTTCTTCTGTAGCCGCGGTTGTTGTGTCATTATATATGAAAAGAACTTGCTTTATCATGTCCATAATGGCATTGACAGTTTCATCTGTGCCGTCATTACACCCATCAGGGTTTTCTGTACATGCTGATTGAAACATTTCCAGCAGGATAGTCAATGTTTCAGTAACAATTGATTCATTGGATGAAAGGTTTACCTCGTTAGGCTCTGCGACTCCTGCCTGATTTAGTATTTCTATCAACGTTAATCCCTCTGCTGTTGCAGTTGTTGTAGATTCATCTCCATAACAAATAGAAGCAAATGTAAAAAGAAGAAGGCTAATAACAAAAATCAAGTTTTTCATTATAATTTCTATAATTTGAATCTACTATGTTCTATTCACTCTTGTTCTTTATCACCCTTTGGCTCAATTTCCTCAGCGTACTTGTCTGCAACACTATGGTCCCATAATTTCACTCCCGATGCGTATGCACCTTTGGCAATTGCATGGGCCGCCGTCGGCGATGTAACAAGTATGAAAATCGCACAGATTAATGCCTTACCCGCTGTCGGCCCAATCCCCGAAACCACCCCGACTCCCAGCAAAAGCATAACCGTGCCCAACGTTACACATTTTGTCGCCGCCTGCAAACGGTTATATACATCCGGGAACCGAACTAATCCGATACAACCGAAAAGATCGAACAACACACCGACTATTATTAAGCTGTATCCTATAATATCACTCATCAAAACCTCTGCCTTCCAAAAACTTCGCCAATGCTATCGTTCCTATCCAGCTCAAAAACGACCACGCCAATGCAATCACAAAATAGAAATCTTTGCCCGTCTTCAGGCTCAAAACCGCACAAAACCCCACCACAATTATACCAAGAATGTCAATCGCAACCGTTCGGTCCGGTGCACTCGGCCCACGACCGATTCGATAAAGACACAAAAAGCAACATATTGATAAAAATATATAACAAACCGTTATCATAGTCCTGCCTCGCTTATTCGAAAATCTTCTCTAAAAAATACTCAAACTTGTCAACTATAAGCCTGGTCGCCTCTTCCATATCCGTGGACCTCACATTAATCCAGTGAACATATAAAAACCCGTCATCGGTCAGGTCAACTGTCAGAGTCCCCGGCGTAAGGGTAATCGAATTGGCCAGCGCCGTTATCCCGGCCTCGGTTTTAAGCCTCGTCTTTATCTTGACAATCCCCGGATTGATGGGCATTTTCGGATGCAGTGCCCGATATACAACGTCAAAGTTGGCCAATATAACATAGTAGAAGAACACCGGTATATAAACCAACGCCCAGAATATCCGGGCCGCAGAGACAAACACATGATGCTCCTGCGGCAGTATCTCATGGAAAAGTACCGCTACTATCCCGGAGGCTATCACACCCGCCGTCAACACCTGCAAATCTATTCGGCCGTCAACAAACGGCCAGGACAGAAGTATCCAGATAACAAAAGCCAGAACAAAATAAACCAGTCGTCTCATTATATCACACCTTCTCTTAAGGCATTGAAATTATTCTGCTCGAATAAGAAATCCCGTTAACAAGAACATCCACCGCAGGGTCAAGAACCGCGGCTTTCAGGTCGGGTACAAGCAGCAGCAAGCCCATCAGCACGCACAAATACGCCAGTACCACCATCGCGCAAGTCATTGAGCCGCGCCTTTCTTCCACTCCTGAAAGATTTTCCGGCAACTCACCAAGAAAAACATAACGCTGCACCTTCAGGTACATTATCAAAGTCAAAACCGCCACGAAAACGATTATTGCTCCCAGCCATATATAACCGGCTCCAACAGCGGCGATAACAAGTATCAGCTTGCTCCAGAAACCGCTGAAAGGCGGAACGCCGGCAATGGACGCCGATGCAATCGTGCAAGTCGCCCGCGTTATCGGAAGAACCTTGCCCAGCCCACCCATCCGGTCCATTTGTCTTGTGCCGGTCGATATTTCAACCGAACCGCTCGTCAGGAACAATAAAGACTTGTAAACAGCGTGATTTATCAGGTGAAACAACCCACCCAGTATCGCCAGTGAGGCCCATGCGGTACTGCCACCCTGTGCGATAATCAGGCCCCCCAGTCCGATGCCCATCACAACATATCCCAACTGACTTATACTCGAATAGGCCATCAGCCGCTTAATATCGGCCTGCCCAATCGCTAAAAATCCCCCGGCGACCATGCTCAATACGCCCAAAACAAGCAACACCCAGCCTAATTGTATAGAGATACCAAATACGTTGAAAACCACCCTGGTAATTGCATAAACTCCAAGGGTCTTGATAAGCACACCGGACAGCATCGCGGATATCGGTGCAGGAGCCGATGAGTGTGCATCCGGAAGCCACGCATGGAACGGAATCAACGCCGCCTTTAAACCGAATCCCGCCACAAATAAACCGAGTGCAAATACAAGACCCCTCGTCAGGCCCGTCTCCGCAATCGACCGGGATGCGTAAGCCATATTCAGCGAACCTGTGTTGCCGTAAACAAGACCGATACCAAAAAGAATGAACATCGAGGCTACACTCCCCAGAACCATATATTTAAATGACGCCTCCAGTTCTTCGTGCTCGCAACCGAATCCCACTAACGCATAAGAAGCTATCGAAGCAACCTCCAGAAACACGAACAAGTTGAACATATCACCCGAAAGAACTACACCGTTCATCCCCGCAACCATCAGCAGGAACAGACTCAGGTACTTCGGCTTGGCCGTGTATCGCTCCATATAACCTGCACTGAATAGCATCGCTGCGAAACCGACCACGCTCACCGCCAAAATGACAAGCCCGCTCAAACCGTCCATTACAAGATTAATCCCCAGCGGAATCGGCCACTTCCCTACCTGGTAAACACCCGATTGGCCGATAGTCGCAATTGCAGCTACAAGCAGCACGCCGGTCGCAATGTTAGCAAGAATCGTCGCGCCGAATCTACGCTTATCGCCCAGAAGCGGCAGAAAAAAAGCCGTAACCAGTGGAACCGCTACAAAAACAGGCAATGGTATAATCATCCTTTCAATCTCCTTATTTCCGTAATGTCAAAGGTGCCGTATTTCTCGTACGTTCGAATGCAGATTGAAATCATAAGGGAAAGCGAACCGAGGCTGATAACAATGGCCGTCAGCACCAGCGCCTGAGGCAGCGGGTCCACACTTGCGTTTATAAAAGAAGATTTCACCATGCCCGAAACGGCATCAAACTCATCTTTGCCCACAATCGGCGCAACTCCACCCGCGCGGTAACCCAACATAATCAAAAATAAATCCACCGCGTATTCCATTATCATAATGCCGATAACTATCTTAACCATATTCTTCTTCACAAGAGCGCAGTAAAGACCGATTACAAACAAGAAAAAGCACATCGCATACAACATCAGCTCACCTCCTGTTTACCTGCAGAAGAATCGCATCTGAACACCGACAGAATCAGCACAATCATAAACAAAGACGCACCAACCTTCAGACCGATAGCAATGTTCGACAACGGTATGGTGCCCGCGCTGACAAGTTTTAACGCCGTTGCTTGCCCGGCCTGCCACTCCTGGTGCAGAAAATTAACAAAGAAGCCCGCCGCACCGAAGAAGAATCCACAAAGGGCCACCGCCGCAAAAAGCAACGCTCCCACGCAATCCAGCTTCGACGTTAAACCGAGAGAAAGATTCTCCTCGGCATATTCTCTCCCGAACGCCAGCATCAGCAAAATGAACGAACAGGCCAAAATCACACCCCCGGCAAAGCCCCCTCCCGGTGTAAGGTGACCGAATATCGTAATATATATCCCGAACAGAAAAATCAGCATCTTCACCCAACTGCTGATACTCTTGACTATTATTGTCATTCCTTTCATTTTATCGTCTCCGGCGAATTGCGAGTCTCTTTCCGCAGGATTACAACCGCCCCAAGTATCGACGTAAACAGCACCGTAGCCTCGCCTAAGGTATCATACGCACGCCAGTCTAAAATTACCGCCGCTACGGCATTGGCCGCGCCGGTCCTGGAAAGTGATTGCTCAATATAATCCTCTGAGGCGACAATTTCCTGAGTCTCCGCTGCTGCTACAAAAGCGGGTGTGCCGAACTCAGGTAAATCCTCAAAGCCCTTTAAACCAACCGCAGATATCGCAAAAAGTACAGCCACTGAAAAAACAATACCAAAAAATTCCCTTTGTCCGCTTATAAAGGTCTTGTCGCGGGAAATGGTCGCACGTATCAATATTATCAGTCCCAACACTTCAACAGCAATCTGCGTTATCGCTATATCCGGAGCCCTGAGAAACAAAAACATCAAGGAACCCCCGAAACCGATCGCACCCACACATATCACCGAACTTAACAGATTATCCGTGTGAACCGCGATAAGAGCCGCAATCACCAAAAATATCATAAAGAAAAGAAAAAAACAAAACATCGACATATCAGCCTCACCAAATCGTACAGAACACAGTCAGGATTATCAGTAAACCTAATACCACCCACGTCAGATACATCGGTAAAAGTCCCGAATGAAGCCATCTGAGAAACCTCGACAGGTCCAGTCCCAACAGCCCGCCCTGGTCGTAAAGGTCGAACCATTTCTGTTCCTGCCGCTTGTAAAGCTGTTTCAAGCCGCCCATCTCAGAGATAGTCTTGTAAAAATGAGTACCCGACACAATTATTTCATCGTTGTCCATTATCTCACCGCACGTCCAGGTCGATACCGTCCGCGATTTTCTCGACACCAGACCCACAAACAACACCACACCACCCAGAAACAGCCCGGCCAAAATAAACGCAGTTGCAAGAGCTGAATCCCACGTCCCGAATATCGCCGTACCCGCCTCTATGTCCAGAGCAGGGTAAATGAAAAGATTCAGCGGTAACTCGTAAAACACGCCGAACAAAACACAAAGAACCGCCAACACTCCCATAGGTACAAGCATAAGGCCGGAAACCTCTTTGATATCCCGCTTATGAGAAGGGTTCCGGGACAAAAATATCGAATGTATTACCTTGACAAAAGAAGCCAAAGTAAGCGCGCTGCCGAACATGGCCACTGTCAGCCATACAGGCCACAGATTCGCACCGCTCATTGTGCCGCCCGCCGAACCCATCCTGATAACACCCTGATACACCATCCACTTCGACACGAAACCGTTAAAAGGAGGAACCCCCGATATACTCAACGCAGCTATAAGACACGCAACAAAAGTGAACGGCATCTTATTACCGAGACCTCCCAGTTCGTCTAATTCAGCCGTACCGGTTGCTTCTTCAACCGCACCACCACAAAGAAACAGGCAGCACTTATAAATCGCATTATTGAGCATATGAAAAACTCCACCGGCGATACCGACCGGAGTCAGCGTTGCTATCCCCAATATCATGTACCCAACCTGGCTTATCGCGTGATAACTTAGAAGCTTCTTAACATTGTGCTGCACCATTGCAATCATTACCGCTATAATTATCGTCGCCGAGCCTATCAGAGCAAGAATAAAACTCAGCGCCCGGGACTCCAACACAAAAATCTCGCTCACTATTACCACTAACAGATAAATGCCTAACAGTTTGTCAAGTGATGCAGGCAGAATCGCCATTATCGACGCCGGGGCATGCTCGCCGCTTGTCGGAAGCCACGTATGAAGAGGCAGCGCTCCAGCCTTTGTTATTGCCGCCGTCATCAAAAGCAAAAACGCACCTATTGCCGCCGCCGAACTCGTACCTACCCCTGTCTCAGAAATCACAAACGTACCCGACAACGCCCAAACCAAACCGATACCTAACAAAAATGCAGCGTCGGAAAAGCCTATCATCGCAAAACTCTTGGTCGCCGCAAAAGAGCAACTCGACCCGCCGGTCGTAATCAACAGGTACAGCGACACCGTTACAATTTCCCAAAATATCAAAAGAAACAACATATGCTCGCTCAAGAGCACCCCCGCCGAGCCGCCGATTGTCAGCAGAACTGAGCCGTAAAAAATATTAGAGCCATCACCCGAAGGACCCGCCTTCAGTGTATAAATGCTTATCAAAAACCCGAACCCCATTGCAAAAAGCAGTATAAAACTGCGAAGTGGACTCGTCATAAGCAGCAAATCGAGATTGAAATCGCCCATCTGAACGATTGAACAACTGTATTGAAGCACTCCAGCCGAAGAAAATATCCTGATGGCCAATAAAAACGAAACAACCGCTCCAGCCAAAGCCAGCAGTTTATGCAAAGGCTTCATGGTATTGGGCACGAAAAACATCAAAAAACCCGCCACAAGAGGGGCAAAAATCGGTATCAACAGGATTTTATCCAACTTATAAAACCTCCGGCTTAAAGCTGCCAACTGTCATTTCGAGCGAAGTCCTGTACACTATGGTACGGGGCAAAGTCGAGAAATCTATAAAATACTTCCGCAAATTGATTCCTTAACCAAATCAATACCGGCATTCCATATATTTAAGTCTCTATATGTTTTTATCTTTTCAACCATATATCCATTTACGCATCACGCATGACGCCTTATTTCTTCCGTCTTCTCTCGGCTCAACTTCAACAGCATATTATAATCGTAAAGAACTTCGTCTGTACGTTTATCCACAACGGCAAGCCTCTCGGTGCAGCTATAGCACGGGTCAACCGCCGCCAGCGTTATCGTAACATCGGCAAGCTTCTGGCCGATACAGCTCGCCTTAAACGACGGCACATTCACATAGCTCGGCGCCCTCGCCTTGTGCCTCACCGGCCTGTTACCGCCGTCACTGCGAACATAATGGAACGTCTCGCCCCTCGGCGCCTCAGCACGACCCGTACCTTCCCCAGGAGGAATATCTTTTACATTGGTCTTGACAGGACCCTTCGGTAGCTTCTTGACCGCCTGCCTGATAATCTTGATAGCCTCAAGCACTTCAAGCAACCGCACTACCGCCTTGGCGAACACATCTCCTTCAGGCACAGCACAAACGCTCCAGTCCAGTTCATCATAAGCCGCGTACGCATCGTCATGTCTCACATCTATGTCAACTCCGCTGCCCCTGGCCGTCGGTCCCGTAACCGCAAACCTGACCGCGTCTTCTTTCGTCAACACACCAACGCCTTTAAGACGCGCGTGGATAACCGGATCGTCCGTCACCGCCTTAATCAGCATATCCATCTTCTTTTCGATTTCATCAAGGTCCGTAAGCATCTTCGGGATAAGATCATCGCTGATATCCTCACGGCAACCCCCTATCAGAAGATTACCGTAGTTGTTCCTGTTCCCCGTTATGGCTTCGAGCATATCAAGAACAGGCTCACGATATTTCCACGCCCACATAAACACCGTATCATAACCGATGAAGTGGCCCGCAAGACCCAACCACAAAACATGACTGTGAATCCGCTCTAATTCGGCGACAATCGTCCGAACATAACGGGCTCGGTCAGGCAGCTTAACATCCGCGATTTCTTCCACCGCCTGTACATAAGCCAACGGATGAGATGCCGAACATATCCCGCATATCCGGGAAACCAATAGAGGTACCTGGTCGAACTGCAAAGACTGGCTGATACCCTCGATTCCACGGTGATTATATGATATACGCATATCTATGTCTGTTACCGTCTCCCCGTCAACCGTAAGACGGAAGCATTCCATCTCCTCCTGCAAGGGATGCAGAGGACCAACGGGAATAACCGGCTGATTGATTTTTACTGTCTTCATTTCGTCACCTTTTTCCTTAACGGATATACACCCTCCGGCCAGTCGTCCGAAAGAATCAGACGCCTCATATCCGGATGATTCTTAAATTCAATACCCAACAAGTCATGCATCTCACGCTCTATCCACTCCGCTGCAGGAAGAAACGGAGCGATAGATTCAATTTGAGGATTGTCGTAGTCACGGATAAACGCCTTCAGATTAACCACACAGCCCGTCTGGTCGTAAGAATAGTGGTAAAGAATCTCAAAGCAGCCGTCGCCGTCTATTCCCGTGGCTATGACAAACCTCAACGGCACCTCTTCAAAAAGAAACTTGTTCACCGAGTAGGAGCTTTCAGACTCGCAATAAAGATATATCCGGTTATTGACAGGCTCTTCGGTTTTGATGAGCTTGTCTTTTACCTCAGATAGTTTGTTTCTCAGCTCTTCAGAATTCATATTCTTTCCGGTTATAATGCCGACAATGCTTTTATAGCACCGGATATAATCGCCTCCGGTTTCGGAGGACAGCCCGGCACATATACGATAATCGCATCGGGGTCAATCTCCCTGATTATTTTGTCCACCGGCCCCACCATGTGATAGCCGGTAGTGAATATCCCTTTATCGCACGCACATGCCCCGATGGCAAAAACAACGCAAGGCTTCGGTGTCTGACGGTAAACCTCCCGAAGGCGGTGCGCCGCCTGGGCCGTTACTCCGCCGGTTACCAAAAGGGCGTCCGCGTGTCGGGGCGACCCGACAAGCTTCATCCCGAACCTTTCAATATCGAACCTCGGCGTCAGACAATCGACAACCTCAATATCGCAGTTGTTACACGCGCCCGTATTAACGTGAAACACCCACGGCGACTTCTTTAACGACCATATTCTCCAGTCCATAACCTTACCTTAAAGCCAACCGATGCTAAACAAATTCCCTAAAATCGCCAGCGCCACCGCAACTACCGCCGCCGTGCCGCACCAAAACCAGAAAAACCTCATCGCCTGGTCTATTCGAACACGTGGATTCGTGTTCTTTATCAATATTATTAACACAAGTACAAGTACGTATTTGCCCGCGCCCGCCAATATGCCCCATGCACCGGACCCGAATCCTCCTAAAAACGCCACAACCAAAAATAACGGAAGCGCTACTAACATCACCCCCTGCATCAACGTCCACATCGCAAGAAGAGCACCGGAGTATTCAATTAAAACACCGCTCGCCAACTCCGTCTCCGCCTCGGCAATATCAAAAGGAACAAAACCCAACTTCGCCTGCACACATAATAACGCAGACAAAAACGCTATCATTCCCGATATGCTCAAAACAGGAGCATGCTCGGCTATCGCCGCCAGACTGAGCTGCCGGCCATCACCTACTGCACCGGCGGTCTTGATTATCACAACAAGAAAAGCCAATACAAGCGGCAACTCGTACGCTACCACAAGTTTCATCTCCCTGGCTGTTCCCATCGAGGCCTGAGGGCTTGCACTCGCCGAACTGCCTAAAATCAGCGCCAGTGAAGGTATAACCATAAGGTATATCGCCACGATTATATCGCCCACAAAAGGACTGGCCGGTACAAAGCTTATCCGCCAAAGCATCGTTGAAAGAAGCAAAACCGCAGAAAAACCTATCAGCGGCGAAAACATAAACGTCGCCCTCTGGCCCGCTTCGGGTATCAGCGTCTCCTTGCCTAAAAGCTTTATCACGTCGTAAACAGGCTGAAGCATTGGCGGCCCTACCCGGTGCTGAACCAAAGCACTTACCTTACGGACAATCCAACTGGCCAAAAGGCCTAAGCCCACCGTGAACAAAAAGCCCGGAAAGACCAGTATCCAAAACAGATTTTGCACTACTTCGCTCATTTTAACTCGTTCCGATCTCTCCCAAAAGCGGCTGCCACAATGTCCCCGCAGGAACATTCACAACAATATCGTCGAATACTTCAACAAAATCGCCTTCCAACGTAACCTCTTTATATTCTATGCTCCCATCCGATGTCTGCACACACAACGGCTTTTCTCCCGGCGCCAGCCTGCCCCTGCAAACATCACATACGCTGCTCACAAAAGGTATCAGCTCCGTATAAATCGTCCCGAATGGACACGCTATCGCGCACGTACCGCAACCTGTACATCGCATATTTGCACGCTTCAAAACGCTTTCGTCGCTCCCCTCAATCGGAACCTTCTCTAAGGCCTCTCGCGGGCACGCCTTAACGCACGGTGCCGCCTCACACTTACGACAAATAAGAGCAAAGCTTATCTTCTCCAAAAGGGCATCAAAGCCCTTGTTCTCGGGATGATGTTTATACGAACACCGTATCTTCAATGTCTCCTGCTCCCGAACCTTATGTAAATCTATTACCAGCTTTTCAGACATCTATAACTCGCTACATACCGGACCTTAATCCCATATCTTCGGATATTTACGTATCTGCTCGTATGTAAAGACCGGACCGTCCTTACACACATAATACTTGCCTATCATACAATGCCCGCACTTGCCTATCCCGCAGCTCATATTCTTTTCCATCGAAAGGTAGATGTCGTCGGGCCTGAATCCGTACTCCAGCGCCTGCATCGTGGCGAACTTCATCATTATCGGAGGACCGCAAATCACCACCGCCGAGTTGTTAATATCTACATCATCAGACTTTACTATTGTCGTTACCACCCCCACATTGCCGCTCCAGCCGTCATCTGAATTATCTACCGTCAGCTTCATATCAACACCGTCGATCTTCGGCCATTCACCGAAAAGGGACTCTTTGTAGATTAAATCCTCCGGAGTCCTCGCACCGAACCGGCAGACTACACGCTTAAAATCCTTGATCCGGTCAACCAACGTCAAAAACAGCGACCGGATAGGAGCCAGCCCAACCCCTCCACCGACTATCAAAACTTCCTTACCCACAAAACTATCAACAGGATAGCCGTTACCGTATGGACCACGTATCCCAACCTTTTGACCCTTCCCGCATTCGTGCAACAAACCCGTAACCTGCCCCGCCTTCATTATACTTATATCCATCCTCTCCGTCTCCTTCGGCGACGATGACGGCGTAAACGGTGCTTCCCCAATTCCGGGGAGGGTGAGTTCTACAAATTGGCCGGTTGCGAACCTGAATTCGCTTTGCGGCACGATCACGAAGGTCTTGATAGTCGGTGATTCGTCGATAATGTCGATGATTTCAGCATCTATTGGTTTATATGGGTTTTCATTCATTTTTGTCTCTTCGGCCGGTTTATTTTAGTCTTTTTATTCTTCTTCCAGGCTCCTTTTTGAGCTATTTTACAATCATTTTGTAACTTTTGTGTGTTTTTTGTCCTTCAACTCTTCATTTAGTTTTTTGAGTAGCTGTCGCACCTCCGAGCCTCCTGCGCAGCCCTCGACACATCTGCCGCAGCCGACGCACATCTCGATTCCGTATCTTTCGAGGAAATATACAAACTTGTGCATCAGGCGATGCCGCGACCGGTCGCCGAGTATCTTACGGGGATTTTCACCGCCGGCCACCGCCGCATAATCACACCGCATGCAACTGTCCCACATCTTCATCTTGCCGAAGTAGTCCTTCTGCTTCGTGTCGTAAAGATAAAAACAGTGGCAGGTCGGGCAAACCCGCGTACAACCCTGGCACTCGACGCACACGCCCGCTTCCTCTTCGAAAAGCGGCGAGTCATAACAGCCCTCGACAATCTCGTTAATAGGATTATCGAGCAGATACTCGGCGTTAATCTCATCAAGACGGGTTCGAGACTTCTTTCTGATTTGGTCCCGCTCGCTTTCGGCATCGGCGGGCAGGTCGGTAAAGATACGCATGTTGTCTTTGACGAACTTTTGGCCCTTTTCCGAGCCTGCCTCTACGATAAAACCGCCCTTAACCTTCGACAAGTTCAGGTCGAAACCTTCCTCTGCAAAGGGCTGACCGCCAACCATGTTGCAAAAACAGGTCTCCGCCGGGTCAAAACAATCACTGGAGATAATGAACATATTATCCCTGCGGGCAACGTAAGACGGGTCGAGAAACTCTTCTTCTTTAAAGACACAATCGAGTATCTTAATCCCCCGCAAATCGCAGTTTTTCAGGCCGAATACGGCAAAAGGCTTTATATCAGGGGTTTCGGCCTTTCCACCGTAAACGGCTGCCATCTCCCGCATCGGGAACAAAAACTCTTTTGCAGGGGATGAGACGCGGATATTGTTGAACACCGGCTCAGCCGAATCGGCGGGTTTGTATCTGCTGAAGGAATAATAGTCGCCGAGTTTCTTCGGTACATAAAGCTCCATCTGCTCTGCAATTGCATCTAAGAGGGGCTTTAGATTTTTCAAAAAGACTTTATCCACTTTTGCTACCTCAACTTTGGTATTATTAAGCGCTGGCCGGCAGGTAGTACGGCAGTCTTGCCAAAACCATCGCTATGTCAATCGTAATAACCTTAACTTTCTTTGGAACGTCGAGATAAAAGGGGGCAAAATTCAAAATACCCCTAATTCCGGCCTTGACCAAGGCATCAGCAACGGACTGTGCGGCTGACGCCGGCACGGCAATAATACCTAACTTAATATTCTTATTTTTCAGTGTCGAAAGCTTCGATACATCCTCAACTTTGACTTTCTTGACTATCTTCCCTATCTTGCCGGGGTCGTTGTCGAATACAGCGCTGATTTGAAGACCGTAAGCTCCAAAACCCGGATACTTCAAAAGCGCCGAACCGAGATTACCTAATCCCACCAAAGCCGCCTTGTTTGGCGTATCAATCTTCAGTATCCCGCGTATCTGCTTGGCAAGTTTCGCCGTATCGTACCCCACACCCGGCGTCCCGAAAGCACCAAAATATGAAAGATCCTTACGAATTTGAGCCGGGCTGATGTGCAAAAGCTCTGAAAGCTTCCGGCTGCTCACATCTCTGACGCCCTGCTCTCTGCAAAGCAACAGGCCCCGAAGGTACATCGGCAGTCGCCGAACCGTCTCATCCGGTATCTTATGGTATCTCATAAACTAATTCAACTAATTCTTCTACGCAAAACCGGGCTCAGTGTTTGGTGATTGAGAACTCAATCACAAACTTTATTATCGGTAATCTACCACTTTACAACCACTAATGTCAACCTGTTTTTGCCGAAATTTGAAAAAATTTGAAAAAATTTCCAAAAACCCCCGCCCCCAGGCCAAAATCGCCGATTTTGGCCTCTCTTGCTCGCCCAGCATTTATTTTGCTTT
>DUZQ01000051.1 GCA_013349435.1 Planctomycetota bacterium | reverse complement strand
CGAACAAATGAGGACAGCCGGATAGTCCGATAACTTGCCCACCCCATGGGGTGGGTTGGGACAGGAAAATGACTGGATTGATAAGCGATAAAAAAATGTGCGAAACTTTCTTGACGCTACCATTTACCGCGGGCCAACTCCTTAAACCGTTCAAGCTGGATCTCGCGGGAGACCAGTGGAGTGTTAAAAGAAGGAATGCTCCCATACAGATTTTTGGTTTTTGGAAATCGCTTTTCGAGTCTGTCTAAAGTTGATTCAACTTTCCAGTCCGCATGGGCCTGTCCCCGGTAGATCAGTGTGCCCCAGCTGTGTTTTGGGTCTTCTACAAATTTAGCAAAATCCTTCCAAGATGTTAATTCTTTTCGCAAAACACCATTTTTGACGTTTTTACGGTCTTCACACATTGTTTCTCCCTCTTTTAGAAACCGCGTGGGCTAAAAGCCCACCCTACGAATTATGCAGGATGTTCTTACATATCTCTGAGGGCTAAAGGCTTGCCTACAATTTCGGAATAGATAATGGCCCTTTGGAGATTGCTGCTGCCGCTTAGTTCGGCCCTCAGGCTGCGGCGGGGTTTTTGTACTGTCTTGGCCTCCTCAGCGGCTACTTTTTGCGGTTTACGCAACTGTTGTGTGGCCTTGGGCGCTGGTTTGGGCTTTAGAGGCCCGACAGGAGTGCCGGATTTGGGCTTAGGGCGCTGAAGGGGTGTTTGGGCAGGTCGAAACGTGGCTGGCCTTGGAGACGGCGTCTGTAGCCGTATATAGGAAGTCTGGCGGACAGGTCTGGGCGGGGCCTTCGGCTGTGGACGTGGCGGGAGCGAATACTGCTGTCGCTGTTGTGCCGGTACGGGACCACGAGCAGCAGGTTGCTGGCCTGCACCCGTAGCTGCCTTTTCCTTTGCGTACGGCAAGGTCTTCGCACGGGGCGACACCGAACGCTCTTTGGCCGCCGGTCGACTGGCGGCAGCTTCGTCAAGTGCCTTATATCTGAATTTGCCTTCGGTGTCTCTGTGGCTCGGCCTTTTCTCAAGCTTTTTTTCGATCTCGCCCCTTTTCAGTTTTGCAAGACCGCTGAAGGCGTAAATAACCACAATTACAATCGGCACCAACAGTTCAATCCAGCCACCGTCCTTATCGCGGGCGGCCAAGATGTTTTCCAAAAAATCGACCATATCAGTGGTGCGATTTATCGCACCCTACGAACTACAAACTACGAACTACGAACTACGAACTTATTGTGTTTTTTCGTCCCTGGGCGGCTCGGCAATTGAATCTCTCATAGCCGTATCGGCCTGGATATTTTTCATCCGGTAGTAATCCATGATGCCGAGATTGCCTTTTCTGAATGCTTCAGCCATCGCCTTTGGCACTTCAGCTTCCGCCAGAACCACAGCCGCACGGTTTTCCTGTACAAGCGCTTTCATCTCCTGCTCACGGGCAACGGCCATCGCTTTTCGCTTTTCCGCCTCCGCCTGGGCACGTTTCAGGTCGGCCTCTGCCTGCGCCTTTTGCAGCTTGGCGCCGATATTCTCGCCCACATCCACATCGGCAATATCAATGGAGAGAATCTCAAAGGCGGTGCCAGCGTCGAGGCCTTTTGCCAGAACGGACTTTGAAATGTTGTCGGGATTTTCGAGAACGCTCTTGTGACTTATAGAGCTACCGATAGTAGTAACAATACCTTCACCTACGCGGGCGATAATCGTCTCTTCGGTCGCTCCGCCAATCAACCTCTCGATGTTGGCGCGGACGGTTACACGTGCCTTGGCCTGGAGTTGAATGCCATCCTGGGCAACTGCATCAACAGTCGGCCTGCCTTTATTCGGGTCGGGACAATCAATCACCTTGGGATTGACGCTGGTCTGAACGGCGTCCAAGATGTCGCGTCCCGCCAAGTCTATAGCGGTGGCTGTCTGAAAGGACAGTTCAATATTGGCTCTGTTTGCAGCGATCAGGGCCTGTACCACATTAGGCACCCGTCCGCCGGCCAGGTAATGACTTTCCAGGTCTCGCGTTGACAGCTCCACACCTGCCCGATAGGCCGTGATTCTGCTTATCACTATCGTTCGTGTGTTGACCTTACGCAGCGTCATGCCTATCAATTCGGCAAACGAAACCCTTGCACCTGTAAGTCGCGCCTGTAGCCATAACCCACCATACTTTAGTACCAGAAACAGAAATACAAGTATCGCCAGAAAAGCGACAATAATTCCACCGATTTTAATTGGATTACCAGCCGCCAAACCTATACCTGTTATATCAAACATATTCAGCTCCTTTCATTAAGCTTGTTCTTGCACCACTCGAACAGTCAATTGTGTCCCTTCCACACGTATAACCGCAACTTTACTATCTTTTTCAATATATCCGGTTTCAGCCACACATTCAACCCTTCTTCCTGAAAAATCGCACTTGCCTACAGGACGAAGGGGTGTGAGCACCACACCGGTTTTGCCCAACAACGAGCTTAATTGTTCCGTGTCCGGTATCGCATCGCCTCTTTTCCTGTCCACCTTATCTAAGATAATCGCCTTACCGAAGCGGGTCCCTGGAAAAATTCTATACGTTACCACCCATATTGTCGGTATCATCACGACGGCTATGCCTATACCGACCCATCCGGCTACAGTGCCATAGCCGAAGAAAATAGCGCCCCCCCCCGCCAGTGCTCCAAGTGCGAGTAAACTAAGAAGTCCAAAACTCGGGACAAATACCTCGAGTACTAAGAGAAAAGCACATAGAAAGAACAGAAAAAGCGCGAAAACAAGCCACACAAACGTCATAAAAGCCACCTTATTTAATCCTGCAACGTCATTTTGAGATTAACTTCCCACCGACCGGACAACAACCCTGTTGCCGTGTATTTCAATTATTTCAATCATGGTACCGTTTCCCATAAATTCGCCGCTTGTAACGACATCAACCACTGCATCGCCGAACTTAGCCTGTCCTGCGGGCCGAAGCGGAGAGACAACCTCGCCGAGGTCGCCTATAGCAAGCTGACTTACCTGCTTAACCTGTGCCGATGTCATACTCACCGGCATTTGCCCGCCCTTAGCTGCAGGACCTAACATAAATCCACTCAAAAACTCCGATTCCGGCAGATATCTGGCTAACAGATACGCCAGGACAAGGAAACCGACAAAACCTATTGAGACAGCCATTAGACCGTCGAGAAATATATTCCAGCCGAGCTGCCCCTGCGGCCACGGCAACCGGTCGGGCGGATTCTTTATGAGCATACCAAAAAGGCCGAGGAATATACACAGTATCCCTGTAAATCCTGCTATGCCGAAACCGGGTATTATTAAAAGCTCCACAAGCAGCAGGATTACTCCCAAAATAAACACCGCCACTTCCACCCAGTTTGCCAAACCGTGGAGGTATTTGCTACTTACGATAATGACGACACAAATAACCGCCACCAACCCGGGCAGCCCTAATCCCGGTGTGTTAAATTCAACATACACGCCCAACATAGCCAGCATAACGAGCACAGCCATTACCGCGGGTGAGTTAATCCATCGAACCATCTCTTCTGACCAGATCGTCCTAAAAACCAGCGGTTTGGTTGGAAAAACCACGTCATCACGCTCCGATAGAAAATCCAAGGCCCCCTGCAGATCCTTGACCTCAGCCCGGGCTATGCCGTACTTTGTTGCATCCGAAGCCGTCAGTGTCAGTAGCTCGTCATTTTTTACAACCAGCTCTTTGTTCTCAATGTCGTATTTTTCTTCGTCTTTGGGCATTTCTTCGGCCTCAAAGAATTCGTCCCGGCCTGTATCGAGATTTCTGACTTTGTAAATTTCCAACTGCCTGGTAACCATTGCTTTTAACAGCGCCTCGGGGTACCCGTTGGCCTGTGCGGCATTGACAAAAGCCGCCCGCGTGAAGCTTTCTATCTTTTCTCTTTCCACACCTTCCAGCTTTCCCCCCAAAACTATCGGCGCACAGTCGCCTATTGTGGTCTTTTGCTTCATTATGATGTCTTCACAGGAAACACTTATCATTGCGCCGGCGGATATAGCCTTTTTGCTGATATAGGCGACGGTATGCACCTGTGGATTTACCTCATGCAGTAAATAACCCGCTATACTGTCGGCTGCGTAAAGGTCTCCCCCGAATGTATCAATCTCATAGATAAGGTATGCAGCTTTTCGGGCAATAGCTTCATTCGTCCTGCGCTTGATGGACTCGTAAAGACCGCGGTCAATCATTTTTTTGCAGGGGATTAACGCTGCGATGTGTTTGTGGACAGGTTCTTCTACAACGCTGTAAAGTTCTTCTTGCTGTGCCACTGCAAATTCGGCGATACCCATTACGGCCCACAGCATAGTCAAAAAGGCCACAATTGCGGTCAATGCGACCACGCTAAACTTGTAAGGATGGACGTTCATACCGTAAATTTTACCTACCGGCTTCAATATTAACAAGCATAAATTTGCCCCTAATTGCTTGTTATTGCTTTATATTCACCGCTCAGGGTACTTGTGTCGATGCCGGCCCATTGTACGCCCCCGATAACAGATTGAGCGATATTGGTCAAATGGTCGCCTATTTTTTCAAGATTATCGACTAAATCAATGAAAATCAGGCCCGCCTGAGCGTCACACGTACCGTCGGTCATCCGCTGAATGTGGCTGCGACGTAAATCAACCTGCATCCTGTTTAGTTTGTTTTCACTGGCCAAAGCAGAATGAGCCGCCTGACGGTCGTTGTTTTTCAGAGCCGTGATTATTCCATCGAGCATCCGCAACACCTCATCGACCATTTCTCTGGACTCCAGGGACGCATTATCACTGAGGATAAATTTGTTCGCAATCTTTCGTTCGGCAATTTCTGTGATATTTACGGCGTGGTCCCCCACGCGTTCGAGGTCGTTGACCATATGCAGGAGTACAGGCAACTCAATCGAGACCTCATCGTTCAACTGACCTTGAGACAAGCGTACAAGGTATGAAGTTATCTCGTACTGGAATGTGTCTATAATATCCTCGGTTTTTCTCGCGCGGTCGAGGCATTTCATATCATCGTTCGCAAATCCGTCGGTTGCCTCATTTACGGCTCTTTTCGCTCTTTTAGCCATTCGTATGATTTCCCGCTTGGCCTGCTGTAATGCTATGGCCGGAGTGTGCAGGAGACGTTCTTCCAGAATAACGGGTTTTTGACCGATTTCGTTTTCACGCAGTGGAATAATCTTGATTACCAACACTTCAAGCCATTTGATAACAGGCAGAAAAATCACCGTGTTAAAGACATTGAACAGACTGTGAGCAACAGCTATATGCATCATGACAGTGAACTTTGACAACTCACCCGGTGTAACCCAAATAACAAATTTTACAAAAAGACCGGTCCATACCAACGGCAGAATGTAGCAAACACCCAGAATGTTGAATATGGTATGGCCCCAGGCAACGCGTTTGGCATTACGGGACGTCTGCAAAGCGGCAATCTGCGCGGTTATTGTCGTGCCGATATTGTCCCCTAAGATAAACGGCAGGGCAACAGTGAGGGCAACGGTCCAATCGCTCCCGAAAGCACCGGTAAAAGCAAGCATCTGGATAATAGCAATAGAAGCGGAACTGCTTTGCAGCAGCATTGTTATCACTGTGCCCGCAATAACCGCCAGTATGCGATTATGGCCCACCCATATAAGGACTTGCTGAACACGCTGACTATCCTGGAGGGGACTGAAGGCATCCTTCATAAACGCGATACCTACAAACAACAGGCCGAAGCCGAGTATAATCTGACCCATACTACGCCCCTGTTGATGTTTGGCTAAGGCCTGTATTAAGAAACCAGCCGCAACGGCCGGTAGCGCATAAGCGGTTACCTCAAAAATTCCCAGCCCTGAAACCAGCCATGCGGTAAAAGTCGTTCCGACATTGGCACCGAGAACTACACAAAGAGCATTCTTAAGGTTTAATAAGCCCGCATTCACAAAACCAACCGTCATAACGGTCGCCGCGGAACTCGATTGGATAAGGCAGGTTACCAGTGCGCCGACAAGAACAGCAACAATCGGCTGTCTGGTCAATGATTCCAGAAGACTTCTTAGTTTCTGGCCCGCGACCTTTTTGAGGCCGTCGGACATCTGGCCCATGCCGAACAAAAACAAGCCCAACCCCCCTACCGTCTTGAATGCCACATCTGTAATCATAAACCTTCCTGCAAAACTGGAAATGTGGTAAGTATCTTCACGACGCGGCTGTTTATACAGGTTTCGCCGGTCAAGTCAAGCTCGTTTCCCGTTTTCTTGACGTATTCGGTCTTAGCCGTTCGCTAATTTGCAAAGTATCTCGATGCCCTCAGCGATTTTCTCGTCTGTTGTAGCATAACTTATCCTGAAATGTGTGTCTTTCTCGCTGAAGACACAGCCGGGAATAACAAGCACGTTGTTGGCAATTGCCTTTTCCACGAAATCGGTCGCCGATTTTGCCCACTGCGGCGCCTTGACGAATGCGTAGAACGCACCTTTGGGCTTGACAATTTCAAACTTGCTTTTTAATCCTTCGTAAACCATATCCCGCTTCTTTTTATAGCTTTCCACGTGCTTGTTCATATCACAATTCAGGGCTTCGATAGCAGCTTTTTGAAACGGTGTTGGTGCACAAACAAAGGTATATTGCTGAATCTTGGTCATCTGCTCGATTAACTCACGGAGAGACTCTGTTCCCGCAACATACCCCATTCGCCAGCCTGTCATCGCATAACTCTTGCTGAAACCCTTAATAAGCAGCGTTTTGTCATAATAATCGGCAATGCTTGGGCTCGAGCCGTCGTAGCAGAATATATCATATATCTCGTCACTCATCACCAGAATGTCTCTTTGTCGGGCAATTTGAGCGACAGCCTCAATGTCCTGTGTGCTGCACACCGCCCCTGTCGGATTGGCCGGTGAATTAAGAATAATCAGTTTAGTTCTTTCGTTCACAGCTTCGGCTATAGCCCCAACCGGAAGTTTGAAATCCGGATAACAGTCCACAAAAACACATTTGCCTCCCATCATATTGACCAGATGCTTATACATTACAAAATAAGGGTCGGGTATAATGACCTCATCACCCGGGTTTATCAAAGCCATAAATGCCAACAGAAGTGCACCACTTACCCCGCTTGTTATTAACACCGAGGGATTATCCCATCCATAGTCAGCCTTGACCCGACGGGTAATCTTATCCAGCAGCACCCTGTCGCCTATTGTCTGTGAGTATTTATTGTGGCCTGTTTCAATAGCTCTGATTGCAGCAGCCTTGACCTCGTCGGGAACGTCAAAATCGGGTTGACCAATGGAAAAATTGACAGGATCTTTCAGTGATGCAGCTAAGGCAAAAACCTTTCTTATGCCGCTTGCATCAATCAACTTTGTTCTGTGTGCAAGGATATTTTTCACTGTCAGATTATTAAGACTCTGGTTCCGGCTGAGTGCTTTCGACCTGCTGGGCCTCAGTCTTTTCGGGACCGGATATTTTTTTGCCGCTGTGGCTCTTGCGATGGGCTACCTTGGGCAGACCCATTACGTTATCACCCTCGACCCAACGCTCTTCGGCTTTGAGACGATCAATACGCTCCGCCCGCGAAAGCACATTACGGTGCCGGCTCAAGGCTCCCTTGACTTTCAATGAACGATCGACAGACATCTGATATTTCTCCTTTTATAGTGCTACCATCTGAATTTTCCCGCTCGCTTGCGGGCAAGAACATTTATCCCGGCGCGGCGGTGCTCGTTACAATATTACACGTAAAGGCCTCTCGCCCTTAAGAATATATTTACCTTATTTTCATACCATAGGCATCCTGAAACAGATTCGGAGCAAAGCTTTCATAGCCCGGCGGCGCCTCATAATCAACACCCACCTGTTTAATTCTCTGCAAAGCAGTATATCCATCAGTGCCTGTCCTTTTGGGGCTTCGGAACTTATTTTTGGTAACGAGAAAGTAGTAATCACCTCTTTCCTGAATCTCTGTTTTTATCCCGCTCTGGTCAAAATACTCTTTCACAGGTACAAGGTCCCTGCCTTGTTTATACGTCGCAATCACAATCACATGGTCCCCTGCCGGGCGGAGCTTCTCTTGCTCGGCAATAACCTGAGTCGGAACCGTCTCTTCTTGGGTCGCTTCAAAATCAGTTGTTACTACTTCATGAGAAGGTACTTCACTTACCGCGTAATCATTACCAACTTCTACTTCTGTGCTTTGTACCTGTTTTTCTCCTGGTTCGTAAAACTGTGTTATATTAACCGTAAGCAATAGACCCAAAACAGCCGCAAAAACCAGCAAACCTGCGAGCAGATAGCGTATTGACGGGCCGCGTTTCCGAACAGGTAGTCCTAAAATCCTGCTCTTCGGCTGTCCCTTGACCGGGCCTTCTTTCTGTTTCACCGCATTTGCGTCGTCAGTTTCGTTAGCAGCTTTGCTCACCGCCGATTTTGCCGAGCGCGCCGGCCCGCTTTTCTTATCGAAAGGGACCTTGTCGTACTGCTTTTGGATGACCTCATACAAAACCGCTCGTTTCAAATCTTTCGACATTATCCTAAACGCAAGAAAAAACTCTAAAAACAAATTGCTCCTGACAAATATTCCGTGGCAAATGCACCGCTTATTCGCACCGTCTGAACTAATTCATATAATACTCTGCACGAAAATTCAACTGCAATCTGAAAGAAAGTGAAAATTAGGGGTGAAAATTCTTTTCCTGGTCGTTAAACCCTTGCCGTACAGGAGCTTATGCGCAAATGCCATTCCAAGCAAAGAGCAAGCAAATATCAATTTCAGCCTAATCCAACAGGCAAAAGAGTCCTTATTCGTAGGCATTGAGAATTTTTCGGGCGCGCTGTTACCCCTCAGGATAAAGCCGGACATAAAAATTTTATTGAAAAAGAATCCGAAAAATATTTTATAATCTAAAAATATAAACCGCCAAATTTGACTTGACAAAAGACAGCGGCTTCATTATTTAGCAAGTTTTAAGGTTACAGGATAAAGACTTTATGCTACCTAAGAAGAAAACAAGCAAGTCGAGAACTCGTACTCGTCGCAGTCATCACAGGCTGCCGGCAGCTAATTATTCGCTATGTCAACGGTGCGGCAATGCCAAACTGCCCCACGCTGCTTGCGACAAATGCGGCTTTGTAAATCCCAAGATTACCTTGAAGCTGGGTAAGGAGGCGGCCGGCTAACAATGCGTATCGCAGTTGACGCTATGGGTGGCGACCACGCACCCGACGAAATTATTAAAGGCGTACTGGAAGCAAGAAGGCTGCTCGATGCTAATGATGAGCTTGTGCTCATCGGGGTACAGGAGTGTATCGAACGGCAACTGACCTCGGACGGGTCGGGTACAAACTCTATCCGGATTGTTCACGCCCCCGAAATTATCGGGATGGATGAGGCACCTGTGGAGGCTTTGCGAAAGAAGCGAAAAAGCTCCATTGCCGTTATGGTAAAAATGTCTTCGCACAACGAGGTTGATGCTGTTATCTCGGCCGGTAATACCGGTGCCTGTGTGGCCGGATGCCAAATCAGAATGCGAAATCTGCCCAGCGTCAATCGTCCGGGAATTGCGGTTGTGCTGCCGACCTTCGGCGGCCCGGTAACAATGTGTGATGTGGGAGCCAATATCGCCTGTAAGCCTATTAATCTCCACCAATATGCGGTGATGGCCTGCGTTTATTCAAGGGAAATGCTGGGTATAAAAGAACCTCGTGTTGCCTTGATGAGTATCGGCGCCGAAGACGCCAAGGGAAATGAACTGGTAAAACGGACCAGAGAACTGCTGAAATCCGACAGTCGGTTAAACTTTATCGGAAACCTTGAAGGCAATGATATTTTTAATGGTGTCTGTGACGTTGCTGTCTGCGAGGGTTTTGTGGGTAATGTAATACTTAAACTGTCCGAAGGCTTCGCAGATATGCTTTTCAAGGCTATAGGATACGAACTGATGCAGGAAAGCCCCCGACTCGCAAACGAATTCAAACCTTTAATTGCAAAGATTTATAAAAAATACGATTATCACGAATATGGCGGTGCACTTCTGCTCGGCGTTAACGGCACGGCGGTGATATGCCACGGTTCCAGCAGAAGCAGAACGATAAAGAATGCCATCCTCGCCTCAAAGAAATTCCACACGTTGAAAATCAACGACCAAATCAGCCGGTCCCTTTCCAAAGCTTCTGTGAGGCCTAACAGTGAATAAATCAATTGGTAATAACGGCCCCTACAATCCCGTCATTACCGGTACGGGTTCCGCCGTGCCGGTTAAGACGCTTACCAACGCTGACTTTACGAAGATAGTTGACACATCAGATAAATGGATTACAACTCGCACCGGCATCAAAGTCAGGCACGTTGCAGGCGAAGGTGAAACTACCGCAACATTATCCGCCGAGGCGGCAAGAAAGGCCTTGGCTGACGCCGACCTTGACGCCGATGATGTCGAACTGATTATCGTCGCAACAATAACGCCGGAAATGGTGTTTCCATCGACTGCCTGTTTCGTGCAGGACATGATAGGAGCAAAAAATGCCTGGGCGTTTGATTTGGCTGCGGCCTGCAGCGGATTTGTATACGGTCTTTCAATCGTACAGCAGTTCATAAGTACCGGTCGCTACAGAAACGCCCTTGTTATAGGTGCAGAGACTCTTACCCGCATCACGGATTATGACGACCGGGCCAGTTGTGTCCTTTTCGGTGATGGGGCCGGCGCCGTTATTGTCGAGGCCTCGCAGAAAGGCCCCCCGGGCATAATATACAGCACCTCGGCGTCTGACGGGAGCGCTTGGGCGAGCCTGAAGTGTGAGGCGTACGGTTCCCGTTATCCGGTGAGCAAGCCTCTCGATGACCCGAAGAAGGCCCTTATGTACATAAACGGACGGGAAGTTTATCAACTTGCTATTCGTCGCATAGTCGAAATTGTCAATGATTGTCTGGAACACTGCGGCCTGAAAGCCGAAGATGTAAAAATGTATATTCCGCATCAGATGAACGCCAGAATCATCGAATCCGCCGCCAAACGGCTCAACTTATCCAGTGACAAGGTTTTCTTAAATATCGAAAAATACGGCAACACTTCGGCGGCATCGATACCCATAGCACTGGATGAGTGTTGCAGGCAAGGTAAAATTGACGCAGGCGACATAGTCCTGCTTGTCGCCTTTGGCGGAGGTCTGACCTGGGGCGCCAACGTGATTCAATTCTGATTTCGTAACTGTGGGCAGATGTCAGCAAATAAGGCAATCGCAATGAAAACAGCATTTTTATTTCCAGGACAGGGGGCACAGGCAGTTGGTATGGGGGCCGATGTTGCCGAAGCTTTCCCTGTTGCTGCGGAGCTGTTTGAAAAGGCCAATGAGATAGTTGGGTATGATTTGTGTAAGGTTTGTTTTGAGGGGCCGGGCGAGCGATTGAACTTAACCACAATTTCTCAGCCTGCGATTTTCGTAACATCTGTCGCGATTCTTGAGTGTCTGCGTTCAAGCCCTTCCACAGCCGATATAAAACCTGCTGTAACAGCCGGTCTTAGCCTGGGTGAGTACACCGCCTTGTACGCAGCCGGTGTCATTAGCTTCAAAGATGCCCTTGTTTTAGTGCAAAAGAGAGGTAATGAGATGCAGGCCGCCGCCGACGCCACAGCGGGTGGCATGGTTAGTATTATCGGCCTGGACGAAGAAAAAGTGAATGAGTTGTGTCTCGAAGCAGCCGGTGCAGACCTTTTGGTTCCAGTGAACTTCAACTGTCCGGGTCAAATCGTCTTAAGCGGGTCCGTTGACTCTTGCGAACGTGCAGAGTTGCTGGCACCAAAATATGGAGCCTTAAAGGCGGTTCGTTTGAAAGTTGCCGGTGCTTTTCATACCGAGATAATGACTCCCGCCGCCCGAGCCCTTGGCCGGGCACTGGAAGAATGCCAAATAACCGACCCCTCGGATGTAAAAGTAATTGCAAATACTGATGCGGCATATTATGATACCGTCGACCAAATTCGCAAAGGACTCGTCAGGCAGTTGGTCAGGCCTATTCTATGGCAGAAATGTATGGAAAAATTACTTGATGAGGGCACAGAAATATTCTTCGAAATCGGTCCGGGCAGAGTTCTTACCGGCCTGATGAAAAGAATCAGCAGAAAGACAAAGGTTATTAATATCAGTGGTTTGAAATCGCTAAACGAACTTCAATCCGAAGCGCGTATTAAATAAACAGATCAGGAGACCTTTGAAAATGCCTGAAAAAAGATTGGCTGTTGTAACCGGTGCTGCTCGGGGAATCGGGCGGGCGATTGTTCTCGAATTGCTCAGGCAAGGCAGGAATGTTGCCGGTCTTGATATCAATGCCGAACAACTGACTGAACTTGGAAATGTTGTCGCAGAGGCCGGATTCAATGTTATAACAAAACGCGTTGATATTACGGACACCCCTGAATTGACCGGCATTCTTGAGTCGCTGGCCAGGGAGCACAGCGGCGTCAGTATTCTTGTCAACAACGCGGGTATTACACGAGACCGGCTGATGATGCAGATGGACGACGATGATTTTGACAAGGTGATTGCCGTGAATCTGCGGGCGGCGTTTGTTGCGAGCCGGGTTGTTTTGCGTTCAATGGTCAGGAACAGATTCGGCCGAATCATCAGCATAAGTTCGGTTGCCGGTGTAATGGGCCAGGCTGGTTCTGCAAACTATGCCGCAAGCAAGGCCGGTTTAATAGGTATGACAAAATCAATCGTTCGGGAGGTTGCCAAGAAAAACGTTACTGCTAATTGTATCGCACCGGGTTTCATTCTGACCGAGATGACCGAGGTATTGCCTGATGCGGTCAAAGACGCCGCAAAACAGATAATTCCCGCCAGGAGGTTCGGTACCGGCGAAGATGTTGCAAGGGCGGCGGCATTTCTGGCAAGTGACGATTCGGGCTATATAAACGGCCAGGTCCTCTGTGTGGACGGTGGCATGGCAATGTAAGAAAAATGAAAAAAAAGGTTTGAAACCGACAGCCGGGGCGGGTAATATACCTGCCAAACTTGAGCCGGGCTGATGATTTTGGTATATTGGACGGTAAGCCGGATTAGTTCAGGAAATAATGTGTTGTGATTTTAAGGAGTGTGCAAAGTGAGCGCTGATATTGATGTTGGTGCAATTGAATCGAAAGTTATCGAAATAGTCAGTGAGCAAATGGGCGTGGATAAGTCCGAAATCACTCGCGAAACGTCTTTTATCAACGACCTGAACGCCGATTCTCTGGATACTGTTGAACTGGTTATGGAGTTTGAGGACGAGTTTGACATGAGCATCCCCGACGAAGAGGCTGAGAAGATACAGACGGTCGGTGCCGCAATTGACTATATTTTGAACATTGTAAAGAATAAGAATCAATAGCAGCTTTATGAACAGACGCCGTGTTGTCATTACAGGCTTAGGCTGCGTCACCGCCCTTGCTGAGTCGGCAGATGAGTTGTTTTCTGCGCTGTGCCGGGCGGAAAGCGGCATATCCCGAATCCAGTCTTTCGACACAAAGAAATTTCCCGTCAATTTCGGCGGCGAAATAAAAAGGTTCGATGCGACTAAGTATATAGCTTCCCGCGATGCTAAAAGGATGGACCGGTTCACCCAACTGGCAACGGCCTCGGCGATACAGGCGGTCGGGGACAGTGGGATTGATTTTGAAGCTGAAAACAAACATCGTGTTGGTGTTCTCGTAGGTACAGGCATCGGAGGGATAAAGGAAATCGAAGACCAGCACAAAAGGATTATCCGGAAAGGCCCCAGGAAGGTTTCCCCCTTTTGTGTGCCCAGACTTATGGGTAACGCCGCCAGCGGTTGCATTTCGATTCTCTACGGCCTCAAGGGGCCGAATATGTGTATTGTTACAGCATGTGCCTCTGCAAGCCATTCAATCGGTGAGGCGTTTTACAGCATCCTGGCCGACAGATGCGACATTATGATAACCGGTGGAGCCGAAGCGGCACTAACGCCGATAGGACTTGCATCTTTTTGTGCCCTGAAGTCATTAAGCACCCGCAATGACGCTCCTGAAATCGCCTCCAGGCCTTTCGATAAGGACCGGGACGGCTTCGTACTTTCAGAGGGCGGCGGTATTATCATTCTTGAGGAGTATGAACATGCCATAAAACGTGGTGCCAGGATATACTGTGAATTACTTGGGTACGGTGCAAACGCCGACGGTTATCATATAACCGCTCCGGATCCGGAAGGCAGGGGTGCAGCCGATGCTATGAGAATTGCCATTAAAGGTGCGCGGGTGGAACCGGAGAAGATTGATTACATCAATGCCCACGGCACCAGTACCGAACTAAACGATATCGCCGAGAGCCTTGCCATAAAGAGTGTCTTCGGCGACCACGCCTACAAATTAGCAGTCAGTTCCACAAAGGGCAGTCTCGGCCACCTTCTTGGCGCAAGCGGCGCGGTCGAAGTCATCGTAATGGCCAAGGTGATTGAAAAATCCGCTATCCCCCCTACCGCCAATCTTGAAAACACTGACAAGCGATGCGACCTGAAAATGGATTACGTTCCCCTGATTGCCCGCCAGGCAAATGTAGATTATGCCCTCAGCAATTCCTTAGGCTTCGGAGGCCACAACTGCTGCCTTATAGTCGGAAAAGTCTGACCTCCGGCCTGTATTTCCGGCGTTTTTTCCTGTCAACCTATTCGGCTTCCGGTTATACTTTTGACCAGTTATCAATAACCAGTTACCAATAACCAAAAATGAATATCTTTTGGGCGTTAATTCTTCTTGTCGCAGGTCTGGCTATCCTTCTCAAAGGGGCTGACTGGCTCGTTGACGGTGCAGTAGCGCTGGCAGAAAGGTTCGGCGTCAGCCCGCTTGTAATCGGTCTGACGATAGTCGCGATGGGCACTTCCGCTCCTGAAGTTGCCACCAGCATCGCCGCCACCGCTCGCCGATTAGGCAATACAGCCATAGGCAACGTCTATGGCTCGAACATCGCCAATCTGGCCCTTGTAGGGGGCCTTTGTGCCCTCATCCGTCCAATCAACATCCAGCTTCGTAGCATATTGTGGGAGATGCCCGCGATGATTGGCGTGGTTCTTTTGCTTTGGCCCGTCCTGGCTAACCTGCACCTGGGCCGGGGTGAGGGATTTTTCCTCCTTTTACTGTTTATCAGCCTTTTGTTGCTTACGGTTTGTATGGGCCTGCGTGATGCAAAGGCTCGACCCGGCGAGGTCGATAAAATCCGGGAACACATTCATGACAAGACGCCACTCGCCCCAAAACCGCTTTTGTCGTGTACTTTTTTTGTAGTGTTTGGGTTGGCATGCTTGGCTCTTGGAGCGGACCTTGCCATACGGGGCGGTGTTTATATCGGCGAGAGAATCGGCCTGAGCAAAACCGTTATCGGCCTGACGATTATCGCGGTCGGGACCTCGTTGCCGGAGCTTATGACCTGTATTGTCGCCGCCTTTAAGGGCCATGATGATATTTCCATAGGCACTCTTGTCGGCTCCAATATCTTCAACGCTTTACTTGCTGTCGGTTGCGCGGGGCTGATTCGCCCCTTTGAAGTTGCCGAGCGCCTCATCGGTGTTGACTACTGGTTTATGGTTGCTGTAAGTACAGCCTTTGTCTTAATGGCTGTAACCGGAAAAATCATAAACCGTCTTGAGGGACTTATCCTTACCTGTGCCTACACCGCATACCTCGGTTATCTTCTTATCTTCACCCGTTCAATATGACAAAAAAGTCTGTCTTTTGAGATGCGGTCCGAAGGATATACGAACAGCGGTGAGACTTAGAATATAACCCTGTTCGTATGAATTTATCATATCCGCGTTTACTTTTATCGAGTCGTGTAGCGGTTTGTGATAGGCATACGCCTGTCTTTGCCGAAGGCCTTTGGCGTAATCTTAATACCCGGCGGAGACTGCCTCCTTTTGTACTCATTTCGGTCAACCATTCGAATTACACGTTTGACGATATCCCGGGGTAATCCGGCATCGGTCAACTGACGTGCGGACTTATCCAACTCTATATAACCTTTTAGAATCTCATCAAGTAAAGAATAATCGGGGAGCGAATCGCTGTCGGCCTGGTTGGCCTTCAGTTCGGCGCTGGGCGGACGCTTTATGACGCTGACGGGGATAATCTCGCGCCCACTTTTGTGGTTTATAAAACCGGCCAACTGATAAACCATCGTTTTTGGCACGTCCTTTATCACTGCGAACCCCCCTGCCGTATCGCCGTAAAGGGTAGAATAACCCACAGCCGTTTCGCTCTTGTTGCCTGTGGTCAGCACAAGGTAACCGAACTGATTGGAAAGCGACATCAATATCGTACCGCGTATGCGGGCCTGCAGATTCTCGTACGCTATACCGACCTCGTCCCAGTCCTGTACCGCCGCGAGTGTTTCGTTGAACTTATCAAGCACCCTGCGAATCGGCACGGAAAGAAATGCAATGCCTAAGTTATCCGCCAACTTTTCCGCATCGCCTATCGTGTCCGGGCTGTTGAACTTCGAAGGCATGGTTATACCGACCACGTTTTGGGCGCCGAGGGCATCAACCGCGATAGCTGCGACCAATGACGAATCGATTCCGCCGCTAAGGCCGATTATTACTTTTTCAAAACCATTTTTAGTAACGTAATCTGTCGTCCCCAGCACCAGCGCATCGTAAACTTCATCGATTGGTTCTGTCGGGCCGGGGGTGTAAGGCTCGGCCGGCTTGACATTCTTTATCTGCAATTCGTCCCCTTCGGTCAAAGTGATATCCGCAACAATTAAATCTTCTGCGAATGCCTTTGCCCGCCCGATAACGGCTCCCTGCGGGTCGATAAACATACTTCTTCCGTCAAAGACAAGCTCGTCTTGACCGCCCACAAGATTGCAATAAGCAACGGCGCAGTTAAAATGTTTCGCACACCGTCCGAGAATTTGCTGTCTCTGACCTATTTTGCCAACGTGAAAGGGAGAAGCCGAGATGTTTATAATCACATCTTTACGGCTGATTTCTTTCAAGAATTCATCCAGGCGGTCGAGCTGCCATAAATCTTCACAGATAGAGAGTACAAGATTCAAGCCGTCGATTTGAATCACCGCCGGCTGCGTCCCCGGCTGAAAGTATCTTTGCTCGTCAAACACTCCGTAATTCGGCAGAATTATCTTGTGGTAAACCTTGCTCACCCTGCCGTCCTGCAAAATGGCAAGCGAATTAAAAGTTCTTTCGCTTTCGACTTCGGCAAGGCCGGTAATAACAGTCATCTTTGTATATTCGGCTGCTAATTGCTCGACAGCCGAGCGATTATCGAGCAGGAAATGCTTTTTGAGCAGCAAATCTTCCGGCGGATAGCCGCACACACACATTTCCGGGAAAATCAAAATATCAGCGCCGAGCTTTGCCGACACTGTGTAAACAGAGCGCATCTTGTTCAAATTGCCTGCTATGTCGCCCAAACAGGGATTGATTTGTCCTAAAGCCACTCGCATAGTATCAACATAACACAAAGTTCGATACTTTGCTATAAAAACTATAAGTTACTTATCATCAATGACTTATGGGCAACACTTTTTTGTCATTTTAAACCCTTCGGCTTCGCTCAGGGCATGTTCGTATCTCGTATCTCGTATTGCGTTAAGGCCGGGTTCGGCCGCTTGCGCGGCTCGGCTTCTGTTGATGTTATCGCGCGGCTCGGCTTCTGTTGATGTTATCGAACGGCACGGTTTCTGTAAATGTTATCGAATTACCAAAACAGAAGCGCGGCGGCGCAAGCCGCCCGATATATTACCAAAACAGAACCGCGGCGGCGCGAGCCGCCTGAAAGATAATTTTGTTATTCCACCCTTTAATTCGGCCGCTTCAGCCGCGGCGAGACCGCATCTCGACGGGTGCGCGGCACGGTTTGGATGACAATATGAGCGATGCTTCCCCAATTGAGGCACAAAGGGACCGAATCCAGCCTCGATATTTACTGCGTGTTTATATTCGGGTACCTTTGTCAATCGACAGCTTGGCAGTGCGGGTGTGCAAATGCTCCTCAGACAGAAGCCTGCCGGTGCAAGCCGGCGGACATAGGACAGAAAACAGAGACCGGAGGCCGGTATGACAAAACGAGATTCTTCATTCGGCATATCCCGATGCCTCGGGATATACAACGGGTTCAGAATGACAATCGAGCCAAAATAAGAGCCTTGTTGCATATTTCCGGCAGCTTCGATACTATATGTGCCGTATTAATTGCGCCGAGCAAATTACCGAGTTACAACATAAGGAACCTTGGAATGAAAAAAACAATAACTAAAAGGATTGAAGTACACAAAAAACTCATTGCTCAATTTGAGAGCAAAGGTATCGAAAATATAATCACTATTGCCGAGGCACTGACCGGATGTCTCAAGGCCGGCGGCTGTATTTACATCTGCGGCAACGGAGGCTCCGCGGCCGACGCCCAGCATATTGCAAGTGAACTGGTCGGCAGGTTCGAACGCGAGCGAAAGGGTCTGCCCGCTGTCGCCCTTACCACCGACACATCAGCCCTTACCTCCATCGCCAACGATTACGGTTTCGAGCAGGTTTTCAGCCGGCAGGTCGAGGCGCTTGTAAGACCCGGCGACGTCCTGTGGGCCTTTTCCACCAGCGGCACATCGTCAAACGTCATCGCCGCGGCAAAACTGGCGAAAGAAAAGAAAGCAACCGTTGTCGGCTTTACCGGCAAGGCAAATACCCCTCTTGAGCAAGCAGCTGACGTATGCCTTTGCATAGATGCTCCTAATACTGCCGCTGCCCAGGAAATACACCAGTTGGCATACCATATAATCTGCGATCTTGTCGAAGCCGAAGCAAAGTAAAATCAGCAACTCACAAGTTTTAATACTATAACCGTACTTTTCATTACAATTGCTGCAAAAAACAATGCAAAGTATTGTAGTAAATCTTGTTTGTAGCTGCGTATTAGTTACCATAACAAATATTATCCGGATAACTGATAGGTAGGCACAGCATTTTTTGAAATTTTAGTAGAAAATTATCCACATAGAGAAATTTCCAATATGGAGACTTTTTATATCTGTGTTTGCCGTTCTGGCATGTGTTGATTTAATGCTTAATATCAAGGCTTTATCTGAGAGAGTCGAGTATTGAAACCCGAATCAGAACCGAATGGAACTCCAAAAAGCCACTCTGCTGTTGAGCAGTTCTTAAAACTGCTCACACCCAACCAGTATCGATTATACGGGTATATACTGAGTATGGTGTCCAAAAGTCATGATGCAGATGACCTGATGCAGAAGACAATAATGGTAATGTGGGAGAAGTTCGGTGAATACAAGCCGGGAACAAACTTTGTAGCATGGGGTATATCTATCGCGCGGCACCTGATTATGAACTATCGTATGAAACAGAAGCGCTCACAATTGTATCTTGCGGACGAAGCGATAGAAGCTATTGAGGCTGAATCTGTACGATATATGCAAGAACTCGAGCATCGGATTAGTATATTACAAGATTGTATTAAAAAGCTGTCAGAAAAGGATCATCGCTTGATCCGGCTACGTTACTATCAGAACGAATCCGTTAAAGCAATTGCACAACACTTAGGCAAGACAATAAAAGCAATCTACAAATCCATTTCAAGAATCCAGTATATCCTGTTGCGCTGCGTACGTAGAACACTCGCTGAGGAAACATTGTTATGACCGATGAACACAAGATAGCTGCTGAAGTAAGCGAACTGGTAATATTATCTTTGGATGAAATGTTAACACCCGAACAGAAAATGCGGTTCAACGAACTTATCATTAGTGATCCGGGGGCACGAAAATACTATCTGGACTATTTGTCGATACAAATAGCAATTAAACATATAATTGACACTTCCAAACATAAAGAAGGTTTTGCGTTCCTGCAGAAGACAGAGAGACCACCTCATCAAGAGGATGGTATTGTAATTGGGAAGGAGCTTGCCGAGTATGAGAAAAACGGCAAACCAGTGGAAGTCGAAAGGAACGTGGAACCGGCTGAGAGGGTGCTCAGTGAAAGAGAGCGCGAAGCTAAAATTCGGGCCTTCCTCGCGGAAGAGAAGGCTATGGAGGAACAGGAGAGAATGCTGGCCGAATTGGAGCGGAGAAAAATACTCCAGCGCGAAATACGTCGCAGGAGACGGATTGCCTTGGCACACTCTATTTCAGCTAAAATTAAGAAATATGCGACAATCACTGCGATGGCCGCTGTAGGGATGGTAACCGCTTATTTTGTTTACGCTTTGCTTACGCCCGCACCCAGAACTTCATCAATCGCGACACTCACTGATGGGATAAATCTCAAATGGGCCGAACCGGATTTGCCTGCGCAGCTTAATAGTCTGCTTCGGCCGGGGTATATGAAACTGATTGAAGGTTACGCTGAGATTTCTTTTGATAGCGGTGCAAAAGCTATACTCCAGGCACCTGCTGAGATTGAGCTTCAAAACGCATCCAGGGCATATCTTCAGTCAGGAATATTGAGTGCTACTGTACCTCTTGAGGCTCGTGGCTTTACACTCAATACACCTTCTGCGTCGATAGTTGACCTTGGTACCGAGTTTAGCGTGCACGTTACCAAAGACGGTTCCAGTGATATTCATGTCATCAAAGGCAAGGTTTCGCTTTTGGCAGGCAAGATTGACAACCTGGTCGGTAAACTTTTTGAGACAGTTGAGCAAATTGTTGAGGCCGGCCAGGCCAGGCATGTAAAAACGGGAATTTGCAAAATACAAAAGATACCTTTTAACCAGGCGACATTTGCACGAAATATACCATTACCATATAAGCCGTCACCATACGAATTAGCTGTACGCCGCAGTAATCCAACCTGCTACTGGCGGTTTAGTGGTAATGATTCCCGAAAATGTATCAACTCGGCTGATGCAGACCGCTACGGTGCTGAATATTTCGGTTCAATTGAGTTTGAATCCTCCGGTCCCGACCTGGGTGACGGACAACCCAACAACGCCTTGAAACTGGGTGATGGTTATGTATTAGCTCCAGACATAAAAATAGACGGACCCGATATGAGAGGTTCCTCGATAGCTCTCTGGCTTCGGCCGGATATTATTAGTAGTAATAAGCAGAGTATCATTTGGCAAGACACCTCCGGCAAATTAGGCGGTATTGGTTTTGAACGGTTATTATTTATGGACGAAAAAGGTCATCTCGGCTTCCTTATTTTTACCAGCCTGTATGACGAAAACAATTCCAATATTGTCGAGGTCTTGAGTACGAAAAAACTGCAGGCGGGTCGATGGTCTCATGTTGCAGTTACCATAACAAGTGATAATGTGCAGCTTTCTATCAACGGCCGAATAAGTAAAACGAGGATTAATTTAACAAGTCAAATACTTGATCCTGATTTGATATGGCATACGTTTGTTGGTACCCCTCGCAATAACAGAGGCGAGGGTGAATATTTTGTGTTAGGACGCTCAACATATTCGATTTTCAAGGGTGATGTTGACGAAGTCGCTTTGTTCAACAGGGCCCTTCAGGCAGAAGAAATCAGCCGGTTATATATGTCCGCCAAACAAAACATTTTATCAACCGATGCAAGCTATTAAAAAATGTTATTGAGAAAAGGAAAGGAGCTTGATGAGAAAAGTAAAGGCATTGTAAGCAACAGAACCGGTTTTTATTGGGGAAATTCAAAACAGAGTGAGAAATTGAAAAGTTGTTTTATGTTTGCCTCCGTACCGGGGGCAAGGCTCTTTAGAACGTTTGAAGCCTGTAACGAACTAAAAATGAGAGCCTATAAGTAACTGGAATCATACAGGCAATTGGAGGATTTAATTATGAAAAAATTGATAATGTTTTTAATGGTAATGGCAATCGCCTCTCCCTCACTGGCAGTTTTAGAGGATGTACCGCCCCAGATTGATACAAGCATGGGCGTTACCACGGCAGTCTGGGATTTTGCGACTGAGCCGCCTTATATAGGGGATCCCTGGGACGAAAACAATCTGCCGCAATGTATTGAGCCGGATGATGCGTATACCTTTATGCATCCCATTTTTGAAGGGGACCCGGCTTGGGAAAATGGAGAGCTTAATTCTTGCATCTGGTATAGTGTTGAAGTCCCCGAAGGCGGCGCCTATGTCACCTTATACATCCAGGTTCATATGGGAGAGGACTCCGACCCTCCAGCCTGGGTTGAGGTACAAGGGCAAGACTGCTTTCCTGCAGAAGTGGACCAATGCAATGAGTATTTCGCAGATGACCCAGATCCGGAGATCGTAGGTAATGTTGCAATATACCAGGTTACGATGGCAAGAGATGCAGGAATGGTTGGATTGGGCGGCTTTATTCAGGGAGATGAATTTGACGAGGCGGGCGACAGGCGTTATACGGGTCTTATTGTCGATGTCATCGTTCATGATACGCCAACACCTCCGGCAGGCGGTCCCCGTATTTCGGCATGTTTTGAACCGCCTGTTTTCATCATTGACCCGAACGTGATGACAGTTTATGAAACAGGCGAGACTGAGGGCGACTTCGTTGTTTCGATGTATAACCCTATCCCTGCGGGAGAAACGGTTACAGTTACGGTTGACCCCAATAGCGGTAACGGTGGCTGGGGTGAAGGCTCAGACTCCGATAAGGATATTCAACTCATCGGAGGTCAGGGCGCCGACAACCAGATTACCTTGACTTTTGACCAGAACAACTGGGATGTCCCGCAGACGATTCGCTTCAAGGCTATTGACGATGAAGACCCCGAGCCCCCGGACCTCTTGGAGGCAAAGCGTATATCAATCT
>DUZQ01000050.1 GCA_013349435.1 Planctomycetota bacterium | reverse complement strand
CTGCGCACCAACACTGCCGCCAGCCCGGACATATTGACTGAACCGGCACCAACGCATCAACCCCAAAACACAGAACGCGTAACTAATGTCAAAACAACAGCTTACAAATGACAGTGCCATTAGTACCGGAGACCTCTTGGGAGAAAACTCCACAAAAGAGTATATTAACTCAATTTAACTTAAATTTTGAATTTCTTTCAAAAATCTGTTGACTTTATTTCTAAATACGGCGACAATAACAACAAGTTTGTTGGCAACGGTTGTGTTGGCAACAGTATTGTTGTTAAATTGGCAGTAAAATCAGGAGTCTTAAAATGGAAAAACTGAAACAGGCACAGGGCAATGTTGTAACAGGGGATCGTTTCTGGGACAGAGAGGAAGATATCGCACTCTTAATCAAACGAATTGACGAGGGTGCACATGTTCTATTGGTCGCGCAGCGTCGCATGGGTAAGACCAGTTTGATGGCTGAGGTGTATCAAAGACTAAGTGAGCGTTATGTATGTCTTTTTATTGATCTTCAAAAGGCGGCAAGCGGTTCTGATGCGATAGTTGAGTTGAGTCTGGCTGTGCAGCCGCATAAGCCGTTGTGGAATAAGACCAAAGAAGTATTTGCAAACGTAATAGAGGCGATTACAGAAAAGGTTGAAAAAGTTGGCGTTGGGGAATTGGGACTTACCTTGCGTGCCGGCCTAACAGCGGGTAACTGGGCAGCGAAGGGTGATCAACTGTTTGAGATTCTTGCAGAGTCGGAAAAACCTGTCCTACTGCTGCTCGATGAAGTGCCAATTTTGATTAATCGCATGCTCAAAGGCGAGGCCTTTACTGTAACTGCAGAGAGGAGAAAGGAAACGGACGAGTTTATGTCTTGGCTTCGGAAGAACAGTATTAGACATCAAGGTAAATTACGGATAATGATTTCCGGCAGCATAGGATTGGAGCCAATACTTCATCAAGCTCGACTGAGTGCGGGAATTAACAACTTTGTTCCTTTTGAATTGAAGGCGTGGGATGCCGATACAGCAGTGAAGTGTTTAGAGGCTTTGGCTAATGAGTATGGTATAAAATACGAAGAGGGCGTAGCAACAAACATGGCTGAGAGGTTAGAGTGCTGCATACCACATCATGTACAGATGTTTTTCTCGCATGTTCACGATCGATGCGTGAGAAAGAATTCGATGACATGTTCTGCTGAAGATGTAGCTCAAGTTTACGAGAGCGATATGCTTGGAGTTCGTGGACATGTGGAGTTGACTCATTATGAGGAGCGATTGGAGCAGGTTCTGGGGCCCGAAATAATGCCCATCGCCCTTGAGATGTTAACTGAGGCTGCTGTTGTCGGCTGTTTGAGTCAGGAAGCAATTGGAGCGCTTCAGAAGTATTATAAATTCACGGAGCGTTCTACTGGAGATATCCAGAAAGAGATACTCTGGGTGTTGGAGCATGACGGATATCTTAAACAGGAGGATCTGGGTTATGTGTTTGTATCAAAGCTTCTGCAAGATTGGTGGAAAAGTCGTTACAGAAATCATTACACACCGATTTTGCAGAGGGAGGAGTAAACATGGCTGAACGAGTTATGAAATATAATCCTGCATTTCTTTCTGAAGAAGAACTTATCAAATCTTTTGTAGTCAGACATGAAGACCTTGAGTTAATTATGCAAACTATACGAGAGAACGTAACAGAGTCAAATCAACATATTATGGTGATAGGGCAGCGAGGCATAGGGAAAACAATGCTTGTGTTACGAGCCGCCGCCGAGGTCCGAAAGAATAAAGAATTACACGATAAATGGTATCCAGTAGTTTTTTCGGAAGAGAGTTACCAGGTTAGCACGTCCGGTGAATTCTGGCTGGAAGCGTTATTTCATTTGGGACAACAAGAAAAAAGTGCCCGCTGGAAGCAAACTTATAGAGAATTAAGGGAAGAAGATAACCAAGACCGCCTGCGGGAAAGGGCTTTGAGTCAACTCATGGATTTTGCAGATGCTCAAGGTAAGCGGATACTGATAATCGCAGAAAATTTTAATATGCTGCTTGGTGACCAAATTAGTGACGATGATGCATGGAAGCTCAGGCATACGCTTTCAAATGAACCACGGATTATGCTGCTTGCGACGGCTACAAGCCGTTTTAAGGAAATTGAAAGCTCGGATAAGGCAATGTTTGAGTTATTCAAGGTACAAGAACTTAAGCCTCTTGATGAAGCAGAATGTCGGAAGATATGGGCCTCAATAACCGGTAAAGAGCTTCATGAAGAACGGATTCGTCCAATCCAGATTCTAACGGGAGGCAATCCAAGGCTAATCAGAATACTCTCTTCATTCGGTGCGAGTATGTCGTTCAAAGAGTTGATGGATGATCTTATTCAGCTTGTAGATGACCACACCGAATACTTTAAAAGTCATCTTGACAGATTGGCTCCGACAGAACGAAAGGTGTATCTTTCCTTAGCGGAGTTATGGGATCCATCTACGGCCAGCGAAGTTGCTAAGGAAGCGAGACTAAATGTAAGCAAGACGAGCGCTTTACTTGGCAGATTAATGGAGAGGGGGGCCATAGTCGTATCAAAGGAGAAGAGCCGCAAGAAATGGTACCAGGTCGCCGAGAGAATGTACAACATCTACTACTTAATGCGCCGACGCGGCGCGCCATCGAGGCGAATAAAGGGAGTAGTAAACTTTATGGTGAATTTTTACAGACAGGAAGAACTGATTCGCATAACAGGAAAACTGGCAGAGGAGGCCTGCAAGCTTGATGCTCAATTCCGCAGGGATCACTACACTGCTTATGAAACTGTCCTTGAGAACATATCTTCACAGGTCTTTCGTGAGAAGATACTTGATATTACGCCGAAAAGTTTCTTTGAGATGGATGATGCTCCAAAGTCAATAAGATCTTTGATTGAACGGGAAAAACCAACAACGGTAACTAAAGAAGAGGAAGAATGGTCTGCTTTACTTAAAGAGGCCGATAAATTAAGCGAAAAGCCGGATAGATTAAAAGAAGCAGAAAGCACCTATCGCAGGGCGATTGAAATTGCTCCGAACAAAGCACTCTCATGGCTAATGCTTGGGGTGTTTCTCCAGGAGAAAACTGAACGATATGATGAGGCTGAGAAAGCATACCGCAGGGCAATAGAACTCGATGAGAAATATGCTCCGAATTGGACGTTGCTTGGCTGGATTCTCCATGAGAAACTTGAACGGTACGATGAAGCTGAGAATGCATATCGTAAGGCAATAGAACTTGATGAGAAATATGCTCCGGCCTGGGGGAACCTTGGCTTACTTTTGCATTATAAACTTGAACGATACGATGAGGCTGAAAATGCGTACCGCAAGGCAATAGAACTTGATGAGAAATATGCTCCGGCCTGGGGGAACCTTGGCTCACTTTTGCATTATAAACTTGAACGATACGATGATGCTGAGAATGCGTACCGCAAGGTAATAGAACTTGATGAGAAATATGCTCCGGCCTGGGGGAACCTTGGCTCACTTTTGCATTATAAACTTGAACGATACGAAGAGGCTGAAAATGCGTACCGCAAGGCAATAGAGCTTGATCCTGATTTGGACTTAGCCTGGGGGAAGCTAATAGAATTACTGATTAGTAATTTGAAACGACCAACTGAGGCGTTTAATTTAGCTAAAGGATGTATTGAAAGAACTCCGGAAAATGCCGAGCTGTTAAATAGCTTTGCATGGAATTTTTATAAATATGGACAAGGGGATTATCTGGGAAAGGCCGCGGAATGGGCGCGTAGAGCAGTAGAAATAAAACCTGATAATGGTTATTGTCAACATACGCTTGCCACGATTTTGGCTACATTGGGCAAAAAGGCCGAAGCATTGGAGTTTGCGCAAAGATATCTTGCAGACAGTAAGACAGTGCAAGCAACTATCGATGATGCTATAAGTCTTTTTGTTGAATTAGCTGCACACGATTATGCTAAAGAGGCGCTGGGGATTTTGAAAGATTCAGAAAGTGCAAAGATATTGGAGCCTCTTGTGGTGGGATTGCAGTTGTATGTTGGCGAGGAAGTGAATACGGCAGTTGAGATTATGGAAATCGGTAAGGATGTTGTAAAGAGGATCCAAAAGCGGCGAGACAAGATATCGGATTAGCATAGTACTAAGTTGAACCGCTTTCAGGGGGATATTTTTCTAAATTCCCGCTCCCTGCCTTCACAGGGATAAACTTCGCGGGGACGACAAGGGGGTGAAGAAACACTCGTTGTATCAGTCATATAATTTACGATAGGATGTGTCCACTTCGAACCAAACACGCTTGTACTATCGCCACCCAAAGGGTGGAAATCCTAAATCCGGATATCGAAATCCGAGACAAATTCGAAATCCAAAATCATAATGAAAAAAACTGGATGCCGGATCAAGTCCGGCATGACCCCGCGCCGCGTTGGGTGCGGGGCAAGCAAAGGGCGAAGAAAAGCACGTTGTATCGCTCATATAATTCAAGACCCGTTGGGTCTGGAACGCACGAAACGCGTCCACCTTAGGTGGAGAGAAGATTCCCCGCAATAAATTGTGGGGGCTAAACAATAAGGAGCCGCTTCGCGGGTCACCCCTGCGAAGCATGTCCCCGCGAAAGCGGGGAGCAGGGGCAGTCTTCCTTCGGCTTCGCTCCCTTCGACATAGCTCAGTATAAAATAAACTCAGGGCAGGCAAGGACAGGCTTAACTAAGGAAGTGTATTTGTCCAATTCACGCCGAACCAGTACATTGGCAATAGCCCCGATGTTGCTCGAAAGCATTATTTGCAAACACACCAAGGACACTTCCAGAGAGCGGTTGAAAAAAGGTGGCCTGATTCGGGGACGGAAAGTGGCCTTAACGCTGCCGCAGAGCCTTGCACTGACACGCAAGAGCAAAACACAGAGACTGATTTAATTCCCTGTCTTGCAACAGCTTGCGACAATATGCAAGAAGATGCAAATCCAGAAAATTTGCACCTTATACCCCCAAGGGGACTCGAACCCCTGTTACCGGGATGAGAACCCGGCGTCCTCGGCCGCTAGACGATGGGGGCGGTTTCGTAGCTCGCATCTCGTTTCTCGATTTCAGCTTCCTAAATAACCTTGTAGAAATCTCCCTAAAATTATGTTCAAGATACGATTCACGAAACACGAGATACGAAGCAAATAGCGGCGGTTGGATTCGAACCAACGACCCTGGGCTTATGAATCCCATGCTCTAACCAACTGAGCTACGCCGCCGGAATTTTAAGCTTATTTAGCTTAAGTTTCAGCGCGAATCGGCCAAATTCACCGGCCGACAGGATTATTGCCGGTTTTTCGGGCTTTGTCAAGTGTCTTTTTACTATATGTGGCGGCTTTTTGCGCCTCAAACTCGCACAAATTGCGCTCATTTGGGACGCAGTTTATGTTCTTGAAGCCTGCCGGCCTTTGTATTATATTGGCTGGGTCTTTTTAAGGAAATCAGGCTATGGATATATTTCGCATCGAAGGACCGGTTCGGCTTGCCGGCAAAGTTGCTGTAAGCGGCTCCAAGAACGCCGCCCTGCCAATAATGGCAGCGGCTATTCTTGCACCCGGCGAATCTATTGTCAGAGGTGTGCCGCAGCTTGCTGACATCGCTGTTTTGACCCAATTGCTCGGCGCACTCGGTGCGAAGGTCCAAAGAGGCGAAGGCTCTGAGCTTCGCATCGATGCATCGGTTATAGACAATCCCATTGGTCCTTATGACATCGTGCGGAAAATGCGGGCGAGTATCTGTATCCTCGGTCCGCTGTTAGCCCGATGCGGCAGTGCCAAGGTCTCGATGCCGGGCGGCTGCGCTATAGGCGACAGGCCGGTCGATATTCATCTTCGAGGCCTTCGAGCACTCGGCGCCGAGATACATCTCGAAAACGGTTACATCATCGCCGAGACGCCCCACGGTCTAAAAGGCAAAGACATTTTCCTTGGAGGCCCCTTCGGCTCGACGGTACTCGGCACCGCCAACATATTAATGGCTGCAACTCTCGCAAAAGGCACAACGACTATCGAGTCGGCTGCCTGTGAGCCTGAGATAACGGACCTGGCATACTGTCTCAATAAGATGGGCGCGAAAATTCGCGGCATCGGCTCGCCGAGGCTCGTAATTGACGGCGTCGATAGGCTCAAGCCCGCCGACCACACCATTATCGGCGACCGTGTCGAGGCTGGAACGTTCATGGTAGCCGCTGCTATCACCGCCGGGCGGGTCGAGCTGAAAAACTGCCGGCTTGGGGATATGATGGCCGTCGTTGACAAACTTGCCGGTATAGGCGTGTGCATCGAGCCAACCGCGGATGGTTGCATCGTAAGCCGCGACGGGCCTCTTACGCCCGCCGACATTACCACACAGCCATATCCGGGCTTCCCTACTGACTTGCAGGCCCAGTTTATGGCTCTTCTGGCATTGGCCGACGGTAACAGCGTCATCACCGAAAAGATATTCCCCGACAGATTCATGCACGTTGCCGAGCTTAACCGCATGGCCGCCAGGCTCCGCAAAGAAGGACCTTCTGTAATTATCGCCGGTGTCAAGAAACTCATCGCCGCCCCTGTGATGGCATCGGACCTGCGGGCGTCAGCCGCACTTGTACTTGCCGCTCTCGCCGCCCGGGGCACAACCGTCATCAACCGTGTATATCACATCGACCGCGGCTACGAACACATCGAAAAGAAGCTAAATGCCTTAGGCGCAAAAATAACCCGCAAATCCGTATAAATTCGGCGTGATTGTTCTGTCTCCTATAAAAATACTAATATTTTTTTCTTGAAATACATCCCCTTATATCATAATATTATACTTATAATACAACCTTTAGAAAGGTCCGTGGAGGAAATGGCCGGCAGAGCCAACATAAAAATCTCACTGATAACAGCAGCCCTGCTGCTTGGGGGCAATGTTGCAACTACTCCAGCAGATACAATCTACGTTAACGCCGATGGCACCGGCGATTATCCCACTATCCAGGCCGCAATAGATGCCGCTACTAATGGCGATGAGGTGGTTTTGGCGCCCGGCACATACACCGGCAACGGGAACCGGGACCTGGATTTTGCTAACGCCTTACCCGAAGGACAAACCCGCGCCATCACCGTACGTAGCACCGATCCCAATAATCCTGATGTAGTTGAGGCTACAATAATCAATTGCGAAGGGACACCAAACGAGCCTCATCGAGGTTTTGATTTCCACTCAGGCGAAGATGCCAATTCGATTATATCCGGCCTTACAATAACCAAGGGATATTCAGATGAATTTGGTGGTGGGATCAAATGTGTCAGCAGCAGCCCCACTATTATAAACTGCAACTTTGTTGCAAATATCGCTCCTGATGGTGGAGGCGGCTTGTCCAACCATGATAGTAGCCCATCTTTGATTAACTGTGTTTTCAGAGAAAATGAGGGGCACTGGGGTGGAGGGATCTGCAATCTGGGCCAGAGCAACCCAACAATAGCTAATTGCACTTTTAGCAATAATATTGGAGGTGATGGCGCAGGAGTATACGACCACGGAATAGGATATTGTATTCTTATTAACTGCACATTTAATACAAACTCTGGTATCGGTTTGTACAGCCACGGTGGTAGCCCAAAACTCACCAAGTGTTCCTTTACTAATAACTCTGCAACAGCAATAGTTAGCGACGGTGGATCCCCGATACTGAGTGACTGCATATTTACAGACAACCAAGGTCATGGCATGTACAATTATGGTGGAAGTCCAGTCCTAACTAGTTGCACCTTTATTGGCAACTCATCATGGAGAGGAGGAGGAATGTATAACACCAGCCACAGTTCGCCGCTACTTACTGGATGTGTGTTCCTGGGTAATTCGGCAACCCATGAGGGTGGTGGTATATACAACTACGAAAGTACACCTATACTGAATAACTGCACTTTCGAGGATAACTCGGCGGAGAAAGGGGGAGGGGTGTACGGTGGCTATCACCCAATTTTAACCAACTGTAATTTCACCAACAACTCGGCGGATGAAGGAGGAGGGATGTACGGTGGCTATCACCCACTTTTAACCAACTGTAATTTTGCCGCCAATAAGGCTGAGTATGATGGTGGCGGTATGTATAACCACGGAGGCTCACCAATATTTACCAATTGCCTTTTCACCGGCAACTGGGCGGTTGAAACCGGTGGGGGTATGTGCAATGTCCAAAGCGACCCAATATTAACCAATTGCACATTTGTTTCAAATAAAGCCGGAGAGGGAGGAGGCCTTAGAAACTGGTCAAGTGATCCGGTACTAACAAACTGCATCATTGCAGGCAATATTGACGACAGTGGAACCGGTGAGACCGCCCAAGTCAGCTCCTACTACTACAACTGTCAACCAGTCATCCACTATTGTTGTATTACCGGCTGGAGTCATGGCGGAGTTGGTAATATCGCTGCCGATCCTTTATTCCTTGATCCGGGCTATTGGGACGATAACGGCACGCCCGATGATATTTGGGATGATGTTTGGTATGAGGGTAATTACCATATACGATCCGATTCACCTTGTATCGATGCAGGAGATCCAAACTTTATAGATGATCCTAATTTATATGACATGGACGGCGAGCCGAGGGTCATTGCAGGGCGTGTAGATATTGGTGCTGATGAGCACAACAGCCAGATTCCATATCTAACTGTGTCGTCAACATGGTTGGAATATTACTCCTTTATCGAGGAGGGGGGCATCTCAAGTCAAACTCTACAATTACGCAATACCGGAATCGGAACGCTACAATGGGAGATAATCGGCGGTAGTTCATGGTTTAGTATTGATAACACAAGCGGTACTCTCGTCGGTGATACAGTCCAAGATATCTTTGTTTCAGTGGATACGACAAACCTGCCGGTCGGAGACTACACCGGTTCGCTCGTTGTGAGAAATCTTCAGGTCCCTTACAATCAATATCAGTTCCAAATTACTCTACGAGTAAGGCATTTGCTCCGCGTGCCGGAAGATTATACAACTATCCAGGCAGCTATCGACGTGGCCGAAGATGGTGATACAGTACTTGTCGCGAATCGCACCTATAGAGGCGATGGTAATCGGGATATTGATTTTGGCGGCAAGCTGATAATCCTCCGCAGCGAAAACGGACCCCAAAGCTGCATCATAGACTGCCAGGGCTCAGCAGATGAACGCCATCGCGGATTTATCTTCCATAACAATGAGGATGAAAGAGCAACGCTTGAAGGCTTCACTATCACTAACGGCTATGCTTCTTACGGTGGTGGTGTGCTTTGCGAAAACGCCAATCCAACAGTGACTAACTGTATCTTCATTGAAAACCATTCGAAATATAACAGTGGAGGCGCCTTATATTACGAATATTGGTTTCATTCGATTTCGACCAAAAGCATAATTTTGACAAATTGTACATTCAAAAACAATTCGGCAGAATATGGGGGTGGAATTTGTAACTACAATGGTAACATTAAGCTGATAAATTGCAGTTTCACAAGCAACTTTGCCGGATCAGGCGGCGGGATATGCCACAACGGCGAAGGCAACATGACTCTGATGAATTGCATCTTTAGCGGAAACTCAGCCTACGATGGTGGTGGTGTGTTAAGTAACGGACCAGGTAGTTCCACACTTACAAACTGCATCTTCAAAGGCAATGCTGCCGAAAGTGATGGCGGCGGGATGGACAATTATGCTACCGCAATATTGTCTAATTGCCTTTTTACAGGTAACACTGCTGGATATAGCGGTGGGGGTCTTTCCAACTACTGGGGTGAATATGTAACTGCGACAAATTGTACCTTCGTTGGTAATTCATTGCAGGAAAGTGACTATCCATGGTGGGGATGGGGAGCTGCGGGTATAGAAAGCATAGGCCACGAAACGACTCTTACAAATTGTATTTTGTGGAACAACATTAATAGGAATGGGCCTGTTTTCGAAGCGCAAATCTCCAATTGGGGCGGTTGGGACTCAAACATCAACTATTGCTGTATTCAGGGATGGGATGATCTTGAATGGTTTTTAAAAGGTGGTGTCGGCAATATTGGTACAGAACCGAACTTTGTTGAGCCCGGTTGGTGGGATCCCAACGGAACTCCTTTCAACTATAACGATGATGAGTGGATTGAAGGAGATTACCGTCTTTTCCCGGGTTCTGCATGTATCGATGCGGGAACTGATGCCGGACTGTACACAGATATTGAAGGAAACTTACGCCCGCTCGATGGGGATAATGATGGGACAGCCTCTGCGGATATGGGTGCTTATGAAGCACTGCCGGCGGATAGAGCCCTGATTATGCTTTCATCAAAGGAGCTTGAGTTTTTCACCGACGAGGGTGGGGAAAATCCTGATGCCCAAACTCTGGCTATCTGGAACGGAGGACCGGATATTCTAAATTGGACAGCCATATTTGATGATTGCGATTGGTTAGAAGTTAATCCGGCCTTTGGTAGCTCCACAGGCCAACAAAATCAGATTACTCTTAGCGCCGGCACTGAGGGCATGACCTGGGGCCAATATAACTGCCAGATTGAAATCTCCGATCCCTGTGCTATGTTCAGTCCCGTAATAGTACGGGTAACGCTTTGGGTTAATATCGAACACCACGTCCCGGCCGACTTTCCCACTATACAGGCGGCTATAAATGCAGCACAAAACGGTGACAGAATTATAGTGGCAGATGATGTCTATACCGGTGATGGAAATCGTGATATAGACTTTCGGGGAAAAGCAATTACCCTCCGCAGCGCCAATGGACCTGCCGGCTGTATAATCAATTGTGGAAGTATTCCCAGTGACCCTAATCACTGGTATCGGGGATTCAATTTTCACACAGCAGAAGGCCATGATTCCGTTCTGGATGGCTTTACGATTATTAACGGAATGGCACCTCAGGAACGGATAACCGAGGTCATTCAAATCGGATTAGGACAGGCAATTACTTGGTACTACGTCCACAGAGGTGGTGCTATTGTTTGTGATAGGTCAAGCCCCACTATTCATAATTGCACTATCAGAGGCAACGGTACCGAAAGTGGCGGCGGTGGACTCCATATTTCAAGCGGAAGCCCGAGAATTAAAAACTGCAGATTTGCTTACAACAAGGCTTCCTGCGGTGCCGGCGTCTACTGTACAAAAAGCAGCCCAACGTTAACAAACTGCCATTTTATCAACAATGTAGCACAAGGGGCGATGAACATCGTGGAAATTTTGCAGGGAGACAATGTTATCCAATACACAACAGCTTCATGCGCCGGATTATACAACAGCAACAGCACCTCTACAGTTGCCAATTGTGTCTTTGCGGGCAATGTTGCAATGTCTCCCGGGGTTGGGGGAATATTCAATCAAGACAGCACGTGTACGATTAGCAATTGCACTTTCGTCGGAAATTCAGGTTCTTATGCAAATACTTTGGGCTCTGAATTATACGCAAAGGAATTTCTTGGAGGCAGTCCCAGTAATATCACAATAGCCAACTCTATCCTCTGGGATGGCGTCGAAGAGATATATAACGATGACGGCTCCACAATAAGCATTACCTATAGTGATATTGACGGTGGTTGGCCGGGTGAAGGTAACATCGACACAGATCCATGTTTCCTTGACTACGGATACTGGGACGATAAAGGTACGCCAACGGACCCGAATGATGACTTATGGATTAATGGTGATTATCATTTAAAGTGGTTTTCGCCGTGTGTGAACGCGGGCGACCCGAATCGTGAGTACACCGGCCAGACAGATATGGATGGCCTACAGCGCGTTTGTTTGGGAAGGGTGGATATAGGTGCCGATGAGGTCTGCGCTATCGCCTATTGGAAGATGGATGAAGATGCTTACGATGATATAGTACGGGACAGTAGCGGTAACTATAACAATGGAACGACCCAACAAATTACATCGGTATTACACGCCGAAGGTATCATAAACGGAGCCTTAACATTTAACGGTATCGACGATTATATACAGATAGCAGACAGCGAGTCGCTTAGCCCCACGCAGGAGGTAACCGTTTGCGGCTGGTTCTGGTTCAATGATGCAAGCGAAAATGTCGGCCTTATATGGAAACACAACTACAACTTCGCGTTATGGACCGTTTCCGACACCGTCAGGTTTGCAGTCTGGAACTCATTATCCGAAGGAAGCACAGCAACCTTTTCAACATCGCTGTTAGAAACCGGCTGGAATTTCATAGCAGGAGTATTTGATGGGACAAACTCGGCACTGTATCTAAACGGTGCCGAGGCAGGCACCCTTGGCGCTTCAATAACAGGCCCAATACGCGACCGGGCCGGTGATTTGTATATTGGGCAGCGGTCAGACGGCGTAGGTAATGAGTATTTTGCCGGCTTAATAGACGAAGCTAAAATTTACAACAGGGCCTTACCCGCCACCGAAATTGCCCAATTATACAATTCGGCCATCAGCCAAATCCCCTTAGATATCAATTTGCAAACGGATAATTTGTGGATGTACCAGGACCTGCCGGGACAGACAGCTTCCAGTTTAACCGTAACCGCTTCTATTGCGTACGATCCACTGGGCAATATAAGTTACACGTATGATTGGGAGATTATCCTGCCGGGTGATGTTACCATGCCACCAACAATTATCAACGGCGGCTCAGCAACCGACACGTTTTGTACCTTTGCAGCACCCCCATGTGATGAGCCATCCAGTCTGTCTGACTCCGGCCAGGCCCTTACGATCAGGCTAACGGTTACGGGCGACGATTACGCCAACTCGGCCACAGCCGAGGCGCAGTTCGGAATAGCACTTCTCGCTGATGTCAATAACGATACCACCGTAAACGTTGTTGACCGCAGCATCATAAACGCCTTCTGGCAGAATGGCTCTGCTGAAGATTACACCTTAAGGGATTGTGATGTTAATTGTGACGGTGTTGTCAACGTTGCCGACCGCAGCATAGCAAATGCAATCTGGCGGGGCGCCCTCGGCCAAAACCAGGTTACCAGTCCCTGCCCGTTAAGGTAGCTTACCCGACCGGGCAACAAAGCGATTTGACCACTCGGCAAATTATCATACCTTCGACCCATCAGACTTATATGGAAGTTATTATCCGGTATATCACCAATATATGTGCTATCCACTACCTGTAAAATAGTTCGATTCTGATTACCTCGGCTGGTGTTGGACAAGTTTTGGGCCGGTAAGATTTCATCAAACAGGCTCAGCGTAACGGCGTTTGATTTTTTAGGTTTCGATAATCGCCTCAAATCGCTTTTGCGAAGCAACATTACCAATTTGCTGTTGCTTATTCGGTGCCGAGACCCTATTATAAATGCGTTCTGAAAAAAGAAAATCGAGTGCGGGAAAGGACTTATGAGCGAGAAAAAAGGTGCCTACAGATTCCTTGATATAGAAAAGAAATGGCAGGATTACTGGCAGGCCGACAAGACTTTCAAGGCGGTTGACTGCGATAATATAAGAGAAAAATACTACGTTCTGGATATGTTTCCTTATCCGAGCGGCGAGGGTCTGCACGTAGGCCACCCGGAAGGATATACAGCCAGCGATATAGTCGCACGGTATAAGCGGATGAAGGGATTCAATGTCTTGCACCCTATGGGGTGGGATGCATTCGGGTTGCCCGCAGAGCAATATGCCGTTCAGACGGGGACACACCCTGCCGAGACGACGCAAAAAAATATTGATAATATGCGCCGCCAAATCAAGAGCCTGGGCTTCAGCTACGACTGGGACCGGGAGTTTGCCACGACCGACCCGGACTATTTCAGGTGGACACAGTGGATATTTCTGAAATTTTTTAACAGTTACTTCGACCAGGCCGAGCAGAAAGCCAAACCGATAGAGCAGTTGCCGATACCTGAAGGTTTGACGGAGCAACAGAGGCGCGATTATATCGACAGCCGGCGTTTGGCATACGAGGCCGAGGCGCCGGTGAACTGGTGTCCGGCCTTGGGGACGGTTCTGGCAAATGAGGAGGTGGTCGGCGGGGTAAGCGAACGAGGCGGTCATCCCGTAATCAGAAAACCTATGCGACAGTGGATGCTGCGTATTACAAAATACTGCGAAAGGTTGCTGGCGGGTCTTGACGGGCTTGACTGGCCCGAATCGATAAAGAAGCTGCAAAGAGACTGGATAGGCAAAAGTGTCGGGGCGGACGTTGATTTCAAGGTCGAAGGGCATGACGCGACTATACGGGTCTTTACCACCCGGCCTGACACGCTTTTCGGGGCCACCTATATGGTAATGGCGCCGGAGCATCCGCTGACCGATATTATAACCACCGATGAATATAAAAAGGCGGTTAAGAAGTACCGAAAGATTGCCGCAGGAAAGAGCGACCTGGACCGTACCGACCTGGCAAAAGAAAAGACCGGCCAGCCGACGGGTGCTTACGCGATTAATCCGGTCAACGGCGAGAAGATTCCCATATGGATAAGCGACTATGTCTTAATCGGCTACGGCACCGGCGCGATAATGGCGGTACCTGCCCATGATGAGCGTGACTTTGAGTTTGCTGTAAAGTTTGATCTGCCGATTATTCCAGTGGTCCAGCCCGATGACCCCCGCCAAGCTGAGAAGGTTAAGGCGGGTGAGCTTTGCTTTATCGGAGAGGGCACAGCGATAAATTCGGGCGAGTTTAACGGGCTCCGGACACCCGATTTTAAGCGACAGATAACACACTGGCTTCGGGAAAGAGGCCGGGGCACAAAGGCGGTGAATTATAAGCTTCGGGACTGGCTGTTCAGCAGACAAAGATACTGGGGCGAGCCGTTTCCTGTCGTACACACACAGGATGGAGGAATCGTAGCTCTTACCGAAGACGAGTTGCCCTTAGAGCTTCCCGAGATAGACAACTATAAGCCTTCCGGTACGGGACAATCTCCCCTTGCAAACAGCGGCGAGTGGCTTGAAGTGGAGTTGCCGGACGGTACGAAGGGAAGGCGGGAGACAAATACTATGCCGCAATGGGCGGGAAGTTGTTGGTATTACCTCCGTTACATCGACCCTGAAAATTCGAGCCGGCTTTGTGACGGGCAAAAGGAGAGCTACTGGATGCCCGTTGATTTATATATCGGGGGCGCCGAGCACGCCGTGCTGCATTTGCTATACGCCAGGTTCTGGCACATGCTGCTGTATGATTTGGGTTATGTCGGTACGCCGGAGCCTTTTGAAAAGCTTGTCAACCAGGGAATGATATTAGGCGAAGGCAACCAGAAGATGAGCAAGTCTCGTGGTAATGTCATCAATCCCGATAAGGTTGTCGCCGATTACGGTGCCGATTCAATGCGGCTCTACGAGATGTTCATGGGGCCTTTGGAGGCGACAAAGCCTTGGAATATGCGGGGTGTCGAAGGTGTGCACCGCTTCCTTGGTAAAGCCTGGCGGATGATTATTGATGCTGATACCGGCGAGCTTGCAGATTCCGTCAAAGACGCTCAGGCCGACGAGGTTACTCTTAGGCTGTTGCATCAGACAATAAAGAAGGTTGGCACCGACATCGAGCAGTTGGCGTTCAACACGGCTATCAGCCAGATGATGGTATTTATCAATCACCTGAGCAAACTGGCTGTCCGGCCGAAATCCGCAGTTGAAAAGTTTGTTCTTGTCCTGGCACCGTTTGCACCGCACATCGCCGAGGAGCTGTGGGCCGGATTGGGCCACAGTAAAACGCTGGCTTACGAACCCTGGCCACAGTACGACCCTGAGTTGGCTAAGGAAAAAGAAGTGGAATTAGCCGTTCAGGTAATGGGCAAAATAAGGGATAGAATAGTCGTTTCCGCTGATGCTACCGAAGACCAAATAAAACAAAAGGCGCTAAGCAGTGAAAAAGTTATAGCCGCCATGGCCGGAAAGGAGCCGAAACGGGTTATCGTAATCAAGTCGCGACTGGTAAATATAGTCATTTAGTCAGGATTTTGAACCATCCCCTGAGCCTGTCGGCTCAGAGGCTGCCACATACAAGCCAAAGGGATGGGATTGCCCCCTGATCGCGTTTTGCGCGGGATTACGACTGAACGAAAAGCCAATGCATAAAAAGCATGAGTCTCGAAATAGAAGCAAAAGTTAAAGTTGAATCCCTGAAAGAAATTGCAGACAGGCTGGCCGCCATCGGCGGACAATTGCAATATGACCTGCTGCAGACCGATACATATTTTGATGACGCCGACCATGCTCTGCTTGCCTACGACTGCGGCCTGCGACTGAGGCGACAAAAGGGCCGGGCCGGCGAAAAAGTTCTTCTTACTTATAAAGGACCCAGGCAAAAAACGCGTTTTAAGTCAAGGGACGAGATTGAAATTGAGGTGAGTGATTTTGCTACTGCGGTCGAGTTGCTTACCGCTTTGGGATACCAAAAAACGCTGGAATTTGATAAGAGGCGACAGGTCTGGCGGTTTTTGGAATCTACGGTTTGTCTCGATGAACTGCCGCTTCTTGGAAGCTTCTTGGAGATAGAGGCATCCAGTGAGCAGACCGTTGCTGATACGCTGCGAAAAATGGAGCTGGCCGATATGCCCCACATTAGCGAGAGCTACGCACACCTTATACGGGCAAGACTTAATGAACTTAGCCCCGACCAAATGGAAGCATTTTTTGATTGATTGTTGACAATCGGTAAAAGAAAAGAAATACTTGTTAGAAGCGAAGTCATTCTAAAACGGGACAGTCGGTTTTTGAAAAAATGACTTTACAGACTGCCGGAGGCTTAAAGTGACGAAAAACCTTTTATATTATGGTGATAATCTGGATGTTCTCAGAGAGTACATTAAGGATGAAACGATAGACCTTGTCTATCTCGACCCGCCTTTTAAGAGTAATCGGGATTACAATTTAATCTCTCCGGAACAGACCGGCAGCCGTTCAGCAGCCCGAATCAAGGCATTTAAGGATACCTGGCGATGGGACCGGGCGGCGGAGGCGGCACATCAGGAGGTTGTTGAAAGCGGGCCTGGGCGGGTTTCTCAAGTGATGCAGGGCTTTCGCACCTTTCTTGGTGAGAGTGATATAATGGCCTATCTTGCTATGATGGCTCCAAGGTTAATCGAACTTCTGCGAGTACTTAAATCAAGCGGCTCCATTTATCTGCACTGTGACCCCACAGCAAGTCACTATCTAAAGATGTTGATGGACGCTGTTTTCGGCCCGCAGAGGTTTCTGAATGAAATAGTCTGGTGCTACAGACAGGGGGGCCGAAGCAACCGCTTTTTCGGAAGGAAACATGACACGATTTTATGGTATTCTAAGGGGGATAAGTGGGTTTTCAATCCAGACGCGGATTCTGTTCGCATTAAGTATCACGGAACAGGGGGTTATCAAACCAGCGGCAAAGGAGTAACACACAGGCGCAGTGGAAAGACTTACAGGCCGGATGCCCGCGGAAAAGTCGCCGAGGATTGGTGGGATATCCCCGCTTTGCCGCCGATGTCAAAGCAGCGTCTGGGCTACCCGACCCAAAAGCCGGAAGCTTTGATTGAACGGATAATTGAAGCAGGCAGTAATGAAGGCGACACCATCCTTGACCCGTTCTGTGGGTGTGGGACAACGATAGCAGTTGCCCAAAAACTTAATCGGCTTTGGGTCGGGATTGATAATACTCATCTGGCGGTTGCTCTGATGAAGCACAGACTGAAAGATACGTTTGGCGAAAATGCAAGCTACAAAGTGATAGGCGAGCCTGTTTCGTTGAGCGACGCCGAGGGGTTGGCCGAAAAGGATAAGCATCAGTTCCGGTGGTGGGCACTGGGTTTGGTTGGAGCCAGCCCGGTTGAGCAAAAGAAGGAAACGGACAAAGGTATAGATGGGCGCCTTTATTTTAACGATGAGGGCAAAGGGGGCAAAACAAAGCAAGTTATCTTTTCTGTTAAGGCCGGACAAACAGGTGCGGGGGATATTCGTAAACTTAGAAACGTTATTGAGCGTGAAAAAGCCGAAATTGGTGTGTACATATGCTTGCAGAAACCTATCCAGTCCAAAACAACCGAAGCGATAAATGCCGGGTTCTATAAATCGCCCTTGCGAAAGGAACCTTTTCCCCGCCTTCAAGTCCTTACTATAAAAGATTTACTCGGCGGCAAGCAGATAGACTGCCCGGCTTACGGACAAGCAAAAGTAACCCCCCTAAAAACAATCGGTGCCGGATGTAACGGGTACGGCAGAATCCGGAAACTGAGTTTGCACAGCGAGGTTATATGAATATAAAAGACGGGTACATTGCTTATATTGTAAATCCTCATGCCGGGGCAAGCAGCGGCAAGCGGATGGTCGCCGAGTTCAAAAAGTATCTTAAAGACAGAGGCTTTGATGTCAGAACAAGCTTTACTCACTCTTTGAACCACGCGTGTGAACTTGTTACAAAAGCCGCGGTTGACTATGACTGCTCGCTCGTTGTCGCAGCAGGCGGAGACGGAACCGCCCGCGAAACCGCCCACGGACTCGAAGGTAGCGACAAGCCTATGATGATTATCCCATGCGGAACGGAGAACCTGCTGGCGAATGAACTGGGATACGATGAGCGAACAAAAACCCTGATAAGGGCGTTTGAGGGTGATTGTGTCCGCGTTCTGGACCTGGGAAGTGTTAACGGCCGCTGTTTCACATCAATTGCAGGATTTGGTTTCGACGGTGATGTAGTCAGACGTGTCAATGACAACCGTACGGGTCATTTAAGTCATCTCGATTATTTCTGGCCACTGTGGCGGACCTTCTGGGCTCACAAATTTCCAGGTATCAAAGTTGCAATTGACGACGAAGAGATTTTCAATGGTAAAGGCATGGTCTTTGTCGGAAACATCTCCAGATACGCGATAGGTCTTCAAATCCTGCATTATTCAAACTTCAGCGACGGCCTGCTTGACGTTTGCATTTACAAATGTTCAACCCGGCCGCACCTGCTAAAACATTCCTTCATGACAGTGCTTAAGATGCACGCCGACAGGAAGGATGTTATATATAAACAGGGCAGGAAAATTCGAGTAAGCTCAGCCGAGCGAGTGAATACTGAAATTGACGGCGATCCGGGCCCGCCTTTGCCGATACAAATCGAGGTTATACCACAGGCGGTAAAGGTCCTCGTGCCGCCAAACGCCAAACCGGCGGGAATAAGAACCAGACTTAGAAGGATGATAGGATAGCTGATATGAGCAAATCCGCGTTTGAAATTGGAAATGTCGAAGTGGGCCTTGATTCGCCTCTGTTCGTAATAGCCGGCCCGTGTGTTATTGAAGATGCCGACACCTGTCTTGCCATTGCCGACAAGCTTGTCCAGATCGGTGCCGCTACGGGTGTGCCGATAGTCTTTAAGGCCAGCTTCGACAAGGCCAACCGTTCGAGCATATCAAGTTTTCGCGGGCCGGGCTTGAAAAAGGGACTGCAAATCCTACAGCGGGTAAAAAAGCATACCCACCTTGCCGTTACGACCGATGTCCATGAACCGGCCCAGGCCGAAGATGTTGCTCGTGTAGTCGATTGCCTCCAGATACCCGCCTTTCTTTGCAGACAAACCGACATCCTCCTTGCCTGTGCCAAAACCGGTAAACCGGTAAATGTCAAGAAGGGTCAGTTTCTTTCTCCGATGGAGATGAAAAATGTTGTCGAAAAGATAAATTCGGTGGGCAATGAAAAAATTCTCTTCACCGAACGCGGGACATTCTTCGGCTACAATCGCCTTGTCAACGACATGACGGCAATAAGTGTAATGAAACAGATAGGTTATCCTGTTGTTTTTGATGCGACACACAGCACTCAACAGCCTGCCGAGCTGGGTAATGTGAGCGGTGGTGTGCGTCAAATGGCCCCGGTTTTAGCCAGAGCGGCTGTCGCAGCAGGTGCAAACGGGCTTTTCATCGAGGTACACACCGACCCGGAAAACGCCAAATCGGATGCAGCCTGTGTTATGCCAATCGAATGGTTTAAGGAGTTGCTGACGACCTGTAAAGGGATATTCGAGTTAGTAAACCGGAACAGGTACGATTCATCGCACCCTGTTTAATAAAGAAACCTATACAATCAAGCTGAGCGGGGTGCGGTTTTTCAAACCTTTGCTTCTGAAATTTCGGAGAACCCGATGGCTGGAAAAGGCAAATATCTGTTCGGACCTGTTCCTTCGAGGAGGCTGGGCCTGAGCTTAGGGGTTGATATCACCCCCCTTAAGACATGCACCCAGAACTGTATCTATTGCCAGTTAGGTGTAACCGGCGTCCAGACGGTAGAACGCAAGCCGTACGTGCCGATTGAGGCGGTTATTTCCGAACTGAAAGAAAAAGTAACGGCGGGCCTGCGGGCCGACTATATTACGCTCAGCGGCAGTGGTGAGCCGACGCTTAATTCCGAGATGGGCCGGCTTATCGACGTGATAAAGGAGATTACGACGATTCCCGTGGCGGTTTTGACGAATGGGACGCTGCTGACCGACCCGGCTGTGCGTGCTGACTGTGCAAAGGCCGATGTTGTGTTACCCTCGTTGGATGCCGGCGATGAAGAAACTTTCAGGAAAATTAACTGCCCTCATAAGGACATCAATTTTCCCGCGTTTGTTGAAGGGCTTTGTAAATTCCGGGCACAATATACCGGCCAAATCTGGCTTGAGGTCTTTTTCTGTGAGGGTATCAATACCAGTGATGAGCAGATTGAAAAAATGAGGGTGCTTATCGAGCGAATCAGGCCGGATAAGGTACAACTCAATACCGCCGTCAGGCCTGTGGCGGACAAATCTGTCATCTGTGTTGGGCCGGCCAGGCTCCGGGCTATTGCAGAGCGATTAGGACCCAATGCCCGGGTTGTCGCCGATTTTTCCAAGCTTGACCGTGCCCCCAATGTGAAAGCCACCACCGAAGATGTTCTTCAAATGTTGAGACGCCGGCCCTGCAGTCTCAATGACGTCTGCAATGGCTTGGGCGTTCACTTAAACGAAGCCCTAAAATACCTCGCTCATCTTGAGGCTACAGGGCTAATCGAGTCGCAACCGGCCGGCGGGACGGTATTTTTCAAGGCCAAATAAGCCTTGTCTCGAATTGCCCGTAAAAACCGCAAAACAGACTTTCCATTTCCGGCACAACCGATTATTATAGGACCTTTGTGGCCACGACAGCGTAATAAGCACCGTGTGGGGGACTTTTTTTGAATTTTGTTAATACAAGCCGGTTATTGGACGACAAATTGCTGTATCCCGAGGCTGATAGCCCGAAAACTGTATTTTTATCGGGGAAATTCGAAAAATCAGCTTTAGAGATTCAAATTCAGCCCGATAAAAGAGTTAGATAATTATTTGCTGTTTGTGGACACATTTTTGACTTGGCTGCGTATAAAATGAAAACGCCCGGCAGGCAACTTGTTCTGAATAAAGGTTCTCAAAAGTATATTTTCAGATTCGACAACGGCTCTGAAAGTGAGCTTTTAGATGCCCTCGTGGCTCAGGCGAGCGATGAAAGGACCGATTTTGACTGGTTTGATGCAGCAGTACTGAGCTTCAAATTAACGCAGTCCCTGATGGGCGAAGCAGATAAGCTTTTATATAAAGATATGCCCGATGCCTTGCGGTTTTTCCAGAGCCACAGCGAGAAATGATTAAATTGAAGCGACTTTTCGGGTTGACGGCGGTACGAAAGTGATTGATATTCTCTAAGATTATTTGAAGTTAAAGGGGTAGTTATCATGAAAGATTGCAACATCGTTCAGGATTTTCTCGGTTACCTCGAACATGAGAAGCATTTTTCGCAACACACATCGAAATGCTACGGTGCCGATTTGGCGCAGTTTGCCGAGTTTGTCTCCGGCCAGTCGGGACACGGTTTGGTCGAGCCTAACACCATGCCCCATGAAGTAATCAGTCCATGGTCTGCACAGTCCGGCGGTGCCGCAACTGCTCTGGAGACGCAAACGGAAACCAGGCTTGAGCAGATGCTTCTTGGTGTTGACGCAAACATGGTCAGGCGGTATATGTCGCAACTGAATCAACAGCAGTATTCCAAATCAACGGTTGCCCGTAAGCTCGCAACGCTTCGCAGCTTTTACAAGTTCCTCGTCAAGCGCAGCCGCCTGGAATCCAACCCCGTAACAGCCGTCAAGACGCCCAAGCAGGAAAAGAAGCTGCCTAAGTTTCTTGAATACCAGGATGTTCAGCGATTGCTGAACACGCCGCCGGCCGACACGTGGCTCGGCGCAAGGGACAGGGCAATTATGGAAGTGCTCTACAGTACCGGTATGAGGGTCAGTGAGCTTGTGGCTTTAAATATGGATGACGTGGATTTTTTAGGTGAGGTTATTCATGTCAGAGGCAAGGGCAAAAAGGAACGGATAGCCCCGATAGGCTCGAATGCATTGCAGTCGATTCAGCACTATATTGAATTCAGAAACAGGCGGATGGAAAATGACAGCGATTTCGACACAAGAGTGCTGTTTGCGAACAAACACGGCCAGAGGCTCAGCACCAGGAGTGTACGTCGCAAGATGGACAAATATCTGAGAATGGCGGGCCTTGACCCAACGACCAGCCCGCACACCCTGAGGCACAGTTTTGCGACTCACATGATTAACAATGGTGCAGATTTGAGAAGCGTGCAGGAACTGTTGGGCCATCAGTCGCTGTCAACGACACAGGTCTATACGCATCTGACCACCTCAAGAATAAAGGATGTTTACAATAACGCCCACCCGAGGGACTCCCTGGCCGACCCCAAACAGTGGCGCAATTGACAATAAAACTTCGATTTGCGAAACAAAGGCCCGCCCAACAGCGGGCTTTTTTGATTATGTGCCCGGCAAGGCACACCCAAACAAAAAAAGCGTGGCGGCTGTGAAAACCGCCACGCTTAAAAAATCTTACAATATCAAATCAATACAATCTGATATTGCTGGTCAGGCTTTAATCAGCCTTTGTTCATGTCTAAAGGTTAATCCTCT
>DUZQ01000049.1 GCA_013349435.1 Planctomycetota bacterium | reverse complement strand
TTGCCTGCGACTTCCTTCAGGTTCAGCCTCACGACTGACACCCTTGCCGTCCGGCTAATGGTTCCCGCTGTCGGGCCCATAGAGGACTTTCACCCCCAAGTAAGTGTGCCCTGCCGGGCACACAAATAATAAGACCTCCCCGACTATTGCCGGAGAGGTCTTAAAGTACATAAAAGTACGTACTGTGTTAACTAACTTCCTTACCTTTTGCGGCGAATCATCAGCAAGCTGCCTAAGCCTAAGAGCACCATCGTGGCAGGCTCGGGGACATAGCAGAGAGTATCAATGACTGCCTGGTCAAGCAGGACGCCACCTTCTTCTGCCCAGCCACCCTCAACCCATTCGAATTCAGGATTTATGGGGAACGACACTGTCCACACTTCATGAATCCAACCGTCACCAAGAGTCTGCTGGTTTGCAAGAGTACCGTCAATGAAATCTTCGAACCACTCTTCATGGGGTTCTGAATTATCCCATGTGTACATAGGGTCAACCCAACAGGGGTCCCATGCGCTAAGCTCCTCTTCCATCCAGCCCCAAGCTTCGGTACCATCCATCCAGCTATAAAGCACAGGCATACACGGGTCAAATGTTGATAAAGGACCCTCGTATTCGCCCATCGGGACTGCACAGGGGTCACCTTCAACCCATTCCGTGCCGCCGTAACCCGCACCAAAACTCCAAGTGGCCGGTTCGCCACTCATGGTGAGGTAGGTAAGCTGAAGCTGAATGTCCTTGGCCGGCTGGTCATGTACGAAATTGTTCAGGTCCCAGGAGCCGGCGTAAAAGTCAACGACACCCTGTCGAGGACCAAACGACTCGTACCACAAAGGAGCACAGGGGTCTTCGTTCTCGAACCAGAATTGGCCGCTGAACGGCTCGCCACCTACTTCATGCCACGGGTCTTCTTTATCAGGATGTGAGACAAACCAACTGGTATCCGGATAGTCACCTTCGGGTGCACCTCCCGGTCCCCATGGTCCGCCCACGTTACACGGGTCGTCATAGGTCCAGGCAGAGTAGGTGCTCCCCTGCAACTGTTCCGGTCCGGTGTATCTAGAGGGATCACACGGGTCTTGACCTGTCGGCATCACACGACCGCCATAACCGTCATCAGCCCACCACGGGGGAATCAGGTCATCGGCCAATGCCGGTGCCGCAATTGCAAGTGCTAAAACTAAAACAAATAATTTATTCATCATCATTTCCTCCAACTAAAAATTCTTAACAGCCTGTTAAAAACTTCACTTTCGCCGCGACAGCGTCTCCTCACAGGCGTACGCAAGAGACGAATTCTCGCAGCTTGTACCTGCAACAAGCAGGTACGTACACACACACACTCTCTTAAACACGCGTTCTAACAGGAACTAAAAAGGGAAAAGGCGGATACCTCAAACTGCCGGCAGGTGCTAAACCTCCTCCAGCTCTTGATTGGCCCGAAAACACATTGTTGTATATATGCTTTCATCACTGCCTCCTCCAGGCTCCAAATCAACTTCAGGGTACTGAAAACAGCCATTTGCTTCGGCATATATTGAGCCTTATCAGCAAAAGTCTGCCTGCTCCCAAAGTTGTTACACGTACGTCTTATAACCTCTCATATTCTATCAAAAACAGGCCCTTAAAAGTCTCGATTTTGCGTTTTTTTTTCTCGATTTTACGATGTTTATTCAGAACCGTTTATGCCCACTTTATGAACCTGGTGCAGGCCGGTCAGCCTTCCAGTTGGCTACATCGTTGCCGTAATCGGCTGGGACGGTTCTGTGCAGGGATTGGCCGGTGCCGTCCGGTTCACCCGGCCAGGGGTCCTCGCCTTCGGGGTGTGAGCCGTCACTGTAGTTTACACGGTCAATGCGGATATAGCAGCGCTCGCCTGCGACCATATCACCGGGCATCTGCAGTTCGAGCTTCTCGCCGCCGTTGTCGCACTTGCCGTCGCCCCACTCAAGCACCTGCACACCGCCGGGCGCTGTGTAGCGGTAGTCGAAGGCATCTTCATCCTTTACTAACAATAAACAGCCGCCGGGCGGTATCGTCGTACCCAACGGGAATACAAAATCTATAGAAGCATCCTCATCGACAAACCTCCACCCGACGTCGATTTCAAGTTCATTATCATATTCCTGTAGCGTTACAGCAGAGGCGGTAATGTTATACAACTCAACATATTCAAAATCGTCGTCATCGGTGTAGGGGCTGCCCATATTCGGGTCCCGCGGGTGATACATAATCTCTGTTATAACAACCGGTCCGACCTTCGGATATGCATTAGCGGCGCCGGGCGTGTTTTCGCTCATCGCCACAAAGTTGTACGTATCCGTACTCGCCTTGTAATACCTGCCGAACGCCACGTTAGTTTCGGAGGCGTCGAATTTCTCCTCTTCGTAGTAACCTGTCAGTAAACCATCTTGGCCGGAATGCAGATACAACGTCTCGCCGTTCTCGCTCAGGGCAAAAGCCGCGTTGCAGCCGGGTGCATTTGAATCACCGAAGTGCTGGTCCTCATAGAAAACTACATAGCCGTTCAGCGGGATTGTCGTACCGGCGGCAATCTCATACTTTTTTCGATTAGGGTCATCGGTGTCGCTGTCGCTGAGGAACCATCCACCGATATTGATAGCCTGGCTGGTTGTATTATAAAGTTCAATCCAGTCGGATTCTGCTGCGTGTGAATGGACCAAAAGCTCGTTAATCACCACAGCGCCAAGCTGTGGTATCACGCCGGTATCATCCCAGCCGGGCGAACCGCCCACCACCGCACTGGGGCGCCAGGTCTTCTTGTCGTCCCAGTCGTTCGGGTCGGCGTTATTCGGGTCCCTTACTGTCAGAGAAAAACCGGCGCCGTCGGTCATATCAAACCAGTCGTCACTGTAGTCAAAGTCGAGAATTACCCTGCCGATGGCGTCAACCAGTTCAATCTTCTCGCCGCCGTTATCGAGGCTGCCGCCGAACGCACCGGCAACGTTTGCACCTGTTACATACCTTGCCTCAAACTGGTTGGGGTCCTTTACAACCACCGTATATTCACACGGATTCAGTTGCATGGACGGGAAAGTAAAATCGATTCCATTATCAAAGCTTACCCAGTTCAGATTAATAGCCTCGGAACCGATGTTTTTCAATTCTACGTATTCGTGGTTCGGATCCGGCGGATGATACATAATCTCAGTGATACGAAGGTTTTCCTTAACGGGACCGATGGAGAACACGGCTTCTGTCAGCGCACTCCAGTCGCCACCATATCTCACCCGTGCTTTGATGAGCGTGCTCTGATACAATTCGACGGGGTTGTCGTCATATCTTGTCGCGGCCGGATTAATAGCGCCTCCCCACAGACGCGGATCGGAACCGTCAAGTGTATAATAAATCTCGCCGGAAACGGCCGGATTAATAATAGTCAGTTCAAAACCGGCGCCAACCTCGCCACCGTGCCGGCTGAAAACGGGTGCCTCGATATCCGGGTACCAGCCGCGGTCCTTAAACTGACCGAGTACAATTTCCGTGCGCGTGTCGGGCGAATGGTTGATGTAACTGTTGACAATACCATTGATAGTGGGGAGCCAGTCATCGTTTTTGGTGTATGGTGGGTTATCACCGGTCTGGGCATCACCCCACCTGGCCGATTCGGCGATAATAGCAAGGTCAATTTCATTTGCCCGTGCCATAAATCGCGCCGTCGCCGCTGCCGGCCTCAGCGCCCCGTCATTGAAGAAGTGCCTGTGCAACCGGTCGGCAAAACGCATCACATATTCGGGATGTCCGACAAGCTCTCTGTGAAGCGACATTGGATTGAAGCGCTCCTTAAGAGCCAGGTCGGGCTCCGTACCGGCAACGGTACGATCCCTGTAAATACCACCGTTCACCTCCAGTGTGAATTCACAATCATGTGCGAAATACTTGAATCCGTCCGGGGCCCGGCGGTTATATATAGCGTAAAAATTATTCGGAAATTTATCGACACTGGGCGGGCCGATAGGCGAATCCCGGTTGCCAGTGTAGTAGATGACAATCATATAGTCGATAAGATTATCCACATCAAGGAGCACAGGGTAATTGGGGTCGGGCAGGCCCTCGGCATCCAGTCCCTGAACTCGCAGGTACGCCGAGTCGCTCGCCAGTCCACTGTCAAACTCTTGCCATAACCGGTGATACGCTTCGAGATTACCATCAGCTGTCTCAATAATCCGGCCCGCGACTACGTCAACCTTAATAACGTCGTAGTCGTCCTTGTCGCCGCCAAAATAGGATTCTGCGTACGATGCCTCGGAGCGTTCCTGGGACTGATAAAGGCCCCAGTAATGACCGTTAATATAAACATGGTAATACCGGCTCCGCGTGTAGGGCCGGCCAATATCACGCTGGCTGTCCCGCGAGAAAACGTCGCGGTTCTGGGTGCAATAAGCCCCTAAAAGGAAATTCCACGAATAATGCTGTGCACATCGCAGGTCGATATGGTCGAACCGGTCAACACCCTCGTCACCAAACAACGGAAATTTCAGCTTGGCATCACCGTATGCAGTCCGGAAAAACAAACGAAAGGCGTGCTTGGGATTGTTTTCCCAACGGCTCACACCCCCGCGTATCCTTATACCGGCGTCTATCTGAAAACCTTCGCTGCCGTCGGGGTTGATTAATTCCATTGAAATTGGCCGTTCCCATTCCTCGCCTCGCCCGGTTGCATTCGTGTAAATACCGCCTATGTTCGGGTCGGTACTCGGATTAAACAGATTATTCAAGTCGGTAACAAGCGAAATCGTGGGCACAGATGTCAAAGCATCGTCCATCAGCTCGGCATAATTGGGGTCATTGACAACGCTCGGGTCCATACCGTAGTCAATCCACTGGTCGTCCGGACCCCTGTAAGGGTCGGGCCAATCCGGGCCGGGCTTTTCGCCGTTGGGTGATTGTGTTATTACCTCATCAATAAACACATACGTATGCGTGTCCACATTCGTGGAAAGCCAATTGTCCTTAAACGCCGCTGCGCGGAGTGTAGTGGTACCTTCGACGGGAATCGGACCGGTGTAAATTACCGCATCCGGGTTGCAGGGGTCAGGCTCACTGCCGTTTGTCGTGTAATAGATTTCGGCACCTTCGGTCTCGGTTGACAGCGTAACAACTACTGCATCGTTCGGGTCGTAAAAGCCACGGTCGGGATTGAACGAAGTGTCGGCAACAAGACCAAAGTATCGGCCGTTATTGGCCGCTTCGGGTGTGGGTGCTGTGCTGAATCGCCATGCATCATCACCGCTCGGGAACCGGCCGCAGGAGACATCGACCGCCTGTCTGTCGAAAATGATACTGTCAATCAGAGTAACGCCGTTGGGGTCGAACAGACCTATCTCGTCGCCGGCCTTATCCAGCTCGAAGTTGGTGTGCAGGTCGCCCTGTTCGTCGTCATCGTCCGCCAGGAATACAAGATGCTCGCCCGGGCCGATAATGACACCTTCCGGTATCCGCCACTTCGTCGGTTCAGCCAGGTCGTCCGTCAGATACATCCCGCCAAGGTCAACAACTTCATTGCCGCCCGGATTATACAGCTCTATCCAGTCGGGATACTCGCCCGCCTCGTCCGGGTCTTCAAGACAGGAGCCGTTGGACGCCATAAACTCGTTGATTACTAAAGGTCCGCTGCTCCAGTTTGCGGCTAACAAGGCAAAATCAGCCCCGTTCACTCCGGCTACGCCGTCCAGGTCTGCTTGACATTCAGGATTGCTGCAGGCCCCATCCAGCCAGTACTGTGCTAAGACCAGCAGGTCCTGAACGTTTACCCTTCCATCTTTGTTTACATCCCCCACCGTACAGCCGGCGGCCTTGATGGTACCCCCGGCCAGCGCGCACAGAAAAACAAAGGCCAATGACACTCGTTTGAAATTGGACAACCCCATGATCCTCCAGATCGAAAAAGCATAACAACCCTAATTGAGTATTATAACATATCCGAGCCTGAGAATCAATAATTTTCATATTAAGCTGCCTGAAGCCACAAAACCCGATATTTATAGGACAAAAGTATAGTCTATGCTTCTTCCCTCAAAAAATGTTTGAGAATCGATATGTATTTTAGGCCTAATTTTCCTGCTGATGATTTTAGCGCAAATTTAAAAGTGCTCTGTAGAAAACTTCTGAAAATTGTCATTCTGAACGGAACAAGTGAAGTGAAGAATCTACGGCTCGCAAAGGAGTGAGATTCTTCGCGGAGCCTGCCCTTGAGCAAAGCGAAGGGCTCAGAATGACATCTACACTGTCTTCTACAGAGCAGTTTATTCCCTTAAGGGCATAAAATTCCCGCGGGTGGGATTGTAGAGGACTTACAACTCCAAGCAAATGTGCCTGCCGGTCACACAATGAAAAAGGGCAAAACAACGTTTTGCCCTTTTAATCTCCGCACTACTTTACGGGATGTGTTTAATCATTCTGATTTTCTAAAATATTCCGTCACTCCGAATCCGTTACGTAACAGACCGACTATTCAACTCTTAGTAGTAGGATGTATCGCCCCTTCCCATCCAGCCGCTGCCGGGGCCGTTCCACCGGTCCTCTTGAAATCCTACATCATTAGTATTGGGAAGATTGTTTTCGTATTTCAGGTCAATATCCCTCCATTCAACATGGCCGTCACCAAATACCTGACTTCGTCCGGTTGCTACTGGATAAGGGTCCTCTACTCTATGACCGACTACACCACTGGCAAACCATGACCAGCCGGTCTTGCCGTGATTGTAGCGGTATGGATTTCCGACACCACCGATTTCATCTATTGCAAGGATTTCACTCATCAAAAGCCTCTTTGGGCTTAAGGTGTCTATGGTTAGGTCCCTCACAACATACTCACCGCACTCTACACCGGGTTGTATCGGTTCAGGTCCATCTGCACCTATTATATTCCCGATAACCCAATAAGAGTACCCCGGCTCATTAAAGTCCCACTTTTCCTCACAATTCCAGGTGCACCACTCAGTCATAAAGTCGCCGCTTGCATTCGGACAGGCCACCAGATCAGTTATGCCACATATTTGTGGGTCTCCGAAGGGATCGTAAGTGCTAACGAAGGCACCAATATAGGGATTAATGCGGAAAACATCCCATTCAGCAGGAGCCTCATCTCGGCGCGCAGGTGGCATCTGACCCATATAATGCGGGTATAATTCACCGTATTTTCCGCCCCACATCCATCGCCGTGGTGTATGCATAAGGCTGTCGTTGGACGAATTATATGAAAATACCGATATCGCCCATTGTCTGAGCCGGTTCTTGCACAATATCCGCTTTGCCCGCTCCTTTACCGTATTTAATGCCGGTGTCAGGATAGACAGCAGCAGCGCAATAATAGCAATCACAACAAGCAGCTCAATTAAAGTAAATGCCTTTCTGTCCCGTCTGTGGATTCCCACATTCGCGGGGATGGCAGAAAGTGTAAAACCACTGTTTTTTTGCTTCTTTTCTCCCGATTTTGCGGGAATTACAGAATGTGCACGATTTCTTTTTCCCATTAGTTTCAGTCCTTAACAATTAACAATTATACATTATTCTTTGTTTTAGCCCGCGGAACCGTTTCAGCGTGCTATAATTCTACAAAAAACAGAGATGAATATCAACGATATTTTCGGACGTTCTTTAAATTTTTCGAAAATACATCCAAATTACAAATCTCTATAATCCGCCAGGGCCTCCCTCGGCGCCGAATCAGAAACCAAATAACCTGCTGATATCCTGAGAAGCCAACTCAATTGTAAGCGCTGTCGAATCGCTGCAGGCTCCGAGGCAGACGGCCAGATACCCGGCCCCAACATAAGCAAAGACTATGATTGCTGCAGCGGTTGCCAGTCTTACCGGCAGGCTGAATCTCAACATCTGCAGCGCAAGAACACCACGCTTCAAAGCACTTGTTTTGGTATTCTCCAGCAGAACCAAAGCATCTTGGAGAATCAGTTCTGTTCTTTTTTCGTCAATCCGGATACACAACCTTTTTATAGCTTCTTCTACTTGTGCGAGTCTCATTCTTCCACCTGTCCGTTCAAAATCGACTTCAGCTTTTCCAGGCCGTATCGGTATCGCCCCTTGACCGTATTTACCGACACTTGCTGCAACCGGTTAATTTCAGTGAATTTCATATCCGCCCGCAGGTGCAACACTATTACTTCCCGCTGTTCCGGGGGAAGCAGATTAAGAGCGTTTATAAGCCTTTTCGACTCTTCGTTGTCAACAAGCACCTCATAGGGGCTGGGCAATACTGAATGGTTCGGCTCAATCGAGCCAAGCAACGCCTTTTCGCGCTCCTTTGACCGCAGTTTGTCCCTGGCACTGTTGGCAACACACTTGGCAAGATAGCTCTTGAGGCTGCCGGTCAATTCAAAATCCGAGATACCCTCGGCAAACGAAACAAACACGTTATGTAAAATATCCTCGGCGGTTGTCATATCACCCACTAACACAGCCGCCGTTGTAAGCAAGCTTTCGCCGTATTTTTCATATATCCTGCGCAATGCCCGCCGATCACCGCGCTTGGCCCACGTTACTAATCGCAGGTCCTCCAGCATCTCAGCTTCTCCGTAAAAGAGAAATAAGCCTGCCTACTATTACAACGAATAAGCAGGCCAATTCGGTATATAGAAAAGCAAAATTTTTGCAAAAAAACTGCCTTTTGAGTATTATCTCTTTTGTTAACAAAAAACAACCACAAGGTCTTTGTCTTGGTATTTTTGCCGCAGTCCAACCCGTTCCCCCTTAAGCCGTCTGGCAATATCTGCATAGAACGACTGCCGACTGCCTCGAGAAAAAAAACGATGGGTTTCAACGCTATTATCTATTAACTTTAATCCCTTAATGAATCAGCCAACTCGCCTATATTTGGATTATCCCCGATGTCGTTAGGGTCATCTCCCAGTTCATTTTGAAGACGTTTCAGTTCCTTTGTAAGCGTCCTGACAACCTGCTGATATTCAGGATTGTCATAAACGTTGTTCATTTCGTGAGGGTCCTTTACGAGGTCATATAGCTCCCACTGGTCTATACGATTGAAATAGATGAGTTTGTGTGTGTATGTCCGTACTCCATAATGAGGCTCAGTTTCAAAATGTGAATAGTAATAACGGTAATACATGCTCGTGCGCCAATCCGGAGGAATCCGGCCCATAAGAAGCGGCACAAAGCTTCGACCCTGCATCTTGGGATGTTTTTTTACCCCTGCAGCTTCCAGAATTGTCGGTGCAAAATCTACATTTAATATCATGCCTTTGGTTTTTGATGCCGGCTTGATATGCCTCGGCCAGCGAACGAGAAACGGCATACGCAGAGCCTCTTCATACATAATGCGCTTATCATACAGGCCATGCTCACCAAGAAAGAATCCCTGGTCCCCGGTGTACATAACAATCGTGTTTTCAGCAAGGCCGGACCTGTCAAGATAATCCAAAATTCGTCCGACATTGTCATCGACGCCTTTTACACAGCGGAGGTATTTTTTCATATAGAGCTGATACTGCATTTTCTTTTTTGCTTTACCCTGAAGATGCCTGGTTTCTTCCTCGAAATTGGTGTGGTCGCCCCATTCACTGCCGATATATTGAAGCTGTTTCCTTAGCATATCCGACCGGCCCTTGTAATCATCGAAAAGGTTTGCCGGCTCAGGAATTTCGACATCTTCGAGAAAATCACTATAACGCTCGGCAAATTCCCATGTATCATGCGGCGCCTTGAAATGGCAAAAGAACATAAACGGCTTATCCTTTGGTCTGGCGTTCTTTAGATAATCCAGTGCCTTATCTGCTATTACATCCGAAGAATGGCCTTTATAGGTGGTTCTGTTCCCATCCTCCACCCAACCGCTCGGATGCTGGTCCCCTTTTTCGACAAACTGAGGATTGTGGTATCTTCCCTGGCCGGGAAGGATTGACCAGTGATCAAGCCCTACAGGATTTGAATGCAGATGATACTTACCGACGAACGCCGTATGATATCCGGCCTTTTGCATAAGTTTCGGCAAAGTGGGCTGTCTTTGGTCAAGCGCGGTAAACTTGTACACACCATTGACATGAGAATAGTTGCCGGTAAATATTGCTGACCGGCTTGGTGTACATATTGAGTTTGTTACAAAACAGTTTTCGAAAAGTATCCCTTCTTTGGCTATCCGGTCGATATTCGGTGTCGGACAAACACTCGCCAGCATACCGCCGTAAGCACTGATTGCCTGAGAAGTATGGTCGTCACTCATAATAAAAAGCACATTAGGTTTATCTTGTCCCGAGGATTTAGATGAAGATATAAGATTGTTTGAGCATCCCGGTATTGTCAATGATACAATACCCGCACCAACGGTCTTAAGAAAATCACGACGTTTCATAAGAATCCCTTTCGACAAAGCCCACTAAATATGTTATTAACCATGAATCGTTCTACTGTAACCTTGTCTTTTATATTTTTCGAGAAGTTTTGTCAACCGCTCAACCACATCGGGTCTGTGCCGCCATAAATTGCAAGTCTCGTATGGGTCTTTTTCGATGTCGTATAACTGCCCGGGCGAGCCAGGTACAGGATATTCATCGCCCGGCTCGACCCAGCCGCCGGAGCCTTGCGTATCGAGGATAAGCTTCCATTTACCCTGACGGATGGAAAACACACCCCAGACAGAGTGGTGAATAATGTCCGGTCGAATCGGCTTATCAATTTTTTCGCCTAACAGGGCAGGCAGGATATTGTAACTATCTTCAGCGGAACCCGGCGGCAGCTTAGCACCGGTAATGGCCCCACAGGTAGCCATCAGGTCGGTGAAACATGTTACCTCCTCGCATTTGGTGCCGGGTCTTATCTTTCCGGGCCAGCGAGCGATGAACGGCTCACGATGCCCACCCTCCCAGATGTGGGATTTGTAACCCCGCCAGGGACCTGCGGATTTGTGCCCTCTTTTGCCGATCCGGGGGCCGTTATCGCTTGTGAAGATTAATAAAGTATTTTCTGTTAAGTTCAGATGGTCCAGGCTGTCAAGTATTTGACCGACGCACCAGTCAACTAAAAAGACAAGGTCGCCGCGTGGCCCTTCCCTGGTTTTGCCTTTGACGAAATCCGGCGGCAGCCAGGGAGCATGGGGAGCGGACGGCACAAAATACAAAAAGAAGGGTTTATCTGGGCTGGTCTTCACATGGTTTTCTATGAACTGAATTGATTTTTTTGTGAACGTCGGGTCCACGTTCTCCTGACTCCAGCCGGGGACCATCCAGCCCGGCCTGGCCTCAAACTCGTCAGGAATTCGGACGTTAGGGATGCCTACCGTGCGGTCATTTTCGATAAAGCAATAAGGCGGCTGAACCGTAGAGCATCCGGATGTGTAAAACGCATAGTCAAAACCAAGCTCGTTTGGACCACCCTTTACCGGTTTGGTAAAATCAATGAATTTATCCCGGCCGGTGGCGGTCAGGTTCTGGTCCTCATCCCATGGCAGAGGTTCATAAAAATCGATATTCGCACCGGGTTTAACCTGCCAGTGCAGCCCCAGGTGCCATTTACCGATACACGCCGTTTCATAGCCGTGCTGCTTCAGGAGCGAAGCAACCGTCAAGCGCTCAGGTTCTATCAACGGCGGTTCATAGCCGTAGAGCACCTGGCTTTTCAAACGGGTTCTCCAGCAGTATCTGCCCGTCAGGACTCCATAGCGTGTCGGCGTACAGACAGCCGAAGGCGAGTGTGCATCTGTGAAGACAACACCCTCGCTTGCCAGACGTTGCAGGTTAGGCGTTGGAATCTTCGAATCGGGATTGTAAACAGTCGTATCACCGATTCCCATATCATCAGCCATAATAAAGACAATATTGGGAAGGTTTCCAACTTCTTTGGTATAATTTTCCGGCCTGCTAATACATCCGGGCACAGCAAGGGAGGCTGCACCGAACCCGACAAATCTTAAAAAATCACGCCTATCCACGACTTAAAACCTCCTTCGCAAGCAAAGCTTACTTTTCAATCGGCGCAAGTTTGAACCTGACGGTTTTATTCGTTTTCATTTTCAGCCAGATAACCAGGTCCTTGCCGGTTGGTGTCTGCTCATAACCGACACGGAAATCTTTGCCCTGCTCAACCTGTTTACCGTTTACTTTCAACACAATGCCTGGCTCATCCCAGTCTTTGACAATAATGGCCGGATTGATAATCCACCAGGGGGCATCTCTGTCTTCGTCACCGGCATCGAGCTCGAACTCTAACGAAGCAGGACCTCGACCTTTGTGAGGTACAATGTAAGCCTTTTGAGCTATATCATAAGTATAAACACCATAATCCGGCTCAAAGCCGGCCATCCGAAGTCTTGGGGCCACCGTCCAGGACCAGGCCAGTGCAGCAAGCTCCTTCACAGGCTCTTTTGTATTTGTCATTCCATGTAAATAGACTTGCTCCAGCGTGTTATCGGTTCTTCTGTAATGCCAGAAGTTCAACATATGGCCGAGCGATGTAGTATAACCTCGTCTTTCAGAATAGCCCCATGTCTGGAACACGTAGGGAAGCTCATCTTCCGGTGAGTAGGGCTGTACGCGGACGCCGTAGGGCATGCCAATTGTAAACGGCTTGTACTCTGACTTCAAGTTAAGGAGTATAATACTGGCATCTCTGAATTCCCCAAAACCATCAGGATAAGGTTTGTACGAGATTGTTGTACTAATGCCCTCTTTGATTAATTTTTCCGTGTGGTCCCCAAGCAAACGGATAAGGGTCAGTGCCCCTGTTTCGATATCGTCTGTGGGTTTGTGTCCCGGCAGGCCCCTGACGTTTAATTCCATAAATTCGTGAACGACATTCGGGGGTTCCCGGTCGAAACCAAACGGTCGGCTCACCGGCGCCTGCCCTGTGTATATTTTCATGTGTCGCGTGTGAACACCGTCCGGATAAATGTAGAACCATTCGTCAACCCAGTCTCCCTTACCGTAAGGTGAACCGCTTGGAATATCGGGAAACGCGATATCATACAAGTTGTTGGCCAGGGCATAGCGTATGCGAACCACAATACGTGCATCTGATTGATGTTCTATCCACGCCCTGACATAGCGTCCCTGCCGGTCCATGCCCGGCTCGAACGAAGCTGCGCCTCCGGTCCCACCAAAATGCCGGGGGTCATAGGTTTCCGCAGCTAAGGTTGAAAACTTAATGCCGTTTTCGGCGACCATGCAATAACTCCAGGGAAGATCAAACGACATGGAAGTCGGCAACATGTCAAAGGTAACCTTTATAGCACCCTTGAACTGGCTTCGTTCCAATTTGACCGGCTGCGTCGGCCCAATCGCCCTGAACTTTTTATCAACAGGTTTTTCACGCTTTTCAGCTTCAGTAGAAGCGCAGGCGTTGGCTGAACAAACAACCAAAATCATACAACAGCACAATACGCAATTTTTTAAAAATTCCTTACACATCTTATTATCTCCTGATTGATAAACTACGCTTCAATGCCAACCGTAACCCTGACGGTTGGTGCATTTTTCTTAATTACTCAAACTGACCGTTTTTTGTTGTCATGCTGAGCGGAGCAAAGTATCCGGCCTAAAAATTAGGATAATGTATCAATATGAACCAAAAGATTCTTCACTAAGCCTGTCCTTGAGCGAAGCGAAGGGTTCAGAATAACAAGATTACTTATGAGCTTATCAATAAAGCACTTGAAGCCAATACCCGACTCAGACAGGTCAGTTTGAGTTAATTAACAACCGGCGAAATGATAATACGAACCGGTTTGGTTATCTCGGTTCTGACCCAGACAATCAGGTTCGTAGCTTCGAGCCGACGGTAATGCCCCAAGCGAAAATTTTTGCCGAGCTCAATCTCCGTGCCGTCTATTTTCAGCCGGGCGTCATCTTCGCCCCAATCTTTAATAACAAACGCCGGATTAAACACCGGTGATTCTTCGCTCGCGTCAATTTCAAGTTCAAGCGCTTCGGTTTTGTCTTCACAGGATATAATGAACGCCCGCTGATCCCTGCTGTATCCTTCGTTTTTGAAGGGGCCGCGTGTTACCGTCAAAGAAGGCGGCCCAAGCCATGCGCGGGCTATCGGCGCCAGTTTCTCAATCGGTTGGTCTGTCAGACCCATAATGAATCTCCCGTGACTGGTGCCGTCTTCGTCAACCGGCTCGTCAACAGCCGGTTCCGGTGAAGTTACCGCCGAGCTTGATACCCTGTCGGTATTCCAGGCATAACGTCCGTCCGAAGGTGCTTGAGAGACCGGCCAGTGGTTCCACGTCGGGAACTTCGAATAGTCCTTTAATTCGATAAGGCCCCCGCCGTAAGGTATCACCCTTGTGCCAGGTTCATAAATGTAATACGGCTTGCTCTTCGATTTGAAGTTCACAATATTAATATTCGCATCTTTGAGGTCATTCCTGAAAGGCGCAGCGACTCTGCCGCTGCTCGGCCACGGATCCCATCGCTGCCTGCGGATTTCGCCCTTCATATTGGCCTGAATCAGGGCATCGACGTGAAGATTATCTTCAGCCCTTTCGCCGGGATTATTTAGTGACGCCGGCTCGGTTATACTGTGTTCGCCGTTCATATTATATACGGTAAATGCTCGAACAGCCGCACCATCGGGATAAATATAATAGTATTCATCCGCCCAGGCACCCCACCTGCCGCGATTCATATTGGCTATACGGTACAGCACATCGCAAACGGCATACCGCCAGTGAACCACTACGCGGGCATCGTGATTTTCAATCAGCCGAACACGGGCGTAACGGCATTGCTTGTCCGACATGTGCTCGCAGCAGCCTTGAACGTTGCCGCCCCCACCCTCTGCACTCTGGTCGGCGACCCACTTGCCGTTTTCGGTAACAAGGTTCATGTTGTAATTCGTACCACGCCAGAAAACCATCGAGTAAGGACCCTCGTCAAAGGTAACCACGATATCCGGATGGTCGCCGACACGCCAGAGATTATCCCACTCAGGATAAAATTTCAGCCTGGTATAAAATGCCCCGAACCGGTCGGACGGCTGAATCTCCGGCAGCCTGCGCCATTCAAGAGCAGGTGCGGCGTTCGGATTGCTCTTTTCGTATGCTTGCTTGATTTGCTCTGCGGTTAATGCGCGGTTATATATCTTCAACTCGTCGATAAGGCCGTCGAAGGAATAGGATACAGGAAAATTCACGTCAGGCCGGACAAGGGATTCAGGGACCATCTGTGTCTTCTTGTGGTTCCTGCCAATCTGAAGGTCCGTATCGGCAGCAGGTGTAAACTTACCTGTCGTACGTTGCTCTGCCGCCACCTCGCCGTCAATGTAAACTGTAATCCCCTTGCTATTATCGAATGTGCCTGCAATATGTGACCACTTTGTCATAAAGGGAATCTTTTTCTCGGTCGCACACTCAAACCATTTGCCGTCAACCGAAATATTAAGGGCGATTTGTCCTAATTCGCTGATACCGAAGAAGTAACCGGCCTTGTGGTCTTTTTCCTGATTTACTATCGCACACCAGTTATAGGGAAAGGCCTGTGGAGCGACCCACGCCTCAACGGTAAAGGCATCTTTCAAACTCGGCGCATCTGCCGAATCACGAATAATATGCGTCGTAAAACCGTCGCACTTGATTGCGTTGCCGGAAACCCCCTGCCGATACCAGAACGTACGCCGGATATCATCTTTGTTTCCAGTAACACTATCCACAGTAACTTTGCCCCGGGCTTCATCAAACTTCCACCACGCAACCGGCCCTTCAGTTTGTGCTTCGCCCGGCGCCTGGGTGGTAACCTGGGATTGCTCACAGCCCGACACAAACAACAATACCGATAATAATGAACATACCAAGACTCTAAACAGCGCCTTCATCTTCCTTACTTTCATAAAACTGGTTTTTGTTTACTGCAAACTCAACCGGTATATCAACGCCTACTTCGGACTAACAGATATCTCCAAAGGCTTTGTAGATTCAGTCCTGACCCACACAATTAGGTCGGTGGCTTCAAGCCTGTCACGATGTCCAAAGCGACAGTTCTTGCCACGTTTTATCTCTGCACCGTCAATCTTCAAACAAGCATCACTAAAGCCCCATCCTTTGATAACAAAGGCCGGGTTGATAACGGGTGAATCGCTGCTCGCTTCAAGCTTGAACAACACTTCCTGGGCTTGACCGGGAGTTTTTGCATTAAGAACATAAGCCATCTGCGTCGGGTCATATCCGTCGCTGGTGTAACCGGTGCCTGACAGTTTCAACTGAGCGGGATTCGACCAGGACTTCACCAAAGGTATCAACTCATCGACCTTCTTTGTTGTCAGGCCGTTGAGCATGATTTTCGTCATTGTGTTATCCGTTGTTTCATACGGCTTCCAGCTCCAATGACTCAAAGAGGCGTGAGATGCACGGTCATCATGCATAGCATACCGGCCGTCGGTCGGCCTCGGTGCTACCGGCCAGTGGTTCCACCAGGGAAATACACAAACATCGCGGCGAATCTCACCGGCATAAATATCCATATAATCCTCGTCCTGCGGCCTGATTGCAGAGAACGGACGATATTTCGACTTTGTGTTGACAACCTGAATATTCGCGTTTGCAGGCTCCTCGGGCAGCCCCGGCGGAATCTCATGCTCCCAGGAGTATGTATGAGTCTGGCCTTCCATATTGGCTAAAGACAACGCTTCAAACTCCAACACTTCATCAGGACGCTGGCCGGGACTCATCACCATCATACTTTCCTGCCACTCATGCGCCGCTCGGGGGGCATTGCTGAAAAGTTTATCTTCCCTGACGCCAACCATATCAGGATAGATTGTAAAGGTTTCTTCCGTCCAGTCACCCCACCCTGTCAAAGGCTCAACAAAGGCAAACTGACCCCAGTTATCCACCAGACCATATCGCCAAAGAACCACCACCCTGGCATCATTGCTTTCAACTATCTTGGTATATGAATACAAACATCGCTTGTCACTCATCGGCTCACAACTGCCGTGTTCGTTCCAGCCCTCGTTAAAACCGTTGTTAAACCATATCCCTTCACTTACCCAATGTGGAATATAATTGGTCCCTCGCCAGAGTACGAATCTGCAAGGTGTCTCATCGAAGCGAACTACAACATCGGTATTATCACCAACGTGCCAGGGGGCGTCCCAGCCGGGATAATATTTCAGATGTGTATTTATTGCCCCGAACTTGCCCGTTCCTTCAGGTCCCGCCGGCAATATCCTTTTGGGAAGCTGAGGCTTGGCCGAGGGCTTATTATCATTATAAGAACCATCTACATCACGAGGACTTAGGGCTTCATCATAAAGTTTTACCTCATCTACAATACCATCAAGATAAGTATGAACTGGTTTGGTACCTTCCGGCCTGATTGTCCCATATGGACGATGCATACCGCGGCTCTTAAAAAGCAACAGGGGTACCCATTCATGATCTGCATCTGTATGCGAATCAAATCCATCAACCGCCCTTAAACTCCCATCCGCTTTACCATTGATATAAACCGTCAATACATTGCCTTCATACACCCCAGCCACATGGGTCCATTCGTTTAATTTAATTGTCTTCGACGAAAACAACACTTCATTACGGCCGTTAGATGCAATTCGTAATATCAAACGACCATTAGCATCCAGACCAAAAAAGAATCCGTTATAATAACCATCTGCAACATCAACTTGATGGTCAAGAATGGGGCATAAGTTTTTTGGATATGCACCCAAAGCTATCCATGCCTCAACGGTAAAGTCATCAGTCACACGATATTCTTCTGTTTTTTCAGCCGGCACTTCAACATAAGTAGTATAACCATCAAGCAATAGTGCATCTCCGCTGACTCCTGGAACAACTTCAAAATACTTGCTGAATAAATCATACTTCTCGCCTGAAACGCTTTCGGTAACATAATGAAGTTTCTCCCGGGGAACAAATGTCTCTCCCCGGATCATCTTGACCTCAACTCTCTTGACCTCAATATCATCAAACTTCCACCAGGCCACCGGCCCGGTACCCGCACCGAACACCGGTAACGAGCACATCACCAGTAACACCAAACTCATTAGAATTGTTACCTGCTTCATAGTACAATCTCCTTCGTAATAAAGCATTACTCTAATTCCTTTTCCAATGACTACGCTATACTACTTGCTCGCCGGGAGCGAAACTTTCATCGGCTCGGTAGTTTCAACTTTGACCCATACCACCAGGTCCGTACTTTCCAGATTGCGCCGAACTCCGCTGCGAAAGTCCCTGCCTTTGGCTGCCTTGGCGCCGTTGATTTCAAGCTGCACGTCCCTGTCGCCCCAGTTCTTTATAACAAATGCGGGGTTTACCACCGGACTGTCTTTGTCGGCGGCAAGGGTAAAGTTTAACGAGGCACCGGGCCTGGTGAATTGAAGGACATAGGCCATCTGCGTCGGGTCATAACCTTCACTCTTACAAGCTGAACCTTCGACTTTGAGCTCCGCCGGCTCAAGCCACGACTTGGCCAGAGGAACAAGGTCGGCTACATCTTTATTCGTCATCCCGTTGAGCATAATCTTCGTAATCCAATCCTCTCCGCTTGCGTACGGCTTCCACTCAGCGGTTGCCATGCCGGGCAGGCCTATATGGCAAAGCGATGAATGGCTGGGCCTGTCCGCTGTTGTCGCCCCGCGCCCGTCCGATGCAACCTGCGATACCGGCCAATGGTCCCACCAGTTAAAATGCGACCTGCGCCCGTGGCCGCTGTAGGGAGTTATCAATTTACCCTTTTCGGGAGGTGCCGCCGCGGCAAAGGGCTGAAGCTTGCCCTTAAGATTCACTTTCACGATATTGGCAAGAGCGGGCCCTTCATCGAAATCGGGGCCGCCGTCTTCGGTCCAGACGTATGTCTTGCTCTCGCCTTTCATATTGGCAAGCGAGACCGCACCGTACTCGATATTATCATCCGGCAGCGTGCCCGGCTGATTCACGACGATAGCTTCCTGAAACTCGCACCACTTATCCGGACGGGTCGTATGAACTGTAATCTTCCGCACGCCCGCCGCATTCGGGTAGATGGTATAGTATTCATCCACCCAGTCGCTCCAGCCGGTCTCCGGGTCGATGAACGGGTGCTCATAACGAACATCGACCGGCGCATACCGCCAGTGAACCACAACACGGGCATCATTGTTTTCAATCACCCGAACGTGAGAAAAACGACACTGCTTGTCGCTCATGGGTTCAACACAACCTTCGGTGTTTGGGCTGTGATGCCCGCGACGCTCGACAAACTCATTGGTGTACCACACGCCGGTATCCGTAACCCAGCACGGAATGTAGCTCGTGCCGCGCCAGAATACAAATTTGTGACCACCATCGTCAAATCTGACCACCACATCGGCATAATCACCCACACGCCACGGCTTGTCCCACAGGGGTGAATATTTTAGATGGGTATAGTACGCCCCGAAGGATCCGGGGCAGTCGGGGCCCGATGGAAGCCGGGGAAGATCTTTGGAATGTGCAACCGCCCCCAAAATCAGAAAAACCGACAGGACAAACAACAAGCAATCTTTAAACCTTTTCATTTCGTAACTCCTTAAATATGAATGTTCCTGTTTCCACATAATTCTTTCCTGTAACGGATAAAATCACTCCCCCAGGCCGGAAAACCATACCCTAATTCACCAAATAAAAAAAACACGGCTTTGTTCGCAGATTATTGTATAAATCCCCTGAAACCTGCTATTAACCTCTGCTTTTTGCGCACTCCATAGCGGCACTTATACTGAAACAAAGTTTTTCTTACTGCCAAAAGTGAAGATGATGAATATAACATAACGCAAAACACTGTGTCAATAATAATCGTTATTTAATCATAAAACCATCTTCAGCTTCGACTCATCATAATACACCCTCTCCCACCTGTAACTGACCGGTTACATTTAATCCAATTCCACATCCGAAACGGTATTGAGGGCATCAACAAAGCATTTGTAGTCGTTGGCCCACTTCTGGGCCTCCAGCAAATCCACTTTGCCCGATTTGACCAGTCTTGCCAAGTGCTTCTCCATCGTTATCATTTTCTCATCAGGCTGGTCCTTCGTCTTTATCTGCATTTGAGAATAAATCTGTTCCACCTTGCCCGTCCGAATCAGATTTGCAACGGCATAGTTATTGTTTAGCACCTCCATCGCAACAATTCGGCCGTTGCCGCCTTTTCGAGGTATAAGCTTTTGACTCAGTACATACGCAAGACCCAGAGACAGTTGGTTTTGGACCTCTTCCTGCCTGCCGGACGGGAAATAATCCAGAATCCTTGTTATCGACCCGACCACATCACGCGTGTGCAAAGTAGAAAACACAAGATGACCCGTTTCCGCAGCCGTCAACGTCAACGATACCGTTTCCCGGTCCCGCATCTCGCCGACAAAAATCACATCCGGGTCCTGCCGCATCATCGCCCGAAGCCCGCTGGCAAAGGTATCTACGTCTCTTCCCACCTCACGCTGGGATATCATCGAGTTTCGTTGCGAAAATATATATTCGATGGGATCTTCTAAAGTGATGATTCTGCAGGCCCTGTTCTGATTTATTCTGCTGATAAGAGAAGCAATAGATGTGCTCTTGCCGGCCCCGGTAATACCCGTAAAAAGCACCAGCCCGTATTTTCGCCTTGCAATATCGCTCCATGCGTCGTTTGGAAAACCAATCTCCTCCGGCGGCGGTATATTCAGTCCCAAAGCCCTGATCGCAGCACATATTCCGTCATTCTCCATAAAGACATTTATGCGAAACTGCAAATCGCCGAACCGGTACGAAGTATCAACACTGCTTTGCTCTTTCAGTGTTTGTATGCATTTTTCGCCGATTAACGGATATATCAATCCCTTGGCTATCTGTTCTGTTACCACATCACCGTTTATCTTCGCAAGTTCACCGTCAATCCGATAGACCGGCTGGGTGCCGACCTTTATATGTAAATCCGATACGCGCATCGCACCATGTTTAACAAAGTAGGCCAACAAATCCGTCATACTGGACATCTGACCGTCGCCGCCGCGATAAATCTTAGAATCAACCGACCCTTCCGCGCTCATATAATCACCTTAACCAAAAAAACATTCGATTAACATCCCTGTCTATACCCCCCTTATTCTACCTTCGACACATTAATAAAGCCACACCCGCCCCGAAAGATTTTTTACGCACATTATTCGCCATAATCATCAGGCCATCCCTGTGCCCCTGTGCAATTATGACCAGGTCGTCCATATCATAAAGCACCAGCCATTTCGGCTGACCCGGATATTTCACTGCCGGCGGCCCTGAGAACGCAGGGTTGATTCATATTAAAGAAGTTATGACCGAAACCGGCTTTTACCAATGACAACATTCTGCTTATGGTAATAAGCTCTGCAGTTTATATAGTCATAACTGAAAAACAGCCACGCAATAGTATCAACAAAAGCCGAGCCGCGCAAGCGGCCGAATTAATAGGCGGGATAAAGTATCCATCCACCGACTCGTCCGTCCACCGTCCACCGGCTCGCGCCGGCAGGCTTCTGTTCTCCGGCTTGTGCCCACTTTCGTGCGGCTTGCGCCGCCGCGCTTTTGTTTTGGTAATTCGATAACTTTTACAGAAACCGAGACGTACGATAGTATCAACAAAAGCCGAGCCGCGCACCCGTCGAGACGCGGTCTCGCCGCGGCTGAAGCGGCCGAATCCTGTCTGGAGGACGCGATTCACCGCGTCATTCCGGCCACACTGATTTAATATTCTTGAAAACCTGACGATGTGGCAGTAAAATAGTCAGGTGCTTTGAGACTTGATGTTTTATTCTGACATTATAGGCGTTTGAAGGTGTGTACTTTTCAAGAGCCGGAGAGGTGGCCGAGCGGCTTAAGGCAACGGTTTGCTAAACCGTCGTGTGGGTAAACACCCGCACCGCGGGTTCGAATCCCGCCCTCTCCGTTGCGTCATTATCATATTAGGGTGGTTTTTTCTCGCCTTGTTTTGTAGTGGTTCTTTTCCGGTTTCAGGCTCATTATTTCAATGCCGCACCTAATATACCTGCACCGAGAATTATAAAGGCCGGGTGAGTCTTCGTAAAGCAGAACAGGACAAATGACGCTGCAATCACAGCTATATATTTGGGCACTAAGATATTACTTTTATCCACCAATTGAATTGCCACGGCAATTATCATCGCAAAGACGGCGTATCGAATCATTTCCAGCCCACTTTTTACAAACCTGACGCTCTTGTACTTTGAGTAGAGCAACAAAGCGAATATCATCAGTAAGGCCGTCGGCAGCAAATTTCCAAGGTTCGCCACGACCGCACCACCTATGCCGGCGACCTTATAGCCCGTATAGGTGGCGAACTTAATCGACAACGCCCCCGGAAATACCTGCGCCATTCCGGTTGCTTCGAGGAACTCGGCCTCTCCGAGCCACTTGCGGCCCTGGACCACTTCCCGTTCAATGAATGGTAAAAAAGAATAACCACCGCCGAACGTTATAAGAGAAATTTTCACAAATACCCAGAAAAGCTCTGCTAAAACCATTTGCCGGCTCCTTATTTTAATGACCGCCACCGTGCAGCATCTTTACCGCATGGACAAGGACGTCTAAAATTATTTCGAGCGATTCAGCCGCCCCTTTCGGGCTGCCCGGCAGATTGATTATAAGCGTCCTTTTGCGAATACCTGCTATCCCTCTTGAAAGGACGGCCCTTTTTGTCTTTTCACAGCCCCCTGCCCGCATTATCTCGCCGATACCGGGAACCAATTTTTCGGACACTGCTTGTGTAGCCTCCGGCGTAACATCACGAGGGCCGAAGCCCGTGCCGCCGGTTGTGAATACGATATCAGCCTGTATCTGGTCACAAAATCGCCTTAAATCGGCTGCAATAGCTTCTGCATCATCTGGGGCCACCTTCTTTTCGCATATCTCAAACTCGCTTTGCGGTAGCATGTCGGCTATCGTTTGAGCGCTCTCGTCCCGGCGCTCGCCGGCCGCGCAACTGTCACTAACGGTCAATATCGCTGTCTTTATCATCGACTACCCCTGTAATATCTCTTATCTTTTAAGCATCTTACAAAACACAGTTAGTGTTGTCAAACCCGCGCAGCTGCTCTATAACTACAAGATATAAGTTGCACATCACAGATCGCATTGGAAAGAATTCTAAAATGAAACAAATACGGACATTTATCGCCTTATTCCTTCTCGTCTTGCTAAATACAATAGCACCATCATTTGCATATTATGACACCCAAACCGTCCGATTCCTACAG
>DUZQ01000048.1 GCA_013349435.1 Planctomycetota bacterium | reverse complement strand
TTTGCGATTTTTCAGTTGTGATAGCTGAAAGATGGTGCCCAAAGAAGGATAATGCCGTTTCATCCTGTGCGAGCCGCGAAAAAACCTCTCAAAATGACAGGCTGTGAGAAATGCGGGCTAAATATACTTCAACAGCCCAAACAGCTGCTGAACCTCAATACAATCTGAGATTTATCTTAAACAGCTAAAAAATCAACATAAACTGATTTTCTTAATCGGGGCGATAGGATTCGGACCTACGACCTCCTGGTCCCAAACCAGGCGCTCTGACCAAGCTGAGCTACGCCCCGGGTCCCTATAGATGCTTAAATGTACTCTTCTTTGGCGCCAATTGCAAGAATTTAGCCGTCCCACAATCCCTACCGGTTAATAGGATTCAGCCCCGACCTAAGGTAGGACTATTTATCATCCCGACTGGGAGACAATTCAAAAAATTATTTAGCCGCGGATTTTACCTGTGGTTTCTCTTCGTACAGATTTGCGGCGCTTTGTCAATTCCCGTTGCGATTAAGAATGGCGGACATTCGTAGTTGAGCAAACCCGCCGACAGCGATAAAATGTGTGTCGGTTTGTTTGAAAGGGTTAAAAAATGCAGTGCAATATTAATAACTCAATACTGGAATTGGTACAGGGCGATATCACCGAGCTGGACACAGATGCCATTGTTAACGCCGCAAATTCTCAATTAATATTAGGGGGCGGCGTGGCAGGTGCTATCAGGCGTAAAGGCGGGCCGGCGATTCAGGAACATTGCAGCAAAGTCGGCCCCATCCGCGTCGGCCAGGCGGCTATTACCACGGCGGGGAATTTGAAGGCAAACTACGTTATCCATGCTGTCGGGCCGAGGATGGGTGAGGGAAATGAAGACGAAAAGCTGAAAAATGCGACATTAAACTCATTGCGGGTGGCTGAGGAAAATAATCTGGAAAATATCGCCTTCTGCGCTATAAGTACGGGCATATTCGGGTATCCTATTGACAGATGCGCCAAAATAATGCTCAAAAACACAATTGATTATCTGAACGGCCGTACGAATATCAAAAAGGTCGTTTTCTGCCTCTACGACAAGCCCGCTTATGAGGTGTTCATCAATGAACTTAAAGCGGAGTACTGTTAAGTGCTGGCTATGGTGTTGACAAGACACGCCGATATTGAAAAGCGGCCGTTGGAGATGGTCGATACTCCAAGGCCTGTACCTAAGGATAATGAGGTGTTGCTGAAGGTATCGGCCTGCGGGGTTTGTCATACCGAACTGGATGAGATTGAAGGAAGGCTCAGACCACCAAGGCTGCCTGTCGTTTTGGGCCATGAAATTGTCGGCAATATTATTGAAAAAGGCCCGGCTGTAAACACCCTTCAAATCGGCCAAAGGGTCGGCGTTACGTGGCTGAACTCGGCGTGCGGAGTGTGCCGGTTTTGTCAATCAGGCAGGGAGAACTTGTGTGGAAGTGCCAAGTGGACGGGCCTTGATGTTGACGGGGGATATGCGGAATATACAGTGGTACGGGAGCCGTTCGCTTATCCGATACCGGATAGCTTCACCGATGCCCAGGCGGCGCCTTTGCTATGTGCGGGTGTTATCGGTTACCGGGCCATACGGCTTGCCAATATAGAAGACGGGGACGTTGTCGGCCTGTACGGCTTCGGGGCGTCTGCACATATCGTGATACAGGTCTTAAGACATACTCAGCCGGGATGCCCGGTCTTTGTATTTACCAGGAGTGGCGCTCACAGGAGCCTGGCAATCCAATTAGGAGCAGATTGGGCGGGTGCTGCCGGCGATGAGCCGCCAGACAAATTGAATAAGGCAATCGATTTTACACCGGTAGGCGAGACTGTGAAAGATGCTCTTGCTGTCTCAAAGAAGGGAGCAAGGATAGTTATAAACGCCATTCGTAAGACCACTGCTCTGCCCCAACTCGATTACGGCGAATATCTGTGGCACGAGCGCGAGATTAAGAGCGTTGCAAACGTTACGGCTGAAGATGCAAGAGAATTTTTGCCTTTAGCAGCCGAGATACCGATTAAACCACAAGTGCAGCAATTCGAACTGGCCTGCGCCAATGACGTCCTGATTAACCTCAAAAAAGGACAAATCAATGGAGCAGCCGTTTTAAGGATACCACAGTAAATAATACAAATGCGCTTATCATCGCAAAGGGTACAGCGTGATGCATATTGCAAGTAGCGAACATCGAACATTCAACGTCGAGTATGGAAGCAATTCCTGCTTTGCTCCGGTTTGTCGGGCCAAATATTGACCCGTCCGTCGTTTTTTTCTTGCATTATTGGTTTCTTTGTGTTATTTGCATCTTTTACTCATTTTGTTTCGCACCCTTCCTGTGATGGGAAGATTGCTGTTCAGCTTTCTTACTGAGTCTAAAACACAGATCGAATGGTAAATAACTTTTCTGGACTCTCAGATGTCTTTGTGGTATGCTATAAATGGTTTTTAAGATGAGTAACTTCAAGCAGGGGTTGTGTAATGGCAAAGAATCAAAGAGGTCGTGGCCGGAGGTGGACCGATGGAGAGGTTGCGCTATTGAAGGAGTTGTATCCTGAGTGCCCTCTACCGGAAATTTCTAAAAGGCTCAACAGAACAGTAGGTGCCATAGAGAACCGAGCTCATCAACTGGGAATTAAAAGAAAGACCTATCTGGACAAACTCTGGACCGCCGAGGAGTTACAACTGCTCAGGGAACTGTACCCGATTTCCAACGATATACAATACATAGCCAAGCGGGTGGGTCGGTCACCGAGCACAATCAGGGCTAAAGCGCACAGCCTGGGGTTTGTTAAGCGCCGCAGAACTTACGACTTGTAATTCAACTCGGCTTTTTTAATTGGAAATCAGATGTGTTTTGGATGAGATGTTAAGTCGGCAAGGTTCCGGCTGGTTCACCCGCGTAAGCCAGCCGGGACGTTGATTTGTCGTCAGGGCACCATAAAATTTCGTTCGATTTTGCCTGACTAAAATCACCTTGCCGATCCGGAGGAGAAAGTGATGCCAAAATGTCAAAATATCAAATCACAGCTTTCCACTTCCCTGCCTGCCAAAGCCATGAAATTTCTTTTTTTTCGGGCCGGGCACAACCGGAAGGTCTATATCAAAGGGGCCTGGATAAAACTCTCAAAACCTTCCGGCTATAGCCCAAAACCGAATCGCCCAACACTTTTGGCCCTTACTCTTTTGGTGAGGCACTAAACGTCTATTAAAAAAACCAGGCTGAACCGCTAAACCGGAGGATAAACCTCTTGCCGATTCTTTGTGTCCGGTCATATCAATTTTCAAAGCACGTTATTTTTTCTTCAAAGAGCTGGCCTTTGATTTGTTATGTAGTTTAACCAAAACCTTACGAAATGTCAAGCTGTATTTCGAAATATTCCGAAACTTTTTGTTCTTCCGAGCAAATATTTACGAAATTAATGTGTCCAAGCAGCCATAAACCCCTGTATTACAATGTGTTATAAATGCAGCACAAAGAACCTGTTACAGCAAAAATTTTCTAAAAAAATTTAGAAAAAACGAGGAGGCATAATCAGATATTGAGTAATTCCAGAGTTTTTTCCAAACTTCACCCCTGACCAAAGTGTGATGTCTTAATAGCGCAGATTTTGCTCAAACAGGAGTATTGATTAAGCAGAAAATATCAGTTTTGTAAAAATCGTCGATTTTCTGCTCAAAAATGTATCTGTAAAAGTCGGCAACATTCTTTTATACTAAAGTTGGAATGAAAGATAAGTTTCAAAACTCAGTTGGCATTGTCCAGACCAAAATATTTCGGATTATCGAACCCGATAAGCCGTTGAAGCTTCAGTGCGGCAAGAGTCTGGCCCCAATTGATGTTGCGTATGAAACGTACGGCAAGCTCAACGAGGCCGGTGACAATGCGATTCTAATCTGCCATGCACTCAGCGGAAATGCTCACGTGGCAGGTTATAACAACCCGGACGAAACGAAAGCCGGCTGGTGGGATGCAATGGTTGGCCCCGGAAAGCCGATTGATACCAATAAATATTTTGTCATCTGCTCGAATATCTTAGGCGGCTGCAGCGGGACGACGGGGCCTTCTGAAATCAATCCGGCCACCGGCGGACCATACGGAATTGATTTTCCGATGATTACCATTGCGGACATGGTCAAAGTTCAGAAGCTTCTTTTGGATAAGCTCGGCATCGGGCAACTTTTGATGGTGATTGGCGGCTCGATGGGAGGGATGCAGGTTCTTGAGTGGGCAACTGCGTATCCGAATTTTGTCAGGTCGGTTATTGTTGTCGCTTCTACTACCAGGCTAAGCCCCCAATCGGTCGCATTTGACGCGGTGGGCAGAAATGCAATTCTGGCTGATTCAAACTTTTATGACGGACAGTACCAAGACAAAGAAGGCCCTGCCCGTGGCCTTGCGATAGCAAGGATGATAGGACATATTACGTATCTTTCCGAAGAGGGCATGCGCAACAAGTTCGGCAGAGAGCTGAAAAAAGCCGATGATTACAGATACGATTTCGATTCGGAATTTTCCGTCGAGACATATCTCGACTATCAAGGCGCCAGTTTTGTAGAGAGATTCGACGCCAACAGTTATCTTTATATCAGCAAGGCGATGGATTACTTTGACTTGGCAAAACAACACGGCTCGCTCCAGCAAGCGTTTGAGCCTTCAAAGTGCAGGTTTTTGATTGTCAGTTTTTCAAGCGACTGGCTCTTTACCCCGGCTCAGTCCGAAGAAATAGTCAACACATTAGCGGGCATCGATAAAGATGTGAGCTATTGCAATATCGGTTCTTCTTACGGGCACGATGCCTTTCTGCTTGAACCTGAAAAGCTCGGTTTGCTAATCAGAAGTTTCATAGAAGCAACGTATTACCAATTAAAAAACCCGGGTAAATATATATTCAAAGATTTTCATTGTAAGCACACCGGGAAATTGGCCGGGCAGACCAGACGGGCAAGGGTTGACTATGAGTTGATTGAATCACTCATTGAGTCACACAGTAAGGTACTGGATGTCGGAGCAGGTGACGGCGAACTGCTGGCCGGACTCTTAGAGGATAAGAACGTTACGGGTAAAGGGATAGAGTTAGATGAGGAACTTGCGATTCACTGTATAAGACGCGGCCTTTCAATGATTCATCTCGATGTCGAACGGGGATTAAGTCAGTATAAAGATGACAGTTTTGACTATGCGGTACTTTCACAAACTCTCCAGACGATAAATGACCCTGAGAAGGTTTTCACAGAGCTTCTGCGTATCGCTAAAAGGGTGATAGTCAGTTTTCCGAACTTTGCCCACTGGCGGTGCCGGCTTCAGCTTCTTTTGCGCGGCAGGGCACCTGTTACAAGGCAACTGCCTTTCCAGTGGAACAAATCGCCGAATATACATTGTCTGTCGCTTAAGGACTTTGACAGATTTTGTAAGGAGTTGGATGTAAAGATTGAAAAGAGGATACCGCTAAGCAAATCGAGCTACTTTGCGATAAGGTTTGCTCCGAATATGTTCGCCGAGCAGGCTGTGTACGTAACAAGCAAAGGGATGAGCCGATAAACCTCCGTCAGTCTCACGCCTGAGATTCTTTGCTACGATGAGCACCGTTGAGTATGGACGTTTGATACGCTCCGTTTAAAACAACTCAAACCGACCGTTTTTTGTTGTTATTCTGAGTCCGTCATATATCCCGATGCATAGGGGTATGCCGGATGAAGAATCTCAACCACGAACACCGAGCGACAAGATACGAAATCCCCGCGAAGCGATTCAAGAAAAATAGTAAATAGTCAATTGTAAATTAAATAAGCCTGTCCTGAGCTTTGCCGAAGGAGAACAGTCCAGGTTGGTGTCATAACAGAAACCGTGCCGCACAATAATATCAACAAAAGCCAAGTCGCGCAACAATACCATCAAAAGCCGAGCCGCGCAAGCGGCCGAATTAATGGGTGGAATAATAAAATTATCTTTCGGGCGGCTTGCGCCGCCGCTCTTCTGTTTTTTTGGTTTGCGCCGCCGCGCTTCTGTTTTGGTAATTCTATTGTCATGCCGGATTTAATCCGGCATCCAGTTCATTTAGCCCCGCGTTTGACGCGGGGTCATTCTGAGGCGTAGCCGAAGAATCTCAGGTTGTCATTCCCGCGAAACCCTGTCACCCCTGCGGAGGCAGGGGCCCGGAGCCGGAATCCAGTTTCGGTCTATCTGTCATTCCCGCGTAGGCGGGAATCCAGTTTCGGTCTATCTGTCATTCCCGCGAAGCTTAGTGCTTCGGATTTTATTAGTGTAGGGTGCGATGAATCGCACCGGAATTTCTGGATACCGGCTCCCGTTCGGCTTCGCTCAGGGCAGGCTTGGCCGGTATGACAAAAGCGTCGGGCACAGAAGCCGAGCCGCGGGATAATATCAACAAAAGCCGTGCCGCGCAAGCGGCCGAAAACAGTCTGGTTGTCCGGGCACTCAACATAGTGCGGAGTCATCGGCCACAGGCGGATTCGGCAAACGGGTGGCACGGTCAAACCATCCCCTGAGCCTGTCGGCTCAGAGGCTGCCGGCTAATTCAGGGCTAAAGGCTAATTCGAGATGACCATTTAGATTTTGTTACAGCATCTAAAGGTGATTTTCGGCTTTGAGGTTTTCGATATATTTTTCGAACTTTTCGGCGGCTTCGGGGCGGTCATAGTGTCTCATAAGTTCTGATGCTTTGTGCAAGACTACTTCGGCCTTATGGTGGCGGCTGAGAAGCTCGAGCATTTGTGCCTGCCTTATATAGTTCGTCGGATTTACGGGGTTGATTTGTATGGCATCGGCGAATGCATCGCCCGCCGATTCAAAATCGCCCTTTGCGGCAAGGGCTTCACCCAATTGTGCGCGCAAAGTTGCCGAATACGGACAAAGTTTCGTCTCCCGCCTAAAAGACTCTATTGCTTTATTGAAGTGTTCGACTGCCGCCGCATTTCGTCCCGTTTTTTTTAGCAGCATACCAAGATTAAAGTAAATAATTCCCGTCTGACTTTTTATACCCGATTGGTCGATAGCACTAAGGGCTTTTTGGAAGGCTTCAAGGGCACTATCTGTTCTGCCTGATTCGGCTAAAAGCAAACCTGTCCCGGTATAAACTTTAGCGGCAGCTTCCGGCTCATGTCCGACAAGCCGGCTGCATCGCTCGAGCATTTCATCAAACTTTCCCTGCCGGGCAAGCTCTCTTGCAAGGGCCAGGCCGCCTTGTGCGAGAAAAGCGGTTCGGCTTTGCCTGACAACCGGGGCCAGCAGGTTTTCAACAGGGGCATAATCATCGGTCAGGACGAGATTACCGGCCCTTTGTTTCAGTTCGGCAATCTGTGAGGAATTCAACCGCCACAGGTCCAGACATTTTGGTTCGTATGCCGCTGCGAGATGGTCAAGGTCGAGTGCTCTGTTGGCTGCGACAACCACAAAAGTATTACGCTGCCTGCGAAGCCTGTCGGCGGTTGTGATGACGTAAACATTACTGAATGTTTTCTCCAGAGTGTTCACAAATGCTCCGACAAAAAGGCCGCTGTCGTAGATATCTATCAGTTCAACTATATACACACCATCGTCCCGCAAAAGCCGGGCGATATCATCATTAAATTCCTTTGTCGTAAGTTGATACGGTACTGTATAGTCATTCAGGGCGTCTTCATAGATAAAATCGTACCTTTCGGCGCCGCTGTCGCTGCGGCGGAGCAACTGGTCCACGTAATTTCGTGCATCCATGTTGAAAGTTTTTATGGAAGTGTCCGGCTCAAGGCCGAATGCTTTGATTGCAGCTTCGGTAACGGCTGGGTCTATCTCGACAACATCGATGCTGCTGCCAGGCCAGACGGCTTCAATGTATCGGGGAAATGCATACCCCCCCCCGCCGATTACTAAAACCGAAAGATTGTCTTTATCCCGGCTGAGCCTGTGTGTTACGGCGGCGTGAATTTGTGTGTACTCATACTGCAGGTCGCCCGGCCGGTCCATTATCATGACACTGTGCTCGAGTTTGTCCTGCATAAAAAGGCGTTTGTCGGGATTTTGTGAGAGGCGCCTGACCGAGATGTAGCAATACTGGCTCTCGTTTTGATAAATGATATTCGGGTCTGCTTTTGCTCGCAGGCCGAGGCCGCCGCCCAGATTCTGTGCCCAGGCCCACGGTGCGATTCCGAGGGTCATCAGGCACAACAATAAAATCAGCCACACATACAGGATTTGCAGTCGTGCCCAGTAAAATATTGCCATCAACAACAAGATACCCGAGGCGAACCAGATATTTGCAATAGTACCTACGGCTGCTATAAGGTAATAGCCGGTTACAAAGGTACCGGCGATACTCCCGGCGGCTCCGGCGGCATATATGTCTCCGACGGTGCGGCCGGGGGGCAGGCCACGGGCCAGCACCATTTTTGCTACGACAGGGCTTATCGTTCCAAGAAGCACAGAAGGTAAGATAAAGACCATAAAGATATTTACGAATATGTGCAAAGGCCAGCTCAGCCGCCACAACCAGAGTAGCTGGTCGGTGAGATTATTTAACATTACCGTCATTACACAGGTTACAGAGGAGGCAAAAAACAGTACTGCCAGGGACTTTTGAGGCTCGGTGCGGTCAGCGATACGACCTCCGATATAATTGCCGATAGTGATACCCGCCAGAACCACACCAATAACCGACGTCCAGGTATAAATAGAAGAGCCGAGACTCCGGGCGACCAGGCGTCCGGCCACAAGTTCCAGCAGCATAATGCAGAAGCTTGATACAAATACCGTCGCGCAGCCGGCAACCAAAGATATGTTTGACGTTGATTTGGTCGTTTTTTTGTTCTTTTCCGGCATATTGAGTATCCGTTCGAGCCTATCGATTTTGAGCCTCGCCGCCAAAATACAGAAATAAGACCCTTAAACAAATAAAATTGGTGGGCTATAAGCCCACCCTGCCTTTATTGTGTAAGGCAGGTCCTACCAGGCCATCCCTGCTCATTTACAACGCAGGATACACAGGCTTTTGGCAAACGTCAACCCCACTATGATATGTGAGCAAGCGGACTTGCTTACGTTTTACGAGCCGGTTATAATCAGTGGTGTGTTGAAAAAGAGGTTTTTGTAGTGTTTTTTAAGCCGATGAAAGGCTGTTGATGGACAAAGACATTAAAGACATTGCCGAGCAGGTTAAGGTACTGATGCGTGGAGCGGTTGAGGTTTACACGGCGGAGGAACTTTCCGACAGACTCAGCGAGGCGGCCAAGGCCGGGCGGCAATTGCGTATAAAGCTGGGTCTTGACCCCACAAGCCCGGATATACACTTAGGACACACAGTCGTGCTGCGCAAAATGCGGCAGTTCCAGGACCTTGGGCACAAGGCCGTACTGATTATCGGTGATTACACCGCCCGAATCGGCGACCCAAGCGGCCAGGATTCTACCAGGCCGATACTCTCGGACGAACAAATTGAGGAAAACGCAAAGACATACTTCGCACAGGCGGGCAAAATCTTAGACACCTCCCAAGACAAACTCGAGGTGCGATACAACGGCCAATGGCTGGCAAAAATGCAGCTCGCAGACACTATAAAACTGACCGCTTCTATGACTGTGGCTCGTATGCTGGAACGTGACACCTTTGAGATTCGCCACAAAAAAGGTGACCCTATCGGAATACACGAATTCCTGTATCCCTTGATGCAGGGTTACGATTCGGTAATGATAAAGAGCGATGTGGAGTTGGGCGGTACCGACCAGACGTTTAATAATCTTGTCGGCAGGGACCTGCAGAGGCTTGACGGCCAAAAGCCGCAGATTGTGATGGTGATGCCTATCCTTGTCGGGCTTGACGGCACCGAGAAGATGAGCAAATCGAAAGGCAATTATATCGGAGTAACCGATGAGCCGGGCGATATGTTCGGCAAGGTGATGAGCATATCCGATGATATGATGGAAAACTACTTTACGCTGCTGACCGATATCCGGCCGGATAGAATCGCCGAGCTTACCGACCCCGCAAAGACCCATCCAAAAGAGGCAAAGGTGCTCCTGGGAAAAACGATTGTAGCACAGTTTCACGGCCAGGAAGTCGCCGAACAAGCGGCGGCTGAATTTGAAAAAGTCTTCGCCAAGGGCCAGCTTCCGGATGATATGCCGGTGGTTGCCTTCGAGGCTGATGCGATTATGGCAAGCAAACTTTTGGTAAAGTGCGGATTGGTTGAAAGCGGCGGAGAGGCAAAAAGGATGATAAGGCAATCGGCGGTAAGTATCGACGGGAAAAAAATCAGAGATCCCAACTCAGAAATTACACCAACCGAAGGGATGGTCGTTCAGGTCGGCAAGCGGAAATTTGCAAGGCTCAAGGTCAGTTAAAAATGAAATTACACAAGGTTCAAAATCCTCAGAAGTATGTAGGTTTGTATGTGGTCGATTTCGGCGAACACAGCGGGACCGGTTTTACCGCGCAGGAGGTGGCGGAGCTTTTAGAGAGCGAACGGTTCAAACACATAAAGATTTACAAGATTCACAATGCCTATCCGGACGGCCGAATGGAGCTTAAGGGAGTGCCGAAGCAAACATTCGAGATTGAGAAGGGGATGTTCTTTTACTCGAGTGATTTGGAATCGGCACAGGTGAATTTCAAACAATTAGTTAACCTTGCAGTTAAATTAGCTCCGCCGGCAAGGGCCAAGGTTCACCTGGCCGGGTACGGCGATGACAGGTTCGTAACGGCCCTGATTTATCCCGCCGAGTACGATGACCAGTTCAGCCGATGGCTTATTGACGGCGGCTATAAAACGGCTGGTGCCGCTGAAGGTGGCATCGAGGTGGTGCAGAGGTATTACGACCAAAGGCCCCAAGTGCTCGACAGACATCAGTTGTTCAGCCAACCGGCTTACCAAAGCAGGACCGGAGAGCAGCTTTTGGCAAGTGTTAAACTTTCGGTCCAAAGATGAGAACGCTTTGTAAAAAAAATTGTCGAAGTCATTTTGAGCGTTACCCTTGTCATTCTGAGCGCAAGGGTGCCTTTAGCCCTGAGCGACCGAAGGGAGTCGAAGGGGAAGAATCTCAACCCTTCGACTTTTGTCATTCCGGGCTTGCTCGCCCTCCGTAGCCTTGTGCGAAGGAGGGACCCGGAATCCAGACCCCTGGACCCCTGCTTTCGCAGGGGTGACATAATAAAGCTTCGTTCAGAATGACGACTTTAAAACCTTATTTATAGAACAAGATGAAATCCGGACAGAAAAGAACCGGCTCAAGGTTAGGCTTTATAGCAGGCATTGCTGCAGCACTATCCGGCAAGAGTCGCAAACCGACAGGTGTAAAAAAAGCTGATTTTAAGACCAGCTCACAGCGGATAGGCGTGCGGTTTACAGATAAAATAAGAGATGTCTTCAGAAGAAGATGGTTGAAAAAATCATAACTCCTGATTTGACGGCCAGTCCTTGACAACTAAACGGAATTTTGATAATATATAGTTTGTTATTTACTATGGATTAAACTCTTAGGAAAAAAGTGTTGTATATTATTATGTTAGTGTTGAATGAAACAACAAAGAGGATGAATTATTAGAATGAAAGAACTTTTCACCATAGGGCATTCAAATCACTCGCTCGACAATTTCCTCGAGTTACTTTTAGCACATCATATTTCCGCGGTTGCCGACGTCCGGTCGATTCCCTACAGCAAATACTCACCCCAGTTCAATAAGGATGAACTTAAGAGTGCTCTGAAAAACGCTAATATCAACTATATGTTCTTGGGCAGGGAATTGGGTGCGAGCCGAACTGAAGATGGTTGCTACATTGAAGGTAAGGCCAAGTATGACCAAATCGCTCAGCTTCCAGCATTCCGGCACGGATTGGATAAAGTCCTTCATGAAGCCCAACGTAACAGAGTCGCCCTAATGTGCTCGGAATCCGACCCTATTACCTGCCACAGAACAATACTGGTGTGTCGCGAACTGAAAAGGATATGTCCAGACTTGGAGATAACTCACATCCTGGCGGACGGCACAAGAGAACAACAGCACAGGTCGGAAGAAAGGCTCGTGAACCTTCACAAACTTCAACCTGAACTCTTCGGAGACCTGACCTCAATGTCCGGACTGATTGAGAAGGCGTACGATTTACAAGCTGAAAAAATTGCATACAAAAAGGTGCCGGCAGAAGTATGAAACTGTTCACTATCGGCTTTACCAAGAAGTCTGCTGAGGAATTCTTTACGCGCTTGCAGAAAGCAGGTGTTCAGCGCGTTGTTGACGTAAGGCTAAATAACACCTCCCAGATTGCCGGCTTTGCAAAATCGCGAGACCTAAAATACTTCCTCCGGGCTTTAGCGGGAATTGACTATACGCACATCCCTGATTTTGCACCGACGCAAGACATTCTTGATGACTTCAAGAAAAGAAAAGGCTCCTGGACCGAGTACGAACGCAGGTTCGGCGACCTGATGATAAAGCGCTGCATTGTGGATACAGCGTCTGGAACACTTCGCGACGGAGACTGTCTGCTTTGCAGCGAACATACTCCGGAACATTGTCATCGCAGGTTAGTAGCTGAGCATATACAGAAAAATTTATCCGATGTTGAAGTGGTGCATCTATGAGCATGACTCGGATAGTTATCCTGGCTAATTCATGGAAGAACCAGCATTGGTGCCTTGCGGGGATTGACCTTGACACAGGAAAGTGGGTCAGGCCTGTAACAGGACTTGATGATGGACGGATTCGGAAAGCCGACATGAAACTTGGCGAATACTTTCCTGTTCTACTCGATGTACTGGAAATCCCGCTTGACTCAAGCGGACCCGACTTCGGTTTCGAAAGTGAGAACAGAACTATTTTACCGGGGCGATGGTATCAACGAGGAAAACTGACACCAAAGGATGTCTTTAAGTATGCCAAACGACCGTACTGTGTTCTCCACAACCACAAGAAGTACGTGAATCCCAAAGAACTTCAGAAAAAACCATTTGAGAAACGTGTAACTTTGCAGTTGATACAGGTAAGTAAATTCAAGGTTCGTGATGCTCGGAGGAAATCCACTGAAAAGCCAGGTTGGAAAGGTATAATCTCATCAGGGCGACGAGATATTGAGGTTGGAATCACAGATCCAATATTTTTCGATAAGCTAAATAAGGGGCATAAACCTTCCTCTTTTTGTCTTTTGACCATGAGCCTTAGTATGCCATACAAACCACCTGACTGGAGTGAAGATGAGGATTCGGTGTGCTGGAAGCTTATTGCCGGAGTTATTGAACTTCCCAAGCAATGAGTTGCGAGCAACTATTTCACTTTGGATGGCCTGAAAGAGCAGCGATTAGTTGTCCTGTTATGCATAAAGTCTTGATTAGCAGAGTAGGCTATGGCTTTCGAGACACGATTTTCTTGACAATCCCGGGAATTCTGGATTCCGGGTCAAGCCCGGAATGACAATCCGGCTTCGTCATGTGACTATGCGGCGACAAGACGAATATAGAAAAGTGGTGCGAAAGATCGCACCCTACGTGACTTGACAATTCGAGGGGTTTGGGGTAGAAGAGACAAATCGTGGTTTTTGAACGTTTATTGCTCTGTTGGAAAGGTCTGAAAATCGTCATTCTGAACGAAACACCATTATGTCATTTATGTCATTCCAGCGAAGCTTGTCCCTGCGAAGGAATGCTGCCCCTGCAGAGGCAGGGGCAGGGAGCTGGAATCCACGACCTTCGGCGAGAAAATGGATTCCAAATCGAGTTTGGAATGACAAAAGTCGAAGGCTGGAAGAAGAAACCTTAAATTGAAAAATATCACGGAGAGTCAGGATGGCAAAAAGAAGCGTTTATACGAGTCCTTTAGTTGAGAGGAACGCATCGGTCGAGATGGCAGAGCTTTTCGGACCTGCCAAAAAGTTCGGAACCTGGCGCAGGCTGTGGCTTGCGCTTGCAACAGCCCAGAAGAAATTAGGCCTCGATATCAAGCAGACGCAAATCGACCAGATGGCCCGGCACCTGGATGACATTGACTTCAAAAAAGCAGCAAAATATGAAAAGAAGTACCGCCACGATGTAATGGCGCATATTCACACCTTCGGCGCCGCCGCCCCGAAGGCGGCCGGTATCATTCACCTCGGAGCAACCAGTTGCTTCGTTGGGGACAATGCCGATTTGATTATCATGCGCGAGGGGCTGGCGATTCTCGCAGGCAAGCTCGCGTGTCTGATTGATTCACTGGCAAAATTCGCAAAGAAATACCGCTCAATGCCGACCTTGGGCTTTACGCATTATCAGCCGGCCCAACTGACGACCGCCGGCAAACGGGCAACGCTCTGGGCCTATGAATTCGTGACGGACCTTGCCGAGATTGAGCACCGCATTACAAATATACCGTTTAGAGGGGTAAAAGGCACAACCGGAACGCAGGCATCATACCTGACGTTGTTCGCTGGTAAGCATAACAAGGTAAAGCAATTGGACAAAATGGTTGCCAGGGCCTTTGGCTTCAGCAAAACATGTGCGGTAACCGGACAAACATATCAACGAAAGATTGATACTCAGATATTAAATGCGCTCGCCGGCATCGCCCAGTCGGCACACAAGATGTGTAACGACATCAGGCTGCTCGCCAACCTAAAGGAAATTGAGGAGCCGTTCGAGAAAACGCAGGTCGGTTCTTCTGCGATGGCCTATAAAAGAAACCCGATGCGCTGTGAAAGGACGACCGCCCTTAGCAGACTCGTCTTGAGTCTGGCTACCAGCGGCGGGATGACCGCCTCGGAACAGTGGTTAGAGAGGACATTAGATGATTCAGCCAACAGGCGGGTTGTTATCGCAGAAACCTTCTTAGCTACCGACGGAATCTTAGAGATTCTTATTAACATAGCAGCCGGTTTGGTTGTGTACCCGAAGGTTATTGCCGCAAGAGTTAAAGCGGAGTTGCCTTTTATGGCAACCGAAAATATCCTGATGGCAGGGGTAAAGGCAGGCGGCAGCAGACAGAAACTGCACGAAAGGCTCCGGCAGCACTCTCACGCCGCCGCCGCTCAGGTCAAGCAGTTGGGAAGGCCCAACGATTTGATTGACCGGCTAAAAGCCGACAAGGCCTTCGGCAAAGTGGACCTTAAAACAGTGCTCAATCCGAAGGCTTACATAGGCAGAGCACCCCAGCAGGTCGATGAATTCGCCAAAGATGTTGTTACACCGATTCGCAGAAAGTATCGTAAAGAACTTAACAAGAAAGTGAAACTCAAAGTGTAGAATCGTTAAGTAGTTGCTATCTAAACTGTCAATAGAATGTTAAACCGAGGTGGTTATTGTGCATAAGTGAATATCGTTTACAAATACACTAATTTCAAGTATGATGTTCAATAACAGAGATAAGTAAACCCAATATAGAATAACGGAACAGTTTATATGGAGCAAAGAACTTTATTTCCAATCGAACGGTTGAGTATCACTAAGGCATCTGTGTCGTCTCCTCAAGGTTACAAGGGTTTTGCTTCATTGCACAAATACTGGGGGAAAAAGCCGGCTGAGTGTTTGGCATATCTTATTGAACAGCTAACCCAAGAAGGCGAAATAGTGATTGATCCATTTCTTGGATATGGAACAATTGCGAGAGAGGCACTCATAAGAAAACGTCGATTTATTGGGATTGATATTAATCCAATTTCTGTTGAGTTAACAAAAAATCTGATAACCCCACCCTCTTATGACGAGCTTTTCGTAGCATTTGCGTTAATGGAGAGAGAGGTCAAACCAAAAATTGATGAGAGCTACCAATTAGCAGACGGGAGGGTAGCCACGCATTTTCTTTGGAATAATTCTCAATTAGAATCCGTTTGGGTCAAAACATCAACTGCACGAAAAAGAGAAGAGCTAAAACCAACAGATCACGATCTGGAGAAGTCTGAAAAGTACCAGAATTACAGTTCACAACAAATGAGATCTCTAAGATTCTTCAGAAACTCCAGAATCAATGCATCCCCGAATCTGAAATCGGAGGACTTGTTTACTGGTCGCGCTTTGCGGAATATCGACCTTCTCTTGGAGCACATCCATGCGCAACCCCATTGTGTTCAAAGAGCCATGCTTCTAACCCTCACGGCCGCTTCTGGACAAATGTCAAAAATGGTATTTGCTGTTAGTGAGCGAGGTAAGAATGGTGGAAACAAAAGCGATAAGGCGATGTCGGTAGGGAGTTGGGTTATCGGTTTTTGGCGTCCAAAGCGGCATTTTGAAATAAACGTGTGGAACTGTTTTTTTATTCGTGCCAAAAAACTGTTAAAGGCATTACGTGAGGCACCACTTTTAACTCGCTTCACAGACAGTGCGGATCCAATGGACGTAGTCAACTCGTTCGCTGATGTGTCACTGATAAATGATGATTGCCGGGAGGTTCTTTCTCGTCTACCAGAAAAAAGCGTTTCTCTGTTATTAACCGACCCTCCTCATAGCGATAGAATCCCTTACTTGGAATTAAGTGAATTTTGGAATGCCATCTTAGGCTTCAAGCCTTTCTTTGAAAAAGAGATTGTTGTCTCGAATGCCCTTGAAAGAGGTAAGGGAAGAACTACTTATACTAAGGAAATGTATGATTTTTTCCTCGAGGCCATAAGAGTATTATCTAATTGGGGCATCATGGTAATCATCTTCAACGCCTGTGATCACCAGAGTTGGGAAAATTTGAGGGCCGTGAGCGAAAATAGTAGCGAAGTAGTTTTTCGGGGGTGTTTTCCAATGTCATATTCCGCCAAATCTGTCGTTCAAGATAATCGTGCTGGTTCATTAAAACATGATTATGTTCTGATCTACCAGAAAACAGGAGAGCAGCGAGGCACAGACGATTCCTGGAGGAAACTTGAGGCCATACATGGTTGGTCAACCTTGTTCCCAAAGAGTAAGGATTAATGAATGTCTTATAGTTTCGATGAAGCAAATGCCGCGTTTAAGGCTGATAAGATTGGGGAATTAGCTCAAGACTCAGACGGTCTGAGATTCTTGAAACTCAGATCGTTATCTCGTATTGAATTTATGAAACGTCTGGCCCAAGGATGCGGCTTGGAATTGCCAAGTGTTGATGGTCGAAAAGATATCCCATACCTTCGGTTTCTCTTCGATTCTGAAATTACAAACACACATATAGAAGAAACGATCAACACCATTTATGCCGAAGAACGCCAATCAAGACTTTCAAACGAAGACGAACTTGTCAGTGAATTATATCGACTTGAGGTCTTTGACTGGGGTGGATTACATCAAAACAGTTTAGAGAGGGCAATAGTTGATAATTATGTCAAGAAGATAACTTCTTATGGCCGATTATGTGAGTGTATAGAAGATGAACTGCATCACAGCATGCGATCCTACGTTCTATGTTCCTGGTACAATCACTGGACCTCAAGAATAATTGAAGATATTTTTCGGGACCATGCTTGTGTTCTTCCAGCAGTGGGCCTAATAAAAAAGATCGATTTTTTCATAAATGATGTGCCGTTTGACCTCAAAGTAACGTATATGCCGGAAGGGTATATTAAAGACAATCGTAAGGCTGAAAGTTTAAGACCAGAGATTACTCTTCTAAAAAGGTTTTGTCGTGAGAATAATATACATTTTGAGCGTACTCTCCCTGAAGCAAGGTTGCTGGAGGACCTTTGGACAAAAGTCAATGACCACCCTTTGCAAACTTCGCGTGAACTAATAACAAACCTTAGAGAAAAACGATCCGAGTATCTTCGCTCGGCAATCGAGAACCCAATAGCCTTGATCAGATGGCTTTATGAGAACCAAGGTGTACGAAGGTTCGATGCTTCAAACCGATTATTTCTTGTCCTCTTGGATTGCAACAACTTCTTCGAGTCTTGGAAGCTTAAGAGAGCAAAACCATTGTTGGAGGACAGAATTCATAGCCACTTGGATAACATGGGCTCTAACCCGGGACACGAGGTATCGTTCTCTTGGGAAGGGATTGAGTATAATACGACATCGGACGTTATATTTGTTACTCGTGAAAACGGTTGATAGCATTGGCATAGGTCGCGTAGCGTGGTAGCATGGTTTGGCATTGCTTACAATGAGAATCCCGGCTCGCCGGGACAGATAGGAAGCTAACACAGTGACCAGAGAAGATTTGATAAAGCGGATAAAAGAAACGGCATATCTGGAAGGAGATTTTGTCCTTCGCAGCGGCAAACGCAGCAGGTATTATCTGGACAAGTACCTCTTTGAGACCTGCCCGGATATATTAAAGGCCCTTGGTGATGAATTCGCCAAGTACGTTACCGACGATGTTACTCTTATAGCGGGTGCGGAATTAGGCGGCGTAGCTCTGGCAGCAGCGACCGCAATGGCCACGGGTAAGAACTGGATTATCGTTCGTAACAGCAAAAAGGGCTACGGCACAGGCAAAATGGTCGAGGGCCTCTTGGAAAAGGACGATGTTGTTTTGCTTGTCGAAGACATCGCCACCACCGGCGGCCAGGTACTTGAAGCTGCCAAAATTATCACACAAGCAGGAGCCAGGGTAAAGAAAATCGTCTGCGTCATCGACCGTAAACAGGGAGCAGGTGAAAATATCACCTCCGCCGGCTACAATTTCGACAGCATCCTTACAAAAGATGATTTGGGGATTACTGGTTAGTGGACGAAGGTCGTTTGGTATTACTTGTTAACTGTTCTCTTCTTGGCCTTCTTCTTCCGGGCCTTTTTTTAGCGGTTCCTTTTTTTGTCGCCAAGATAGCTTTTTTGGCACCGGAGATCGTGCTCTTTTCAGGCAGATTCATCCCGAATCGATATGTCGGCAATGTAAGCGGTGGTAATTGCATCCTTGCTGTGGCGCTTTGAACAAACTCTCGCCAATAAGGCCAGGCGTTAAAAACGGCGTTTTTATCCGCAAAGTGCTTAAAATGTTCGTCGGTCAAACCTTCAAGGTTTTCTATATGATATAAAAGCAGCATATCCGCCTGAATTTTCGCCAATGGCTTATCTGACTTATCCACAGCATCTAAGCCAAAATGCACAAGCACAAAGAGTATATTTTCATTGCGGTCGGCATTAAAATCCGTCATGGCTGTTGTCTCAAATCTATTTTGTTTTGTTGAAGGAAATGAGATAAGTTCACACTTATCACCTACGAATCTCACTTCTTCAAGTTGTACTCGGTCGGCAACTTCGACAGCCATTTTCATAACATCTTTGAATGCATTCTTATTTTTTGGTTTTTCAACTTTTTTTGACATATTTAAACCGCCGTTTTGTTATATCTTTAAGCTGCATTATATTCTGTTTCGGCTAATCTTATTGGTATTCCGCTGCCAAATTGCCCATGCAGCGAAGTCCAACCGGTATTTTTAGGTTTAGCATTTTTCCCGATGAGCTTCAGTATTTCTCTCAAGGGTTCCGCCTCCATTTTCAATTTTGAATCGAGGGCGAATAATATATCTGAAATAGTTCTGAGTTGCAGATTAGCCGCTCCGTCCAGCCATTGGGTTACCTGGCTGGCGGATACACCCAGTTCTTTTGCAACATCTTTTTTCTTAACGCCCTTTTTCTCCATGAGTTCATGCACCATCTCCGCAAAATCTACTATCAAACCTTCCTGTTGGTAAATCCTTTGACTTTCCTTGTCAGTGAGAAATTTTTCAAAAAAAGTCTTTGCCATTTTTAATTTCCTCTTCTTGTTTATCCTAAAAGCTTTTTCCTTTTGTAATACTCAGACTTATACCGCTTCACTCTGTCAATTACAAATTTCGGGGTTTTCTGCCCCTTTTTAATGTAGCCGCACACTGCCACACATAGCTCACCATCATTGAAACAAAACAATCGTCCTTGATATGCCTTTAGTTCAAAAAAGCCCTCTTTGCGAAAATAGCTGTAATGTTCCGGCCTTTTAGGGACGAGGCCCTTCTTTAAGTATTCACAGAAGTAATATTTCAGCTTTGCAGCAATTTGCTTTTCTGCTTTATTTGAAGTCAAGCTTTCAAGAAAGTCTTTTGCCGGTACAGAACCATCCGTAAGTATATAAAAACATATAATGTACTTGTCTTTGGACTCAGGTTTATCCGCTATCTCTATTATATTACTATCGACCAGTTTGTCCAGTATGTTCGACATAAAATTAAGTTATAACTTAACTTTCCGAGTTTGTCAATACCACTACATATAGTATGACATTGACTTAGAGGCCCTCTTTTAGAGTTTTTAAGCGGATTTCAGATCCAGTGACCACAACATATTGAGTCAAATATTCCTGAAAAAATCTGCACTTATTTATCCTTATGAGCCATTTTCGACATAGTCGCTATAATTGCAATGATTTTGTTCCCTGCAGAAAGCTTTGTTTCATGAGGCACCCTACCGGCGGGGATTTGATTTGGACCGAACTTTTGTATGCAGCGTCGACAGAACAACGTTGTTACCTATCTATGGTTGTTCTGGCTGAGTTTCGTCTGACAGAACCTGCTCAAGAGCTGTTTTTGCCCTTTCGTGTTGAGGGTCTAATTCGAGCGTTTTGCGATATTCGGCGATTGCTTCTGCAGCCCTGCCCTGTGCACGAAGGGCGTTTCCAAGCAGATAGTGAGTGTGTGCATTCGCCGGCTCAAGCCTTATTGACTCGGTGTAATGCTTTATCGCCTGCTCAAACTCACCATTAAAAACCAGTGCAACCGCCAGGTTTTTATGCATCGCCGAATCAGGCCGATGTTGAACCGCTACCTGGAATTCGGTTACGGCCTCGTCGAATTTGCCCTGCCCGATAAGCGCGACACCCAGGTTGGAACGCAGCGGAACATCCTCGGGATTCGACTCCAACCCCCTGCGATATAAAGCAACCGCCTCATCCAGTCTGCCGTGACCAGCCAGTAACAAACCAAGCTCATTGTACGCATCAGCATGCTCGGGATTTAGGGCAAGCACCTTATTATAGTGTTCGACGGCCTCAGAAACCTTGCCCTGTTGCGCTAAAGCTTTGGCAAGATTAAATTGTGCATCAATGTGGTCGGGCTTGATTTCAAGAGCGGAGTTGAAATGATGGACAGCCTTTTCTGTGTTACCTGCCTGAGCAAGAGCGACGCCAAGGCCGGTGTGGGCAACATAATTTTTCGAGGTTACCTTTAACGCACGCTCAAAAAGAGTGGTACTGTTGCGCCAATATCCAGCCTGTCTGAAGGTGCAAAGAGTTAGTGGAATGCAAACCACAAGCGTCAAACCGACAAGAAAAATCTCAGAAAGCTTAATACGCACGGCAAGGTCATAGACCAGCCAGGCAATCATAATAAAAAGCCCGACAAGCGGTATATAGGTGTAACGGTCGGCCATAGCCTGAGTACCCACCTGGACCAGGCCGATAACCGGTATTAAAGTGCCGAGATACCACAACCAGCCTGTAACCAGATATCGTTTTCTTGAGCCGAAAAGGACAACTACCGAGGATATACCTGCAAGAATAGCGGCGGCAATTATGATTTTGACCGCAGGCAGGGTACTGCCGGGATGTGGATAAAACGCAGCCAGGTTCTTGGGCCAAAGCATCTTTTCAATATAGCCCGCATAGGATATAAGAGCATTTGCAATCCGGTCCTTAAAAGATAGAAGGATTATCGGCGCCCTGGTTTGTTTTTGAACAATCAGTGTTACGACACTCGAAGCCGCCGAAAGTATAAAAAAAGGAATCTTTTCAAATATCAGAAAAACCGGCCCACTTTTGTAGGCACCCCGGAGCGAAGTATCTGCTTCGGGACGGTTGCTGCGGGCGAATAATGAAAGATTCATTCGTTCCATCGGCCAATAATCCAGAAGAAGCAGCACAAACGGAATGGTAACCAGCATCGGTTTTGCCATAAGACCCATCGCCATAGCCGAAAGAGCAAGCAAATACCAGACCGTTTTCGTTCTGCTGCATCGGCAGTAACGGATATAAATGAGCATTGTCAACATCCAGAACAAAGTGCTCAAAACATCCTTTCTTTCAGTTACCCAGGCAACGGATTCGACGTGAAGCGGGTGCAGGGCAAAAAGAGAAGCAACAAAAAAAGCGGGCCAGCGAAGCTTCGTTGAGCTATGCAAAACGAAAAACAACAGCAGCGTGTTGACGATGTGAAGGATTAAATTGGTTCGATGAAAAACACCTGCACCCGGCCCGAATAAGTGCCGGTCCAGCATTAAAGAAAGCCACGTCAGAGGAAACCAGTTACTGGCGTGTGTACTCGTAAAAGCCCAGCGGATACTCTCGGCCGTCAAGCCTTTCTGGACCATCGGATTTTCAGGGACGTATTTGTGGTCGTCAAAGTCAACAAAGTCGAAACTGGCCACCTGCCGGTAAACAGCAGCGGTTGAGACAATCAGAAACAGACATATCAAGAGAACCGCTTGCTTTTCGATAATCTGCTTCATATTCTCAATCAGGCAACTTTTCTATCAATCGTATTATTCGGGCGGCGATTGCAACCTTTGTCGTGGACGGCATTTTCACCCACTTTTCTCCTGCGGTCTTTACCTGAACACAGGCTCTGTCCGAACCGATGGCGGCCGGGGTGTTGGCGATTATCATATCGAGGTTCTTTGCTTTCAACTTTCGCTCGGCATTTTTGCGGATGGATTTGTCTTCGAGCGCAAAACCGACAATAATTCGATTTTTTTTGTTATGACCGGCCCATTTGGCAATATCCGGCGTCGGTTTGAATTTAAGCGTAAGGGCCTCAGTGTTTTTCTTGATTTTGGTTTTTGATATTTCGTCCGGGGCGTAATCCGCAACCGCTGCTGCCATTATAAGACAATTACAGCCGGCAAAATACCTTTTCACCGCTTGGAACATCTCAGCGCCGGTCTCAACGCCTACGACTTTTGCCGCTCTGGGAGGCCGAAGCGCTGTAGAGCCTGTTATCAAAGTTACATTGTGACCGGCAGCTATTGCGGCGCGGGCCAGCGCATAGGCCATCCTGCCGGTGCTGGCATTTGATATAAACCGAACCGGGTCGATATATTCACGTGTCGGGCCTGCCGTTATAAGGAAATGCAATTTAACAACTCGTATAACAAATTACGGGCAAAAAATCGGCCTATAGCCGCCGTTAAGACAGATAATTTTACAAAAACAACTTTGAACTGTCAAAAATTTTTCCTTTTCGATGTACCATGCCGACCATAATCTGTCATACCGGCCAAGCCTGCCCTGAGCGAAGCCGAACGGGAGCCGGTATCCAGTTTCGGTCTATCCGTCATTCCCGCATTCTTCCTTGTCATTCCCGCGTAGGCGGGAATCCAGTTTTGGTCTATCTGTCATTCCCGCGTAGGCGGGAATCCAGTTTCGGTCGATCTGTCATTCCCGCATTCTTCCTTGTCATTCCCGCGTAGGAATGTCACCCCTGCGGAGGCAGGGGCGGGAATCCAGTTTTGGTCTATCCGTCATTCCGGGCTTGCCTGCCCGCCGTCTTGTCCGTCGTAGCTTTAGCGAAGATGGAAGCCTCGCGCGAAGGTGGAACCCGGAATCCAGTTTCGGTCGATCCGTCATTCCCGCGTAGGAATGTCACCCCTGCGGAGGCAGGGGCGGGAATCCAGTTTCGGTCTATCTGTCATTCCCGCATTCTTCCTTGTCATTCCCGCGTAGGCGGGAATCCAGTTTTGGTCTATCCGTCATTCCGGGCTTGCCTGCCCTCCGTAGCCTCGCGCGAAGGTGGGACCCGGAATCCAGTTT
>DUZQ01000047.1 GCA_013349435.1 Planctomycetota bacterium | reverse complement strand
TGTAAATATTATACAAACTAACACCGGAGTCAGAATCAGAAGAAGCCTGCCAGGAAATGTCTATCCGGTTTTCACTCACTGCTTCTGCGGTTATATCCTGAGGAACCGAGGGAGGTGTAGTGTCGGAAGATGTAGATATATATTCATAACAGCCGATATCAGGCAGGCTGTCTCTGGGATTTCCGAGCAGGTCTGCCGATGTGGCATAAGTTACGTTGCCCGAGTTTACCGCGGCGGCATTTGCCCTTAACGTGAAATCATTGCCCGCCAAGTCGGTAAACATAGATGCTATGTCTGCTTTGCTTATAATCATACTGCTTGAACTCATTGTTGGGCCCGAATTTCCGCCGCCTATATTGTTGTAGCTGCTGTAGATATTGTTGCCCTGATTTACTTCATCAGGAGGAGTTGTTATAGTAAACCCAAGATACCAAATATTATTATAATGCTCAACAGCACTGCATAGCTGGTCAATATGCGGAATCCAACCATAATAGCTCGTGTGCGCAAAAGTGTTGTTTCTTACAACTATATTGCTTATTGTATTGGGTATCTGCCAACCACCATTCATGCTTTGACCATAAATCAAGTTGTTTTCAAAAACAAAACCATTTCCAATTTGTTCAAACAGCATACCATTATAGGCAAAAGTGCTTGGAAGAACTGTATCAACCCAGTCGAGCCAATTTTCATCAAATGCATAATTAAATATTGAATTGCGAATTGTTACATCATCCACTGTGCTGGTCATCGCGCCACCGCCCCCTATTTGCATATAATCCATATGGTCGGCGATTCCGGATACTCCCTGTAATGCGATTAATTCCTCGAAGATACAGCTATCGACGAGAATTCCAGTGGTTGGAATCGTCTCGTTTGAAAAAACAGCAAAGGAATCTCCCCATTGGTCATGGAAATGACAATTTAAGAAAGCAAGATTGGTGTTATGTATGCTTGCTAAAAGACCTTTGCTTCCTCCAACAATCTCGCAATTGTTAAAGGTTATATCATCAGCGTACCTTAACCAGACTGGATAGCCAAGAGGAAGAGCAGTAGCCATTTCAATATAACAATTATCAAACCCAATATTGCTTGCTCTGTTTGTAGAAACATTTTGCCCAAGTATTTCTATGCTCCTTGCAGGAACTCCGGAAACAGGCTTGTAAATTGCAAAATTGTCAAACTTCATATAAGCATTGGGGGTATAACTAATTCCAAGATGCCTGAGGATTGGTTTTGTAGCTCCGGTTCCTATGTAAGTAATCCAATTGCTTCTTCCTGTATCCTGATTTTCGCTATAAGTTATTTTGCCGTAATCACCACTTGCAACATAAACAGTGTCTCCCTGGGAAACGACAGGCCCGGCGCCGCCCCAGTTCGGCATTGCTCGTCCAATTGTTGACCAGGGCTGATTTTCGGTACCGGTATAAGAATCACTTGAATTAACATCATCAGCCGTTCCGGCGATGTCGTCGGCACCGTTGGGATTGGCAACATAATAAGTATCAGCCAAAACTTGATTTGCAGAAGCAAAGACGAGAAATGCGGTAAGGAGAGAAATTGTAAGAAGGGTGCGCGATTGAGAACAAACGCAGTGTGGTTGTTGCGGTTCGTAAACTTTTTTCTTTTTCGGTTCCATAAGATACCCCCCTATTCCGGCCTTATCGCAGAATTAACCCATTTAAAACATACAATACAAATTCAGGGCCTCCAAATTTGCTTTTTACTATCCCCCAGGCAAGGAAACAACGACTCTGTTGTCATCAAAGAACGAGTTTAGTGTAGCGAAAAGATTATGGGAAGTCAAGCTTTTGCCACCAATACAGAGCAAAGGCCGTAAGGGGTTGTAGGTCCCTTTATTATAGGACTTTTGGGCAGCTTTTATAACCATAACGCTATACTCCCAAAATCCGCAAGTTCAGTCGTATTATCAAATATTATCGGTCAATCCCATCAACTGGTCCATTATTGTTCGAGAGCACAAGTTCTATGTCAAGGCAAAAGCAATGATGCCAGGACTGCTTTGAAAAAAATCCTAATCGCACATAGAGTATATATACTGACTTGAGGGCAATGCTACCTTTTTTGATTTTGAAATGTTTGTATATCCGTTCAACGCCACGGAAAATTTAAAAACTGTTCAAAAAAGTGTGCGTAATGAACTTCGATACAACCAGTCGTGTTTGAGTCGGTTGAACAACACAATAAATTGTGTTTTGAAAAACTTCTATAATCTGTGGGGCAGTATTTTGTTTTTTGAGGATTGACAAACTGGTTTTCCGGGGTATAACTTAGTGTTGCTGAGCATTCATTTTCCCGGCAGGGACGTTTGGGCCGATGGAACATCCAAGGGTTCGATTCTTTAGTATTACTATTAGTCGTTCTTTCCACTGCTCGTGGGTAAAAATGTTGAACCGGCGAGTCGGGAAAAATTGCAAACTCATACTACACTTGGCTAAGCGGCACGAGCCTGAGGAAATTTTTTACCCTCAAAGGTATAGATTATTTGAAAACTATCTACATTATTTGCCGATAACGACTTAGGAGTCTCTGAAGGTGTTTTTGATGCGCTTAATCTATTACTTGTGGACTAATTACCTTTGGGTGCTTCGAAAGGTGGTTATTATAGAGCCTTGGCAAAACACTCTGTGGTAGGAATGTCGTTGGCTTATTTGAGAAGTGTAATGAAAAATAACAGGATGTACGGAGTCGCCTGCGCCCTGGCGGTGGTTTTGTTGTTGGGAGCCGGCGCAGCGTATAAACTTGTGGCACTGAAGATGGACATGCTTACTAAAGCACCCATCAAACTTGATGTTCCGTTGCGTGAGTTTCCTATAGTAATTGGCGATTGGGTGGGTCGGGATGTGCATATCGCTGAGATAATCCTCGATGTAGCGGCGGTTGACGATTTTCTTAATCGCATGTATGAGAATGAATCAAGTAACCAGTCAGCCAACGTTTATATTGCTTACACCGCTCGGCCCCGTACTATGTTGGGCCATCGCCCACAAGTGTGTTATCCGGCCAACGGCTGGAGACACGAAGGCACAGAGAGTATTCAAATTATCTCCGACTCCGGCAGAAAATTCAGGTGCCTTCTGCATATTTTTCAAAAGCCCTTCCCTGAAACAGATAAAATCGTGGTGTTGAACTACTATATTGTTAATGGCCGGCTAACAGATGATGAGAGCGTTTTTTCGGGTTTGAACTGGCGGACCCCGAATATTGAGGGCAATCCCGCTCGATATGTAGCCCAGGTCCAGATTAGCTCAGGTTTAGAAAACTCGGTGCGCCGGTTGGCGAAGGATATAACAGAATTGGTTTTGAACTTTTTTCCCTGATGAAAATGGCAATTAGAGGACAGAGGTGAGAAATTAGAAGTCAGAAATCAGTAAAGAAAGAGATGAAAGATTTCAGCGAAATGCAAGTTATATGGACAAAAAGGCATATGATACTTTAATTGCTGATATTCAGGAAATTAAGAAAATACTTTCAAGCTATATAGTTAAAATTTGAAGTTAGAAATCAGAAATCTGAACTCCGAACGCTGATATCTGACATCTGACCGCTGATATTTTCGGTGCAACCGACAGGGACGAAGTCCAAGAAGAGATATGAACGGTTTCTATATTTCAAAGTCTTTAGCGGTGTACGTTAGGGTCTGCATGATATGATAATCATTTAAAAGACATTTTCTGCCGGAAAAGATTTAAGGAGTTTAAATTATGCTTCGAAATCTTGGCTCAAAAATATTGAGGAGGTTTTTAAAGATTTCCTTCTCTTTTTGGCAGACTCTGGGGATTCATATTACTCACAATCATTTTTATGAGCCTGTACCAGACACAAGAACGTTAGACGATAGTATATGGCGGAATCAATCCAAGCTTGTAGGGATTAATGTTAATGAGAAGGTACAATTTGAACTTTTGACACATTTCAAGGCGTCATTTAAAGAAGAATATGACCGCTTCCCGGCAGAGCAGACGGATATACCTTATCAATACTACAACAATAACAGGTTTTTCGGCCCTGTTGATGGTGAAATTCTCTATTGCATGATACGCCATTTCAGGCCGAGAAGAATCATTGAAATAGGTTCAGGTTATTCAACATATTTGGCTGCAGAGGCAGTGTTGAATAATGACAAGTACTATGATGACTGCCAGTGTGAATTAATTACAATTGACCCATATCCAAATATAAATATACAGAAAGGTTTTCCCGGTCTGTCGCGTGTAATACCCAGGCAGGTACAAAGGACGCCGTTGTCGGAATTTACGAAATTGCTTGAAAATGATATGCTTTTAATTGATTCAAGTCATGTTTTGAAGATAGGCAGTGATGTCCAATACGAATACCTGGAAATACTACCAAGACTGAATAAAGGTGTCATTGTTTCATTTCATGATATTTTTACACCTGCGGAGTACAAAAAGGATTGGGTTTTAAAACACCACTTTTTCTGGAATGAACAGTATTTGCTTCAAGCCTTTCTTATGTTTAACAACAGTTTCGAGATTTTGTGGATGGGCAGTAATATGCATTTGAAACACCCCGAAAAGTTACAAGAAGCTTTTGATTCTTATAATCCCCAGGAAAACTGGCCGGGAGGTTTTTGGGTGCGAAAAAAAATCTAACAGTCCGGGCAAGCACATATTTACGAATTGCGTTAATTAACCGTGGTATCCAAATTGTTTTGACTCGCGGATGTATTTTTGTCGAGAAATTGTTTATTTCCGTCTGGTTAGTTTGATTGGCGGAATATATTGCCTTTAATGAAAAGTATGGGTGTAGCAGGTTTAGATAAGATAAGGCTCATTTTGGGTACAGGTCTTAAAGCCAAGATGGCGCGGGGCGTACTGATATTCGGCTCTGGAACAGTAACCGACAGGGGATTGAAATTTATCCGAAACATCATTTTGGCCCGCATTCTGGCTTCTGAAGAGTTTGGGCTGATGGCCATCGTTATGGTTGCACCAACAGTCTTTGAGATGTTTACTCAAGTGGGTGTAAACCATTCGGTGATTCAGAGCAAACGAGGCTCAGACAGTGAATATCTTAATGCTGCCTGGTGGGTACAGGCAATACAAAGCTTGGTCCTGTTTGTGGTCGGGATATTACTGTCCCCATTGATAAGCTCCTTTTACAACAAACCCCAGCTTTTGAACCTCCTTAGGGTCGCTTTTTTGGTTATTCTTTTCAGAGGATTTGTAAGTCCACGAATGAACGTACTAAGGAAAGAACATAAATACGGCCGGGTTGTATTACTTTCACTGGGTAGCGGAGTAATAGGAACATTTGTGGCGATAGCTCTTGCTTTTGTGGTACAAAACGTCTGGGCGCTTGTAATTGGTTTAGTGTCAGAGGCGGCCATTTTGTGTGTCATGTCTTATGTCCTGGTCCCCTTTATGCCGAGGCTTGGGGTAGAAAGAAAAAGTTTATCCGAATTAATGAGGTTTGTTCTCGGCTTGCTTGGTTCACCTGTTCTGGTTGCCATTGCCGTTCGAGCGGATGTTGTTCTTCTTGGTAAACTTGTTACAGAGCAGCGGTTGGGTCTATATAGTTTGGCGATGCAGCTTGCCTATCTGCCGGCGATTTTGTCAGACAACATAATCAGGCCTGTCTTGCTTCCGGGTTTTTCTGAAAGGCAGGACGATACAGAATCTCTTCGCCGGGGATTTCTGAAGCTATCTCAAATGGGTGTTATCTTCGGCACAGCCCTTGCGGCCTTTATGGTTGGTTGTGCGGGCAATATTTTGCTTTTAGCCTATGGGCCTGAATATGCCGCAGTAGCTGTTCCCTTTGCGGTATTGAGTGTTTGTGCATTGATTCGCATGCTAAGCGGCATTGTCGTTCCGGTATATATGGCATTGGGCCGGCCGCATGTACATCGACGTTTCGCAGCGCTTCGGGCGGCAATCGTTTTGTGCCTGATGTATCCGGCGATAGTAATGTTCGATTTAGTCGGCGCCGCCGGTGTGGTACTGCTGGCTAACATTATTACCCTGTGCTTTCAAGTGTACTTCATAAGGGGATTGGTAGGCTTGAAATTCTCGGAGTATATCGCTTGCTGGGTGCCGGGACTGCTCGTATGCAGTGTGGTTTTCGGGACAAAGAGTTTGCTTCATTTTTTCGGCATTCAATCTACAATAAGCATTATGGTTTTGGTGGGTTTATCGTCAGTTATAGCCGGCTCAATCGGATTTTTATCTTCAAACCTCTTTCCCGGAAGGTTTATGGAAGCGGGAAAAATATTGAGAGATTAAAAACTCTGTTGTGTGAATGATTTTTGGAGGTTAAGGGCAGGGACAAAGTGTTTATTCGTGCCGTGTTGTCGGGGATGTTGATGTTTCAATATGGTCGTCTTTTTAGTGGGCTTGTGTAAGTTGCACAAGTTCCTTGACGGCAGTACGGCAGCGGTATAGAGAGTCAATGAATATGTCAAAAGCATATATCGACAGAAATGGCGGGACTCAGTATTTTGAACACTTCAGGGGCGATGTTATAGATGTTGTCCCTGCCGATGCTAAATATGTTCTTTCAGTTGGGTGTGCGGCAGGCAGAACTGAGGCGGAGTTGGTGAATCGCGGGGTGAAAGTGGTAGGGGTGGAGATTGATCCTTTAGCCGCACAAAAAGCAAGAGAACGAGGGCTGACGATTCTGGAAGGAGATGTCGCTGTTATTGATATTAATGTTTCCGATGAGCCGTACGATTGCCTTGTTTACGCGGATGTTCTGGAACACTTACGCGAGCCGGTCGATGTACTTAAGCGTCATGTTAAGCATTTAAAGCCAAATGGAATTGTTTACGTTTGTGTACCCAATTTTCGGTGCTATTCTGTGTTCTGGCAGTTATTCGTTCGTGGTTACGCAAGGTACTCGGATGAGGGCGTCCTGGATCGTACACATATCAGGATTACAACGAGGAAAATGGTTTTAGAATGGTTCCGATGGGCCGGGATAAAACCTGTGAGTCGGAAGTATTTTATTCATCGCAGGAGGGACAAGCTGGCATCGGTTTTTCTATTTGGTCTGGCGAAGGAATTTATAGCTACGCAGGTTGGCCTTGTTGGAACAAAACGCTGACACAGAAAAGATGATATGAGATGGCTCACGTAACTTTGGCGATTGCAATTACGGCGTGTCTGCTAATCCTGTATTTACCGCCTGGTCGCGGCCTTGCCGTGTACTTAAACGTTTTGATGTGGTATCCCACGTATCTTGCCGTTACCATCGGCACCATTGATATTACAGTCGGTCGTATAATTATTGCTGTATTATTATGTAAGTGTCTTGCTAATACGAAACTGCGGAACAACTTTAAATGGAACAGCCTGGACACATGGGTTTTTTTATACATATCGGTCTGTGTAATAGTTCCCTGTATATCAAGTTTAACTTATACATTCGAGCAACTGCTGGAAAATCGAAGTGGTTTCCTGATGGATTCAATGTTTATTTATATCGTTGCCCGATTGTGTATGTACAACCGGTTGTCCATGATAGCTTTAATCAAATGGGTCGCCTTTGCCTCGATTCCACTTGCGTTATTAGGTGTTATTGAAACTACCACGGGTTGGCAACCTTTTATCAGCCTGCAGGATTTGGCCCCATGGGGACACTCTCGAGTTTTCGAGCCGCGGTTAGGTTTTTACAGGGCAGTTGGGCCTTTTCCTCAGCCTATTCTTTTTGGTTCTTTTTTTGCTATGTTGTTGCCTCTTGTGTATTACCTCAGAAAGTTGCCAAACTATTCCAGGCTCCTTGCTTATTTTCTTACAGGTGTAGTTTTTATTGGAGCTTTAAGCAGCATGTCCAGCGGGCCCATTGTCTCGGTAATGTTGGTAATCTTCTGCTTGTTAATGGAGCGATTTAAAGCGCTGGTAAAACCTATGGTTTTTGGGTTTATAATTTTCATAATTTTTGTGGAGATTGCAAGTAACAGACCGTTTTATCATGTATTTTTAAGCTACATGAATCCTGTGGGTGGGGCAGCCTGGCATAGGGGCAAGATTATTGATTCAGCCATACAAACCTTCAATGAGTGGTGGTTGGTTGGGTATCGTGGAGTTGAGCCTGGATGGATGAAAATCGGCTGGACCGATGTTACTTGTATGTTTATCCTGAATGGAATCCAATATGGTATTATGGGGATTGTTTCTTATTGTGGAATACTCATTTGCGGCATTAGGGATATGGTTCGACTGCACAACTGTTCTGATGATCCTGTTTTGAAGTCGTGGGCCTGGGCTTTAGGGAGTGTACTTCTTGTCGTATTTGTAGCATCTCTGGGGAGTAATATCAGGGGGCAGGTTCAAATGCTGTTCTACGTTGTTGTTGGTATTACCGGTTCGTCTTCGCGCTTAAAGCCGAAAGTGCTACGGACAGCCGAAAGAAAAGCGGGTTTTCGCTACACGCCGTCAAGCAAGTCTCCGCTCGACGTCAGGCATTGTGTTTGACGGGGTGGTGCTTAAACGAAGAGATAAACGGAATGGCAAGATGATTACCGCGGTCCAATATTGTTTTAGTGAAATCGTTTTGATTATTTTATCAAAATATCTGTTACGTTTTATAAACCAATTCAGAGACAAACCAAGCCTGGTTAATATTCGAAGGGAGGTGAAATGTTAAATCTGCAGATTACGCCGGAGATTCTTAAGGAGTTGCATAGCACGGCTACCGATTTTGGATTCACCTCACCGGAAGACTTTGTCTGCTATGTAATAAAAGAACTATTGGATTTAATTAAAGACGGAGATGTTGATGTTGGCGAGCAAACAATTAGTAAGCAGGAGGAGGATGAAATGAAGGCAAAACTTAAGAGTTTAGGATATATGTGAGATGGCCAAAAGAAATGTAATATTAATCACGATAGATTCCTTACGACGCGATTTTCTGGGGTGTTATGGATATGCTGAAAACATTTCCCCTGTTATCGACGGCTTGGCGGAAAAAGGGGTACGATTCGAGAATGTCTGGGCGAACAGCGGCAATACGCCTAATGCGTTTAAGAGTATTATGACGGGGAAATATCCACTCCAGGAGCCTGGTTACGGTGTATTTGAGAAACAGGATTATCTGCCGTACATATTCAAAAAGGAAGGTTACCGCACGATCGGCATTGTGGCGGGCAACCCACTGGTATCAAGATACTATGGATACGGCAAAGGATTCGACATCTTTTTTGATTTTATGGATAAACGTGAAAGTGCTATTGAAACAAAGAACAGCCTAAGCAAAATTACCACAGCACTTAGACATGCATGTAAATGGATTTCTTATCAGATTGGCACTTCTTTTTATGTTTTCTTTATATCAAGGTTATACGAACTGATACGAAAAGGCTATGGATATGATGTGTGGCCGCATAGATTTTCATATAAAAAAGTTATAAGCCAGCTGGAGAGTACTCTAAATAGTAACAATTGGGCAAACTGCCCGGATAAGATTTTTATGTGGCTTCATTTTATGGATGTCCACCATCCTTACGGCAGACCCGAAGGTATGTCCGAAAGCATTTGTCAGTGCCTGCATGATTTGATTAATTTTCAAGACAGGGCGAATCGCGTACCGAAAAAAAGAATAAACGTTGCAATAACAGCAAAAATCAGAAGGATGTACGAGCAGTCAATTCGTGATATGGACTGTGGATTGAAGGAGTTGTTATCCGTACTTAGTCGCTATCGATTACTTGAAGATTCATCTGTTTTCATATTATCGGACCATGGCGATCTTTTGGGCGAACACGGGCTTTTGGGACATCGGCGCCTGCTATTTAATGAATTACTGAAGATCCCGGCAATAGTATATGAAGACGAAAGTTCAGGAAGCGACAAAGTTTACAGGGAACCTGTGTCTCAGCGTGATATTTATAAATTGATTCTGTTGAGTAAAGACAGAGCTGTATCAAAGTTAATCCGGGAACCGATTTCATATAACGAGGAGATATTTTCGGAGATGTATTGCGATGAGTATGGTGGTATGTTTATGGACGGGCATAAATATTTTATCAATCTGTTTAAATTGGATGAAACTGCCAGAAGATTATATTCATTGGTCAAAGGCGATAAGAAGCTGACCTATCAACAATATAACAACCAATACATTTTCTCGGATCTTTTTGACAATGTCCTTGACATCTCCCAAAACGGCAAGCTTGTGTATCAGGATATGTTTAAAATTCTGCATCAGCATATTCATAAAGAACAGGCAGACCGAAAAATAGCGAAACAAAGGCATTTACTTCGCGCGACGGTGAAAAAGGTGGTTGACAATTTGAAAATGAACTCAAAAGACAAAGAACAAGATATGGCCGGCGAATCAAAATTCGCTTCAAGATAAATGGTAGAGCTTATGAATTTTAACGGTTTTCTGAAATTTACAGATGTTAAATGGGAGTGGCTGAGGCGAATAATTCGGCCTTTGTTAATCAGAATTCCCTGGCTCAGGCGGAAGGTGCAATTATTTTTATGGCGGATGAGAGCAAGGCCGTTTTATAGACAGAGAATTCAGGGTATTTCCAAGTTATTAGACGATTGTAACGCAAGACGTCGAAAAAACGGTGGTCCTAAAAATATTATACTTATTGTAGTGGACTGTTTGCGCAAAAGTAACCTTTCATTATACGGCCATTATCGCGAGACCACGCCTTTTTTAGAATCGCTGGCCGGTCGGGCGGCCGTATTTGACAATACGCTGACAGCCTGTCCATGGACCTATCCATCCGTGGCTTCGATACTGACAGGTCTTTATCCCCATAATCACGGAGGAGTTCTTACGACTGATCCGTGCCGATTCGGCCAGGAGGCACCTAACAAAGTAAGTCGTAATGTTCTTGCGTTACCGGAAGTTTTAACTGGTCTTGGTTTTGACTGTCATATTTTTTCTTCGGTAACGGTCGCGGCATGGGCGGGGATGGACTGGTTTAAGAATATATATATATATCGTCAGAGGGCACAGCAACAATTCAAGGAGTTGAACCGGTGCCTTGAGAAGAACAAGAAGAAAGATAACTTTATATATTTTCACTTGGGAGATTTGCATGTTCCGCTTGATGTGCCCGATGATTACAGGGAAAGCTTCGGTGAGATTGCAGATATCCCCCGACTGAATTATTGGCAATTTGAGAAAGATGCCGACCGGGAAGCACCGGATTTTAAGAGATACAAAGAGAATCGCTGCAAACTTTATGACTGCGCTTTGCGTTCTGTGGATGCCCAGATTGCCGGACTTTTTGGATACCTGGAAAAGTTACGGCTTCTGGATTCATCCTTAGTCATTTTAACGGCTGATCACGGTGAGGAGTTCTGGGAACATACAGAAACCGAGCGCAAGTTGTTTTATGATCCGCGTGGTTTCTCCGGGATATCCCATGGGCACAATCTTTTCCAAGAGATTATTAACGTCCCGTTGCTGTGCACAGGGCCCGGAATCGCTTCGGGCCGCTATACCCATAACACCTCGTTGGTTGATATTGTTCCGACTATCCTGGATGTTTGCGGGATTGATCATCGACTTAAGCTTGACGGACGCAATCTCTTCGACAATTCCAACGAACGGGCTTTGGTCAGTGAAGCGGTGGCTTATGGTTATGAAAAAAAGGCCGTTGTGCGGAAGAACTGGAAACTTATCCATTCGGAGGGGGATGGTGTGAGTCTGCTTTTCGACTTGTACCGGGATCCGAAGGAAAAACACGACCTGGCTAAAATTAATCCTGAAAAGATACAGGAGCTAAAGAGCCACTTACCAAAAGCTGAGGTAAAGGGCGAAACGCTGGAAATTGACAGGGCTATGAAGAAACAACTTCAAGACTTGGGATATATGTAAATATTATTTGTTATATTGTCAGAAAACACCCAATGGGTTATTCATATTGAAGTATTTGAAAGATTTGTTTGAATTTATTCTTGCTCTATTTTACTTTCCCTGCTTGAAGTTGAATGCGGGGCAGCCATTTCGTATTGTCATCTATTATCATGACATAAACGAGGCTGATATTGTGAGCTTCAGGAAGCAGATGGATTATTTGGCCCGCAGTTGCAAGGTGGTTAAACCCTCTGAGATAATGACGGCTGAAGCAGAGGGGTCTAAAAATATAATCGCTATAACATTCGATGATGCTTTTGCAGGTGTTAAAGAACATGCGATTCCCGTTTTGAGGGAATTTGGACTGCCTGCCGGAATCTTTGTTCCCGCCGGCAGGTTGGGGCAAAAGTCCGGTTGGGAAGTATTCGATGATTTTGAGGATGCAAACGGGATGGTTATAAACGAGGAGCAGATTTTAGAGCTTGATAAAGACGGTTTTGAGATATTTTCTCACACTTATTCGCATCCGGTACTTACCGAAGTGAATGACGGTCGTCTTGAAGTTGAACTGGTTGAATCGAAAAATTTGCTGGAAGGGATTGTTGGCCATGAGATATTAGCAATAAGTTATCCATATGGTGCCTATGATGCGAGGATTTGCGAGGCTGCCGAGCGGTATGGTTACAAGTTGGGTTTTACAATAGAACCCGATATGGTATGCGGGGCGACCAGATGTTTAGAAATCGGTCGTTTTTCGGTATCGCCGCAGGATAGCTTACTGAAATTCAAACTGAAAAACAACGGAGCATATCAGGTTGCAAAATATTTGCGCTGTTTGAAAAAATCTTTTGTTAAGGCGTGAATACCGGTTTATGTGCGGAGCTTCAAGGATGTAAGCGGAGTTCTGGGAAACCGGCTTTGATTGAGCTTTCAAAGTGGATATAGATTTTTGTTGGTGTATAATCTGTTGCATAAATTTTAAGGAGTTGTAAATATGAAATTGCTTGATAGCAAAGCATTGCAGATTGAAGCAGTAAGAGTGATTCGTTTTGCACGTTTTGGAGATTACAGGGGTTATTTTACGGAACATTTTCGCAAAAGCGACTTTATCAACCATCCAAATACGGAGTTCATGAGAAATGTAGAATTCGTACAGGCCAACGAGAGTTACTCTAAAAAGGGAACGGTACGCGGCCTGCACTTTCAGTGGAATCCGTATATGGGCAAATTGGTGCGCACTGTAAAAGGCAGGATGGTTGATATGGTTTTGGATATACGAAAGGGGTCTCCGGCGTTCGGCAAAATTATTTGTTATGATATGCCTGCCGACACTGAGTCGGATTATAGTGAGTGGATATGGGTTCCACCCGGCTTTGCGCACGGGAATTTTTTTCCGGAAGATACGATAATTGAATATTTCTGCTCCGGCGAATACAGTCCGGGGTGCGAGGCGGGCATCTCGCCTTTAGCTGCAGATATTGACTGGACGTTGTGTGAAGCCGACCTTAAGAGACTTTTTGATAACATTGTCCCCTCGACAGAGCTGATAACCGACAAGGACAAAAATGGTTTTTCCGTCGCCGGTTGGGTGGATGATGAGCGGTCGGACAATTTCATTTACGGCAAAATTTGAAAGATGAATTAGGAGTATGTTTTATTTATGGATAGCTCAAAGATTCTTTTTACCGGCGGAAGCGGCCTTTTAGGTTCTGAATTCAGGAAAATATTGCCGGATATTGATTACCCTTCTTCTTCCGTTTTCAATGTTACAAACTACGCTCAAATGAAGAGCTACATTGAATCAAAGGGATTTGAATTAATTGTTCATGCCGCGGCCTTTACCTCTCCGCCGCAGATAGACAAGGACCCGGGAAAGGCTGTTGATGTCAATATCATCGGGACGTGCAACGTCGTAAAATTGTGCATGGAATTTGATGTTCGTTTGATTTACATTTGCACCGATTACGTGTTCAGGGGCGACAGGGGCAATTATAAAGAGGACGATGCGGTTTATCCGGTAAACAAGTACGCCTGGTCGAAACTGGGCGGAGAGTGTGCGGTGAGGCTGTATGACAAGTCGCTGATAATTCGCACAACATTCGGTCCGAACGTTTTTCCTTATGAAAAGGCCTTTATCGACCAGTGGACAAGCCGGGAAAGCGTATCTGTAATTGCGTTGAAAATAAGCAAGCTGATTGATAAAGACATAACCGGTGTTCTTCATGTGGGGGGGGGCCGGAGAACGGTATTTGAATTTGCAAAAAGTCTTGATGAAACCAGGGATATCAAAGAGTTGTCCATAGGTGATGTCAATTTTGTTGTGCCAGTTGACACATCACTTGATTGTGACAGATATAGTGAAGTAGTGAAAGATTAATTATTTTTAAGGTTGAAGAAAATGAGAGTTTTAATTGCCGGTGGTGCGGGATATGTCGGGTCTTATTTGATTCCTGTGTTGTTGGAGCACGGATATGAAGTTGAGGTTGTTGACCTTATGTGGTTCGGAAATTATTTGCCTGAAAGCGTAAAGGTTGCCAAGAGGGACCTTTTTAAGTGCGAGAAAAAAGATTTAGAAATATACGACCAGATAATATTTCTTGCCGGTCTTTCGAACGACCCGATGGCTGAGTTTGACCCTTCCAAGAACTTTGTTTACAATGCGGCCTTGCCCTCATACCTGGCTTTTGTCGCCAAGAATGCCGGGGTAAAACGTTTTATCTACGCCTCGTCGTGCTCTGTTTACGGCTATACTGTTAATGAGCTTTATGATGAAACCTGTCCGGTAACGAGCAACTCGCCGTATGGAATTTCAAAATTGCAGGGCGAAAGAGGTGTGATACAACAGTGTGACGATAATTTTTCGGTAATAGCATTAAGAAAAGGCACTATATGCGGATACAGCCCGCGTATGAGACTGGATTTGATTGTCAATACGATGTTCAAGTTCGCGATGTCCGACAAAAGGGTTACGGTTAATAATGCGTCCATTTGGCGTCCTATTCTGGATATTAGGGACGCAGCTACCGCTTATTTGAGGGCTATACAGGCGGATTATTCTCTGAGCGGAGTTTACAACATTGCATCGGATAATTACACAGTCGGCCAGGTGGGGGATATGGTGAAATACGAGGTGGAAAAATTGACGGGTCAAAAAGTTGGAATAACAATTAAGCAAATCGAGGATTATCGAAACTATAAAGTAACCATTGACAAAGCGCGAACAAATTTGGGCTTTCAGCCGCGTTATACCGTCACCGATATTATAGAAAACCTGTATGAACACCGAGCGTCCTTTGAGGATTATAATAAAGACAGGTATTACAATATCAAAGTATTTGAGAAATTAGATGCACACTAAATCTTTAAAGTGTTGCAGCTAAATTTAAGATGCACTTGTTATAGCACCGCCGATAATAAGGTGTAGTCGCTTGTTGCGGCGTCGAATTCAAACCTCCGAGATTCAAAGTCGAAGCCGGGAACAAAGTTCCCGTCAAGATAAAAGCATGGCGGGCGTAATAAAGGGTATAGTTTTATGGATGTATCTATAATTATTGTTGCGTGGAATGTGAAAGAGTTGGTGCGTGACTGTTTGAAGTCGGTCTTCGACGAAACAAAAGGTATCGATTTTGAGGTTATATATGTTGATAATGCCTCAAAAGACGGTAGTGTTGAGATGGTGTCCCAACAATTTCCAAAGGTTAAGATTATAGAGAACAAAAAGAATGAAGGTTTCATAAAGGCGAATAATCAGGGAATTGAGATAGCCGAGGGCAGGTATGTTCTTCTTCTTAATTCCGACACAGTTATTTTGGATAACGCCATAGCAAAGACGGTTAAGTTTGCAGAATCTCATCCTGAAGCGGCGGTCTTCGGCTGTAAAGTCCTCAATCCCGATAAAACTCTGCAAAGGACCTGCAGCATGTATCCTTCTTTGCTGAATATGTTTCTTTCCGCAATTTATCTTTATAAAATTTTTCCCGGGAGCAGGTTTTTTGGAAGAGAAGAAATGACTTGGTGGGATTTTGATGATGTTAGAAAAGTGGAAGTAGTGTACGGCTGTTTTTCTCTGGTACGAAAAGAAGCGATAGACCAGGTCGGTCTTATGGATCCGTTGTACTTTGTATATGGAGATGATCCCGACTGGTGTTACCGTTTTCACAAGGCGGGTTGGGAGATTATGTTCACTCCCGAACCTGAGATAATTCATTACGGCGGCCAAAACACAAAGCACATATCTCAAACATTCAGGCTTCAATTGTCGGGGAGTATTTTGATTTTTATGAGACTGCACAGGAGCAAAAACGCATTTCCGTTTGCATGTTTTCTTACGGCTCTTTTTTTCGGCCTGAGAGTTCCTTACTGGCTCGGTGTTGCAATATTAAATAAAAATGAAAGAACAAGCTCAATCCAGACCGCAAAAACATATCTGATCGGCAGCTTCTATTGTTTAACAAACTGGAAAAAGTTGTTAATGAATAAAGAAGAGGTAAGTGAAATATTATAGTTCGGTTGACGCAAGTATTCTCTTTTGGAAAAGTATATAAAAAAAATTGATGTTGTTTGTTTTGGTGACAACGACTGGTGGTATCACAATCACGGTCACATGGACATTCAACTGATGCGTCGTTTCGCAAAATCAGGACGGGTCCTGTACGTCAACTCGATAGTGGTTCGTAAATTCAATGTTGGGGAGGGGACGATGTTTCTAAGGCGCCTCAAGCGCAAGCTGCATAGCATTATGCGGGGCTTGAAGCCATCCGGAATCGAAAACATGACCGTTTACAGCCCTTTTACCATGCCTGTTCATCATATAAGCGGGGCAAGAAGGCTTAATTCGATGATTCTGGAGTTTCAAATCCGCCGCTGTATGCACAAGCTTACAATGAACAAACCGATAGTCTGGGTGGCGTGTCCGGGAGCAGCGGAGACAGCCGTAAAATTGCCTCATCTAAAACTTGTGTACCAGCGTTCCGACCAATATGAAGAAATGCCCGGAGTGGACGCTGAGCAGATAAAACGATATGACCGGCTGTTAAAAATGCATGCCGATCTGGTGATATATGTCAACAGGGATTTGATGGCCCGAGAGAAATCGGATTGCCGAAAGGCGGTTTATCTCGACCACGGCGTTGATTATGATGTTTTTGCTGATGCACACAAAAGCGACAGGCTTCCCGAAGAAATGAAAAAAATACGACACCCTGTTTTGGGCTTTTACGGAGGCATTGATAATCATACATCCAACATCGGCCTGATTGAAGAAGTCGCTGATTTACTGCCGGGAGTGTCGGTAGTATTGATAGGTAATGCTTCGGTGGACTTGACAAAACTGGCATCCCGAAACAATGTATATCTATTTGGCCAAAAGCCTTACGAGGATATACCGCATTACGCTAAATGTTTTGATGTTTGCTTTATGCCTTGGCAGCAGAACGAATGGATAGCTGCATGTAATCCCGTGAAACTAAAGGAATACCTGGCGCTGGGTAAGCCGATTGTGTCCACATCTTTCAGTGAACTGGCCGGGTACGACGGTTTGGTCGAAGTGGCTGATGATGCCGCGTCATTTGCACAGGCGGTGAAGAAGGTTTTGGAAAAGGACTGTCCTGAACTGGTTTTGTCCCGACGCAATATGGTTGCCGACCAGACCTGGGACTCTAAAGCAAAGGCGGTACTCGATACACTGTTGAAAGATTGACCTGTTACTTTGGGATAACAAACTAAATGCTGCAAGGCTCTTGTGAAACTGTAACGCATACTGATTTGGACGGCATGATTACAATGGTTTGTACTGCCGCCAAAACCGGGCTGATGAAATGCTATGGTGATGGTAAAAATACTTTGCCGTACACAATGAAGCTTAACAGAAAAGGTGAGCCGGAGCCTGAAGGTTTTAGTATCAGATATGCCGCAATCAGCCAGATTGGCATTGCAAAGTGGCTTAAATGCCATCAAGAGGACAGAATATGCCTGCCCGATATCTGGGCAAGGATAGCAGAGAACTTCAACAGGATAACACACATCGGGGATTTTGCACTGGTTCTGTGGGCGGCGGTTGAAATCGGAGCGGAGAACTGTGAAATTTTCGCCAAAGCCCTGGCGGATAATTGGTCGCACCAATCAAAATTATGCAACGCTGTTGAGTTGGGATGGGTTGTACAGGCCTGCACATTGACAATACAGAAACATAACGGGCTTGGTTTCATTATAAATCCGGTATTGGAAGAAGCGCATGCTCAATTGGTTGGTCTTTTCAGCGCGCAGCACAGCCTCTTTTGGCGGCATGACCGTCCCAATCTAAGAGAAAGCATAAGCAGGAAAATAGCTTGCTTTGCCGATCAAGTCTATCCTGTTCTGGCATTGGCTGCTTATGGGATTTATTTTAATGATAGGCAAAGCATAGAGTATGCCGCCGAGGCTACGGAACAAATATGTCGGCTTCAGGGGCCACAGGGGCAATGGTGGTGGCATTATGACGTACTTGAAGGGAAAATTTGCGAGGAATATCCCGTGTTCTCGGTACATCAGGATGCGATGGCCCCCATGGCAATCTTGGCCGGTGATGGTGCGAGCGGACAAGACCATTCGAGGCAAATCGAACTTGGCTTGAGATGGCTTTTCGGAGCTAATGAACCGGTAAGAAACCTTGTGCACTCACAAAAGGGTGTCATTTGGCGGGACGTCGAAAGATGCGAGCCTTTTAAGCTGTCGCGAAAGCTCAGAAGCTTATTTGCTGTAGCAAAATTGTCCGGGCTGCATCGCTTGACAGGAAAATTGGTTCGCATCTTCCGCATCAATACAGAATGCCGGCCCTATCATCTTGGATGGATTTTATATGCGTGGGCGGATTTCGGCGCCGGGCGAAAACTGAACGCAAAGGGGGCGACATGATTGCGGTTGTAGATTACCATAAGGTAAACATGCTTGGAATTGATGTTGCCGCGGTGCGGATGCAGGATGTCCTGAACATTTGTGAAAGTTATATTACAAACGGTTCCAATTTGCTCATAGGGGTTGTCAATGTGGCCAAGCTTGTCAATTGTCATAAAAACATAGAACTTCGAGAAAGCCTGGCCGAGGCGGATGTCATAGTGGCTGACGGTTTGCCGATTGTCTGGTTGTCAAAATTAACAGGCGAGCCGGTGCCGGAAAGAATAGCCGGGATTGATATTATGTATCGGCTGCTCGAACGGGCATCCGAGAAGAATTACGGTGTATTTTTTCTGGGTGCCACACAGCAAGTCGTTCAGAAGGTTGTTGAAACAGTTCAACTGAAATATCCCGGTGTGCGCATCGCCGGTTACAGGAACGGGTATTTTAAGGAATCTCAAGAGAATGATGTTGCAGAACAGATAAGGAACAGCTCGGCAGATATTCTTTTTGTTGCTGTGCCGACACCCAAGAAGGAACATTTTCTTGGAAAGTGGCGCGATTACATGAACGTGCCCGTCTGCCACGGCGTGGGTGGAAGTTTCGATGTTGTTGCAGGGGTGACCAAACGAGCACCTGTTTGGATGCAGAAGTGCGGGATGGAATGGTTTTATCGGCTTATCCAGGAACCCCGGAAGATGTGGAAGCGGTACCTTGTTACGAATACGGTATTCATGAAAATAGCTTTGGGGCAAATCATCCGGGCAGGGTTCAACGGACTGTTCCGTAAACATGCCCCCAATCCCGCTTCTAATGTTAGAGATAAAAAGTAGAAAAATCCCTGAAAACAGTTCAGGTCTGTTGTCGGAGCAGAATCATTCCTCGGGATAAATTGTTAGGATGCTACCGGATTTAACGCAGAAGGAAGGAAAGAACGAAATGAAAACGGTGATATTATGTGGTGGTAAGGGAAGGCGGCTTGAGCATGAAACAGAGTATCGGCCCAAGCCTCTGATAGAGATTGGCGGCAGGCCTATATTGTGGCACATCATGAAAATCTACAGCCATCAGGGCTTTAAGGATTTTATTCTGTGTCTGGGTTACAGGGGTAATATGATAAAAGAGTATTTCCTGAATCTGGAAGAGATGGTTAACGATTTTTCGCTGGATTTGAGAAGAAACAAGATATCCCACCACAGCGATAAGGGAGGCTTGGACGGCAAAGTAGATTTTATCGACACGGGCCTGGATAGCATGACGGGCGCGAGAATCGCCCGCATTAGAAAGTATCTGGGAGAGGAAGAGAACTTTTTCGTAACCTATGGCGACGCTGTTGCGGACATCGATCTCGAAGCGTTGTATGAATATCACAAAAAATCGGGCAAGACAGGGACGATTACTGCTGTTAAACCGCCTTACAAGTTTGGTCTGGTGGAGGTGGAAGGCGGCCTCGTCAAGAAATTCGATGAAAAACCGGATATGAAGGACCTGGTCAACGGTGGTTATATGGTATTTAATAAAGGGCTTTTTGATTATTTGTCCGAAGATAAAAGTTGCATTTTCGAACAGGAACCATTAAAGACCTTAGCAAAAGAAAATCAATTAGCCGTCTATGAGCATAAAGGTTTTTGGAAGTGTATGGATACTCAAAAGGAAGCAGATGAGTTAAATGCGATTTACGAGCGTGGTGCTCCCTGGGAAATCTGGCAATGAATAAAGAATTCTGGAGACATAAAAACGTACTTGTAACGGGTGCAGGGGGTTTTAAGGGTTCTCATTTAGTCGAGAAGCTAAGCCTGACAGGCGCCCGTGTTATTTCCCTGATGAGAAGTTTTGACCCGCAAAGTTATTTTGCGACCCAAACCCTCGATTCAAAATCAGTCGTAGTTATTGGTGATTTGAAGAACCTCCCAAAGATGGCCGACATTCTTTCCAGGTACGAAATCACAACGATATTTCACCTTGGCGCCCAACCCATCGTTACGACGGCCCTGCTCAATCCTCTGGAGACCCTTCAATCCAATATTATGGGGACGGTAAATCTGTTGGAGTCTGCCAGGGTATATTCCCATGTACGGGAAATTGTATTTGTATCGAGCGACAAGGCCTATGGGCCGAGCGAGATTATGCCGTATAAAGAGGACGGCAGATTAGAGGGCAAGGCCCCTTATGATGTTTCAAAATCCTGTGCGGATATGATTTCCCAAACCTATGCCCATCCGGATGTTTATGATATGCCTATTACAATAGCACGGTGTGCCAATGTTTTCGGCCCCGGTGATTTGAATATTAACCGCATCGTACCGGGAACTATGGAGGCGATTATAAAAAATCAACCGCTTCAGATAAGAAGCGACGGCAAAATGGTCAGGGAGTATATTTATGTCAAGGATTCTGTTGACGGGTATATCAGTTTGGCGGAGAACATCGACAAAACCGCAGGTGAGGCATTTAACATTGCCAGCAGACACGTAATGACCGTTCTGGAAATAGTAAATGCGGTTTCGGAAGTCTTAGGCAAGAAGGTCGTTACGAAGGTATTGAATCAGGCAAAAGCCGAGATTCCCAGGCAATATTTGGATGGTTCCAAAATTGAAAACATCATCGGATGGAAACCGAAATGTGATTTTGAAAAAGCTGTAAATGAAACTTACCGATGGTATAAACGACACTTTAGCTGAATTCGCAAGGTGTTGTTCATAAGGCAGAAAATGTTCTCTTAAGCTTTTGTATTTTGTTCTAAGAGCCTATAACAAAATGACGGTTTGGTTACATCAAGGCCTCTGGATTCCCGCCTTCGCGGGAATGACAGTGACAGCCACTTCTTTTTGTTAGAAGCATTAAGTTGAATATCGTTTTGCAGAAATGTTTTCACACGTCATTCTGAGCCGTAGGCGAAGAATCCCGTTCGTTCATAAAAATGAGATTCTTCACTTCGCTGCGCTCCGTACAGAATGACAACTTTTGGTTCTTTTCAACAGAGCAAGAATCAATAATTCAATACCTCTTTCCAGGAAGAAAGTCTTCAATATGCACGAGAAAGAAAGAAAAGTACGCCAGGAGATTGCAGAGCGAGTCGGTTTAATCCATTCCTTGAGAAAGGAGGATGAAAAATTTGTCCCGGGCCTCAGCCGGGTAAATTATTCGGGAAGGGTGTATGACGAGAAAGAAATGCAGGCGTTGGTTGATAGCTCGTTGGACTTTTGGTTAACATTAGGAGAGAAAGGCAAAGAATTTGAAAAGAGGTTTTCAGATTATTTGGGATTAAAAAAGGTTGTCGTCTGCAACTCGGGTTCTTCGGCCAACCTTTTGGCGGTCAGCTCGCTTTGTTCGGCTATGATTGAAAATCCCTTGAAAAAAGGAGATGAAGTAATTACTACGGCTGCAACTTTCCCTACGACATTAAGCCCGATTATTCAAAACGGTTTAATACCTGTTTTTGTGGATGTAGAATTGGGAAATTACAATATCATGATATCGAAGATAAAAGAGGCTGTCTCACCGAAAACGAGGGCTGTCTTTTTTGCACACACCCTTGGAAATCCCGCCCAGATGGATGAAATCACAGATATTGCCGGAGAGAATAATCTTTATGTTCTTGAAGATGCCTGCGACGCACTGGATTCAAAATATGACGGAAAGCTTGCAGGAACTTTCGGAGATGTTTCCACTTACAGTTTCTACGCCGCCCATCATATCACTATGGGTGAAGGTGGGGCGCTGGCGACAAACAATCCCAGGATAGACCGGGCCGTCCGGTCCATCAGAGACTGGGGCAGGGATTGTTATTGTGATACGGGCGAGAAAAACCCCAAAGGGGCCTGTAACAACAGATTCGGGCATAAGTTCAAAAACCTGCCCCAAGGGTATGACCATAAGTACGTTTATACCAATATCGGATATAACCTTAAACCGCTGGATATACAATGTGCTATTGGGTTGATACAATTAGATAAACTTTCCGAATTTACAAACAAGAGAAGACACAACTTTCAGATACTGTATGACACCTTTAAGAAATACCAGGACAGGGTAATCCTGCCGGCGTGGTCTTTGAAATCCGAGCCTTCCTGGTTTGCATTTCCGATTACAGTCAGACCCGATGCCGGATTTGGCCGGACAGATATAGTAAGGTATCTGGAAGATAAAAATATCGAAACAAGGATGTTATTCGGCGGGAATATTCTAAGACAGCCCGCGTTCGAAAATATTGAAAAAAGGGTTGTTGGTGATTTGAAAAACACTGACATCATACTGAATGACACATTTTTCCTGGGGGTATATCCCGGCTTAACCGAAGATAAGATGAACTATGTCGTTGATTCAATAGAAGGCTTTTTCAGGAAATACTGAAAAGCTTTTATGGGTTTTTATTAAAAGACTTTATGCCTTCATTTACTCGTAACCGGGATGTATTCGCCAGGAGGCCGATAAGCACTTGTCCGGTCCTATTTATAGGCGTTTGTTCTTGTTCAAATGTTAAGATGCTACGAAAACAGCAAACGAATGATGAAAGGTTAATATGGTCAAAGTTACGGATTACATAGTCTCTTTCCTGGCTCAAAACGGTGTCAAACACATCTTTATGCTGTCCGGCGGAGGCGCAATGCACCTGGTGGATTCGGTTGGAAAAAGCGACAAAACAGAATATGTTTGTACTTTGCATGAACAGGCGGCTGCAATTGCCGCCGAGGGTTATGCCCGTGCGAGTGGAAAGGTCGGCGTTGCAGTAGTGACGAGCGGGCCGGGAGGCACAAATACCCTTACAGGTGTTGCCGGTGCATGGGTCGATTCTATACCTGTTTTGGTAATATCGGGGCAGGTGAAGATTGAAACAACGGTTCTGATGAATCCCAAACTCCGGCAGCTCGGCGACCAGGAAATAAATATTGTAGATATTGTCAAACCCGTAACTAAATATGCGGTGATGGTTACGGACAAAAACCGAATCAAGTATCATTTACAAAAGGCCTTGCACCTTGCTCAATCCGGCAGGCCCGGCCCGGTATGGATAGATGTCCCCCTCGATATTCAGGGAGCCTTTGTAGATGAAAATTCCCTCAAAGAATACGATTACGGCGACAAACTCGTCGGTTTAAGCAGCAAAAACGGTTCTGTTTTTGAATTACTCGAAAAAGCCGAAAGGCCGGTTATTATTGCGGGCAACGGCATAAGGCTGTCGAACGCGGTTTCTGAATTCGGAGCTTTAGTTGAGAAGGCAAAGATTCCCGTTATCACTACATTTGCCGGATATGACATCGTCCCGGATACGTGCCCGTATTATTTCGGCAGATATGGTTCAGTTGGACAAAGGGCGGCCAATTTCATAGTTCAGAATTCCGACTTGATTTTAGCCATAGGTGCGAGACTGAACATCAGGGCT
>DUZQ01000046.1 GCA_013349435.1 Planctomycetota bacterium | reverse complement strand
GATTATGGACCAGTTCAATGTTCACGTTAAAGAAGGTATTCCAATACATAAGGCGATGATAACCGCTTGCTGCGAGCGTTTCAGGCCAATAGCAATGATTACTTTGGCTGCGGTTCTGGGTATGCTTCCGCTTGCACTTGGAAGGGGAATCGGCGCCGAAATGCGTAATGGTGTTGGAATAGCTTCGGTTGGGGGTATTTTGATATCCGGTATCCTGACATTGCTGATTATGCCCATATTGTATGATTTGTTTACTCGTCGCTGATATCTTTTCTGTTCACTTTGTATCTTCTACTCGAATTGCCCCTGGTTAACTGTCAGGAACTGTTTGCTTTCTTCGGGAGCATCGGCGTGGGGATTGTATTTGGGTAATGTAAAGTAGAAGGAGCAGCCGTGTCCAGGCGTGCTTTCGACCCAGATTCGGCCCTTGTGCATCTGTACGAGTTCTTTTGCAATTGTCAGACCCAGGCCGGTTCCGTGCTGAGCGGTCCCTGTCAGATTACGTGCCTGTACAAATCGGTCGAAGATTTTTTCCATATCCTCTTTGCTCAGGCCCGGCCCGTTATCTGTAACGGCTATTTCAATATGTTCGCTGCGGTCTTTTACGGTTACATTGATTTGGCAGCCGGTGGGGATAAATTTGACGGCGTTGCCGATAAGATTTGTCAGTACCTGTACGATTCTGTCTTTGTCGGCGTTTACTACAAACTCCTGTGAGCTTATGTCGGTATTCAGGTCGAGGCCTTTGGCGGTTGCAAGTGTCCCGAGTGATTCGGCGACCTCGGAGACTACCGAGCTGATGGACAATGGTTTCAGGTCGAGTTTCATGACGCCGGACTCGATTCTGGAGATGTCGAGGAAATCGTCGACGATTCTGGACAATCGGTCGATGCTTTCGTCGGCGGTTTTGAGGCTCTGGTAGAGTTTTTTGCTGACCTTTCCCATTACTCCCGCCATCGCATTTGATATGATGTTTTTGAAGATACAAAGTGGCGTTCTCAATTCGTGGGATACGGTGGAGACAAATTCACTTTTGAGGCGGTCGTGTTCTTTTAGTATCCGGTTTGTTCTTATAAGCTCCGCTTCGGCGTTTTTTGCCTCTGTGATGTCTCTTGCATACAGATTGACGTAATCGGTATCTTCAACCGGAGCGAATACTATTGCAAATATACGGTCGGAGCAGTTGACTTCGATACAGTTGTGGGAGCCGGAGGCCTTTACTGACAAAGCCAGTTTGTAGAGGTTGTCGGGAAGCTTTTGTCCCACTTTTGTGTCCCACAAGTTCAGTAGCGGACTGCTCGCTTTGTTTGCATATATTATTAGGCCGTCGTCGGTCATTCTCATGACGGGATTCGGGTTTTCACTGGGAAATTTGGCCAGTCGTCTTACTTCTTCCTCGATTCTTCTATACTCGGTCATATCGAGGATGACACCGTCCCAGAGAGTATCGCCGTTGTCGAGTCTGTCGGGTCTTGAGACGCTCTGAAACCACCTTTGCTCATCGTTTACGGTTATTCTTCCCCACCAGTCGCACGGAGAGAGTTTTTTTGACGAGCTGGAAATCAAACGATGGAATTCGGCCAGGTCGTCGGGATGGATTTTGCCTAACAGGACCGTACTGTCTGCCCTTATCCGGTCCGGTTCGAGGCCTAACATTTTTTTACAACTGTCACTGAGGAAACGAAAGTCTATGGTTCCGTCCGTTCGGGAAACGAACTGACAGACGATACCGGGGATGTTTGCCACCATTCTGTGGTATCTTGCTTCGCTCTTGCGTAACGCATCGGTTATTTCCTTTCTTTCCGTTACATCCTCAACCAACCCGTCATATTTTTGTACGATGCCCTGTTCGTCATGATGGGGGATGATAGTATCCCGTATCCATCTTACACCACCATTTCTGGTTCGGATTTTGAATTCTATAGTGCCGATTTGTTGGCCGGCGATAACTCTTTGGATGTTTTCCTTTACCATTGAGCGGTGCTCCGGTACCACAATCGTAAGCCACAAAGAAGGTTCCTGCAGGAAATCTTGCGGCGAGTATCCGGTAACAGCAACACACCCTTCGCTTCTCTGGGTCCAGACCGGTTCGGAATTTTTGATATAAGTGGTATAAGTGTAGCTTGATGCCGCCATCAGGCGTTGGTAGTGGTCGAGACTTTCATTAATTGTTTCGAGCAGGACCTTGGGGGGGCAGGGTTTTGTAAGGAATCGAAAGATACGACCTTCGTTTACCGAGCCGACGGCGACATCGAGGTCTGCATATCCTGTAAGCATAACACAGACACTGTCGGGGCTGACCTTGCGCACCTGTTTTAGAAATGTCAGCCCGTCCATACCCTCCATTTTCAGGTCGCTTACCACTACCGCAAAGGGACCGGCGTGAGCCATCAGTTGAAGCGCTTTTTCTCCTCCAAGAGCGGTTTCTACCTCGAATTTTTTGCGGAATTGGCGTTTGAAGGCGTTAAGTACGTCCTTTTCGTCATCCACAAAGAGGATTTTCCTGCTTACTTCAACGGACATATTCATATTCTCCGGATTCGACGGGAAGAAGCATTTGGCACCACTTTTTCCATTTATCAGTAAGTTCGAGCTGTTCGAGGTAATCGGTATCAATGTCTTCGCACCAGCCGTCGCCCAGTCCGCAACAGAACCGGTGGTCGATTATATCAGCTATATAAACGGCGGAGGTGATTGAGAATCCTTCGACGAGGCACTGCCATGGCTCGTGATGGAATGTAGCTGCTTCAATTATGGTGTTCGGTATTCCCCACAAGTCCAGCAGGCAGCCGCCGAGCTGAGCGTGTGTTACGTTCATAAGTTCAGACTCAACCTGGTACAGTGGTATTTGCTCTTGGCGAGAGATTCTTATTGCTTCGGCGAAGCGGTCTGAGAATTTTGCGATGAGGATCATTTTTCCGGTATCGTGCAGGATTCCCGCCATAGCCGCGACGTCCAGGCTGTCGTCGGTCATGTGCTCGGCTCTGCAGATATTTCTGGCCATTGCGCCCACCCTTACGCAGTGTTGCTGGAGCGCAGAGACGTGAAATTCATTATTTTTTTGTTCTGACAGTTTCAAAAAGACGCCTTCGGTCAATACAAGCGCCTCAACGGTCTTTAGCCCCAGATATACGACGGCGTGAACGGGGTCAACGATTTTTCCCGGTGGGCCGTAAAAGGCTGAATTGACCATTTGTAGTATTTTTGCGGACATACCGATGTCGCGTCCTATCATTTTTCCGACTTGTCGGGGGCTGCAATCGGGGTCTGCAAGTATATTTATAACATCCTGATAAATCTTCGGCATAACCGGCAGCGAACGAAGCGACGATACGATTTTCGATGCCTCCTTGGTTTTCAGGCGGTCTCTGAGTGCAAAAGCCCGGGAAATAAGTTTTTTTAGTTGCTCGGCGTCACACGGCTTCGGAATAAACTGGTGTACGCATCTGGCGGCCCGTCCCTGCAGGGGTTGTTCGGAGTATCCGCTGAGCATGAATCGAATTGTGTCGGGATATTTTTTTCTGACTTTTTCAAAAAACTGCACGCCGTCGGTGGCCGGCATTCGCAGGTCTGATATAATAATATCGTAGCGCGTGTTTTGCATGACCTTCATTGCGTCGGAGGTTCGGGTTACAAATTCCATATCCCACTCGTTTCGCATCTTGTGCAGCATCCTTCGCAGCCCCTGCAAAACACTTTGCTCATCGTCAACGAATAGTATGCGTTTTTTGTCATCCATTTCTTTTCTGGCCGTTTTGTTCTATTGGCAAGCGAACTGTGAAGGTCGTACCGACACCGATTTGTGTTTCAAAATCGAGCGAGCCGGCGTGTTTTTCAACTACTATTGACCTGGCGAGGGAAAGTCCCTGTCCGGTTCCTTTGCCGGCTTGTCTGGTGGTAAAGAAGGGGTCGAAAATTTTGTTTTGAATCCGGGGCCTGATACCTGTACCGGTGTCGGAAATCGAGAACAGGACATCTTTTCCGATTTGCCGGGATTTTACGGTTATAAGCCCTTTGTCCCGGGCGGCCTCGGTGATACTGTGTACGGCGTTAATCAGTATATTCAAAAAGACCTGGTTCATATCGTCAACGCAGCAGTAAACCATCGGGAGGTTTTCATCCAGTTCGATATTGAGGTCTGCAACGTATTTGATTTCATTTCTCAGAAGCACAATTGTGCTCTTCAGCGCCTTGTTCAAATCGGCCGGGGCCATGCGTCGTTCATCGATATGAGAGAAATCCCTCATAGCCGAGACTATCGTCAAGACCCTTTTGATTCCGTCAAGGCTCTGTTCAATAGCTCGTGGTATCTCTTCGGTCAAAAAATCAAGGTCGGCCTGTTCTTCGGCAGCCCTGATTTTTTCAACAGCGGCGTTTTTGCATTCACCGGACAGGTCGTTTTCGGCGGTTGATTCAGCAATTTGTTTATACACTCCAAGCAGTTCAATCACGTGCTCGAAAGAGTCTGAGAGGAATCTCATATTGTCGCCGATGAATTGTATGGGAGTATTTATTTCATGAGCGATACCGGCTGAGAGTTTTCCGATGTTCAGAATCATCTGTGTTCTGTCAAGTTCACGCTGAGCCCTGTTTCGCTCCGTCACATCGAGTATTAGCCCGTCAATGCCCATGACCTCGCCCCGAGTATTGAAAATTGGTTGGGTTCTGTCGAGGACTTCCCGGACGGCCCCGTTTTTTGCGACCAGCCGGTATTCGAGTTCGCAGGGTTTTGCGTTGTTTTTGCACTGGTTGAAGTGCTCCATGAGTCTTTGCCGGTCTGCGTTGTGAACTATGTCCATCCAGTTTGGATTGTCATCGAGGATTTGCTCAACTGCGTATCCGGTTAGCTCCTCGGCCTTGCTGTTGATAAATTTCATTCGGACCGACCCGGCAAAGGTCATCGAGTACAAGACCTCCGCGGCGTTATCCGCCAACCGACGGAACACTTCCTCAGAGGGTGCGTAACCGCTCTCGTTTAGTGTCTCCATATCAAATCCATTCATTAATAACAGACTTTCACCCTGTATGTACTTGCGTATATGTCTTTTCGGACACTTCTGTGCGAGTATTCAGCACCTTTTTGAAATAACCGACTGATAGCAGGTGTGACCGACATTTTGTAAGCTGAATCCGCCGAGCTTCCGATAATCACGGTGAATCGGGAGCCGGGAGGGGGCCGGGAAATATTGACAATCGACCGAAAATGTGTGTAATAAAGCCGTTATGAGTTTTGAGTCCCTTACTTCATATTTTTGGTGCCGCCGAAGAATTTTATCAGCCTTGTATATAATTACTCTGTTGGGCTTGTTGCTTTGGTGGTATGACGGTCCGGGCAGGAGGTGGTTTAATTTCTACCTGACCTGTGCGGCTTACGAAATATTCTGGTGTCTGGTAGCGTTTTTCTTTTGGCCGCGTAAAAAGGATGCCTGGCTGATTGCATTGGTGGTATTATTGTTGACCTGCGGGATTGAGTTTCTACAGCTCTGGCAGCCGCCGTTTTTGCAGCTTATACGCTCAACCTTCTTCGGCATGGCTCTGATAGGGACCGATTTTGTCTGGGGGCAATTTCCCTATTATTTTGTGGGCAGTTTAATCGGCTGGTTTTTAATGCGACATCTCGGGCTGATGACTCCCAGCGGGCTGCCGCTGGAGTGTGCTTGCCCCGGACCCGGCGGACAAGGCGGTGATGTTTAGCACGCAGTTCTCACAGCCTGTGATTTTGAGAGGTTTTAACAGTACCCACAGGATGACAGTGGGGGTGGGAACATATTCGTCCCTCGTCGCTCGGTTCTCGTGTCTCGTATTGAGTGATGGGTATTTCGTTAAGGCTGTATTCGGCCGCTTGCGCGGCACGGCTTCTGTTGATATTATAGGACGTCTCGGTTTCTGTAAAATGTTGTCGAATTATCAAAACAAAAGCGCGGCGGCGCAAGCCGCCCGAAGGATACTTTTTTCAACGGTTCTGTGAGAAATGCGGATTAGTACGTTTTTGGCGGTTTAAGAGCTTGATATGGATGCTCTCGGTACGGTTACGTGTTTTGCGTCAGGCCGTGCGGTTATTCGTGTTCAGAGGCCCCGAACGGACTTAAGGTTTCCGTTTGTCCGGGGCTGTTGAGGAGGACCTCGGGTTTTTTACCCCTTCGGCGGTTCTTTTTTTCATAATTGTTTATGGTATTGATGATACGGCGCAGTTTCCTGCGTCCCTGTCCGCTGGCTTCAAGGCCGATAAACTCGATGCCGATGCAGAATTTTTGGCCTTCGACCCCTTGAGCGATGTGTCTGACTTGGCCTTCAACATGTATCGGCTTTTGATAGGACATAGGGGTGAATTGCAGACCTACAAGTTGGCCGATTTTGAAGTTCGGCTTTTGGTCGAAATCCACCGCAATTTGGATTCCGCCTGCGGAAATGTTTAAAAGGCTTCCCTGCCAGTAGTTCTCCAGTGGAACCTGTCTTGATTCGTCGGAGTAGCCTCGATGCCAGAACAGTACCCTGACGTTCAGAGATTTTGGAACCTGGGTACGATTGTATGCCCTTCGTTGCATTCTGTCGATGCTTTCGGGCAAATCAAGCAGAATTCTTTGTCCTTTTGTTTGACTTTTGGAAGTTTCAAAGCCGATAACTACCGTCTCAAAAATATACTTATTGAATTCTTGATGTATGCACAGACCGACCGGTTGGTTTATTTCTATGTTTACTGGGTGAGGGCTTTCCTGCTCAATGGTCTCAACGTGCAAAGTGTGGCCGGTCATTGCGCGTAGTGCAATATTTGTAGTGTGCCATTGACCTTTTGACAGATGACTTAGAACAGCGGCTGTGTTCTTTTGGACCGCTTTTTCAAGAACTTCCCTGAGTTCTTCAGATTTTAGGATTTCAACATCATTCATTGAATCGGTGCCCTGCATTTCGATTCCTACCATACCACCTAAAATCTAATTAAAAAAGCCTTTGACAGCAAATTAAGGCAGCGATTTTTTTTGTTCGTTTGAATACGCAATCGAGTATTCCGTAATTTTAATCGGCACATATTAGAGCCGGCTTAACAGGGAGGGCTTTTGGTGGATTTAATTTTTGTGAAGGTGGGCTGATTTGGGGAATGGGCGGGCACTTGATACTTCAATGCTAAATTGGTTTTGACAACAACGTTCTTTCCCAAAAAACAAGTAGTGGTATTTCATATTCTAAGTGGATAAACGCAGATGCTTTTTTGTTATTTTTCGGCGGATTGTTAATTTGATAAGTTATTGGGCCAAAGCCAGTTATTCACCAGAAATACGAGGTCGTTTATATCTACAATCCCATCCCCTCCGGAGGGGGCAATATCAGCAGATGGTTCGACAGGCGGCTGCTGCCACTGGTCGGCAAGAATGGAAAAATCGGCCAGGTCAACATCCCAATCTTTATCGATATCAGCTTTATTCGGGCTGAATTCTGCGACAGTATAGCCTATGATAGTTTCTCCAACGATGCCCTCCATGGTCATACCCATCATTGCGTTTCGCCAGGCAGGGTGCGCTTCGCCTTGAGCAAAGAGCAGGCAGGTGGCATCTTGCCCGAGTCGCCCAGCTACTTGGCTCAATAGCCACGACTCAAAATCTTCGGATGTTCCGGCGAAATAGCCCAACGGGTCATCAAGTACGGTTGCGGCCATTCCAGCCGGGTTCAGTTCGCTCACAGGAATAATAAATCCGTTCCACTGGTAATTGTCAAAGGTCATATCAATCGTACCCACCCCATCGTAAGGTGTGTCGTAGTACCAGTCGAAGCTCATTTCAAAAGCCCAGTTCGCACCGGCTGACGGAGCGTATGTCCCACTGTTCGGTATTCCGTCGGTATTATAGCCGGTTGCGGGATCACCCGGCTGAACCAGCCACTGATATGCAGTTGCCCATGACAGGATGTCACCACTGAAGCTAAGCGATGTAACTGCTACCGAGTTGCAGTCTATGTTCAGTGTTGCCGAACCAGTCATCGAATGAATACCCTCGGCATAGCCGGGCGGATAACATGGGTCCTGTATGCCCACCGGATTCATAAAATTAAAGCTGAAGCAACCATAGGGATTAAACGTGCTGCCCGCGATGTCATCGGTTGTTTGCAGAAGGTGGTCGCCCCAGACGCCGGGCAGTCCCTTCGGCTGAGGCAAAAGTTGTATATTGTCAGTGTGCGTAATCAATTCAAATTCAACGGAAGCCGCCTGTACATACACCAGCGATACCGGCACCACCAATAATATGAATATGCCCTTGGTGTTCAGAATCAACTCTCAGCCTCCTATGCACCTTTTTGGCGGGTTTTTACACATCGGGCGCAACAAAGACCGGCAGTAAGAAGCATGATGGTTACAGGCTCCGGTACTGCATAGCCTATGACGGTTCTCCAACCAGCCCCCCTGTTGTCATTCCAACCTGCTGGCCGGTCCAGGCCGGATTGGCCTGGCCCTGTGCAAAAAGCAGATAAGCAGCATCCTGTGGAAGCTGCGGAGCTATTTTGTTCAATAGCCACTGTTCGAAATTGCCGCCGAAGTAACCCATTGAATCATCGAGTGTAGTAGCTGTCATACCAGCCGTGCTCAGTTCGCTCACAGGAATGATGAAACCGTTCCACTCGTAATTGTCGAAGGTCATATCAATACCGCCCATGCCACCTGCAGGCACGTCATAGTACCAGTCGAAATCCGCCTCAAACGCCCAGTTTGACCCGGCTGAGGCGTTGTATGTCCCACTGTTTCCAACGCCGTCGGTTGAGCCGTGGTTTCCATCGGCTGCAGGGTCGCCGGGTTGAACCAGCCGCTGGATACCGGTTTGTGTCGAGGAGATATATCCGTCAAAGGCAAGTGATACAATGTCCAGCGTCCCACCTGTCTGAAGGTCTATATCCAATCCTACCGCGCCTGCCATCGAATGCATCCCTTTGGCATAGGCGACGGCAGCAGCCGTTGGATTCATAAAATTGAGGATGAACAAGACGTCAGGATTGCTGCCTGCCATCTCGTAGTCATCGCCTGTTTGCGGGAGATAATCACCGCTGGTCTGTGGTTGTTGAGGCAAGTAGCCGCTGTTGTAGGTCCAAGTGAACAACTGAAACTCCGTAGAAACTGCCTGTGTATATGCCGGCAATCCCATCAAAACTGTTAATGAAATCATCAATGTCAAATTTTTTACTTTCATAACCCTCATCTCCTGTTCTTGTAAAAAATAGTATTGTGTATTCGATACCTCACGTCATTCCAGCGAAAGGTTGTCACCCCTGCGGAGGCAGGGGCTGGAATCTACGACTTACAAAGTTTGAGAATTTCGGCGTTCAGTCGGATGGCACACACTCCCGCATGCTGTTATCGGTTTTCTTGTTACCCTGCTTTGGTTGGCCGGGTGCTGCGCCGTGATGGTGGCGGTCCATATGCTCCTTTACCCAGTCCGGCACGCAAGCTTCCGGGTAACTATCAAAATTTGGGATGAACGGTTTAATATCCACAACAGGTGTTCCATCCAGTGCATCCAGCCCCTTAACGAGAACCTCACCGCTGTCAGCGGAAAAATCCAGCAGTTTGACAACGGATACTCCGATAGGATTGGGGCGCACCGGCATCCTCGTGGCAAACAGCTTTACATGAGGCGGTTTTTGGTGGTTTTTCGGCATTTTCCATTCTTTGGCCCGATGCACCCAGAACAGCACCATAATGTGTGAATAGCCCTTCAAGCCACCAAGTCCCCCGGCGTATTTGGCAAAAAGCTGAATTCGGGAGGTATCGGCCGTCCATCCTGTATGTGTATGCAGCACATCCTTAGTTTGCGCGTAATCCGATTGTACATACCCTATCGGCCGGATAGTAAACGATTCTGAAGCAGCCGTATCTAAATTGCTCTCTTTTGTATTCACTGGCTGCCTTTCGGTGGCTTGACGGATTTGCCGACCAGCAGTCCGGCGGTCATACCCAAAACCACGTTGATTACAATAATACATCCCAAAGTCAATGCCAGGTGCTCATCAGCTCCCGAAATAGGCCGCATCAGAAGGCCCCAGAAAAACAAAGCAATCAGCACCCTTGCCCCGCAAACCGAGCCGCCCGTTAATATCAATCGCAGGCCCGGCGACGTTATATACCTCAGGTACCACCAGATTACATCTCCCGAAGCACCGGCTAACAGCGGCACGACTATGGACATAGGCCAGAAGCCGACGAATCCCATTGCCAGCCTTGTGCTCACCTCGGCTATTGCCGCTACGGTTAATGCACCAAACTTGTTTATCCGAAGCAAAATCACCAACAAGATAAACGTGCGTGGCAGTGCCGCAGCTATTGACCCCGACATTGGAACAGGCCATAACAGATGGAATATTCTTCCCAATAGTTGGCCGACACCAGCCAGGGCAATACCGCCGGCAACCGCAAACACCAATTCTCGGCGTGTAAGAAGATTGGTTTTTCCCGGGACACCTGCCGATGTTAGCTGCCGGGGACTTAAAAAAATTGTTCGTAGCATTATTTGTCTCCTGTAAATATCATTCATCAGGCTTTTCAAAATGCGCCCGGCGTCCTGTGCCGGACAAACTGTACACTTGTGTCTGCAAAGAGGACATTTCTGCCGCCGCCCCAGCCACCCTTCTGAAGATGTGGAAAGACAGGAACGTGCTTACGCACCCAGTCGCTCATAAGCCACCTGCTCGACGGCGAATCGTCTTTCAAAATATGCGGGTACTCGGAAAGGCCCAGAGGCAGGGGCATGCGCGTATCGCGGCGGGTTACGGAGAAATATTTGTAGCTGATATAAGAACGTTCCCAGTTCTGGTCCGTATTAATGACCGAATCGCCACCCGGACCGCCATATTCATTGCTTTGCGCGTATGGCTCGACTGCTGCTGCACTGGGACAGTAGAATATATCCCGATTGGTCAGATAAACGGGGAAAAGACTGCCGGTCAAAGCAGACTGCGGATTACCGCAGAGCTTCTCAACCGGATAGCGCCCGTCGTTATGTGCGGCATACATTTGCAGTCCCAAACCCACTTGCCGCAGGTTGCTTGCACAGGCGACTCTTCTTGCCTGTTCTCTGGCTCTGCCGAATGAAGGTACGAGCATAGCTGTTAGTGTTGTTATAGTTGTAAGAACTACGAGCAACTCACAAACGGATAACCCGGCGGAAAGATTGGGTAAACACTTGTTTTGCCGCTTTACTACCATTCCGTCATGGCTAATCTTATGAAAATAATAAGCGTTCTTATTGCTTTTCGGCTTCTGGATTCCCGCCTTCGCGGGAATGACAAAGCACCGTATATTTTCACAAATATAGTTTTGAAAGAATACTACACTCATGCCGCGACTTTTTCCTTTTTATCTTATAATTTGCTGTTTTGCCGTTCAATGAAGTATGCGCATAAGAAAATTCAAATAACGCTACCGCGCATAAGAATATGAGATTCGTGCTATCGTGTCAAGCGAAAATTTCAGAAAAAATAAAAAAATCCAAATTTTCCATGATTTGCCTTGAAATGCTATGTAGTGCCGTTTCTGAAAACAAAGTTGCAGGTTTTGTCATTTGCGCCAAGGAATGTCGCTCCTCCGTAGGCTTGGGCGCCGAATCCGGTCTTTTGGGTCCTGGATTCCGGGTTCCTTCGGCTTTGCTCAGGACGGTCAAGGCCGGTATGACAAATACAAAAATACGATGGGCTATTCGTTGTAATAAGCCGGATTGACATTGAGCCAGTATAGGGTGAATTCGGCGAAATCCTCAAAATCCACTTTTTCATCGCCGGTCAGGTCCGCCTCAAGGGCTTCACCTTGCAGCAGCCACTGGTCTGAAATAACAAGCAAATCGCCGGTATCTACAATATAATCTATCGGTTCAAAATCATAGACAAGGGGTTCTACCAGTTCGAATGCCAGGGCGTAGCCCCGGCTCTTGGCGGTTGTGTTATCCAGAGTGATTTCGTACATGCCGGTTTTTTCCAGAAGCACATCAACCTTTTCAAGATTGTCCAGAGTCGCCGTCTCGGCGAATATAACAGTATCGCATGGATCTTTGACTGTAACGTCGAGGTTAAACTTCGGTGCCGACTCCTCGGTGAACATCGGCCCGTTTTTCGTAATCTCTCTGTGCCATGTTACCGTTAACACCAGCCGGTCGTTTCTTTCGGCCTGGACAGAATAACTGTGCTGCCCGTAGCTTGTCATGGTATCGTATGCCCAGCCTTTTTGTTGGGTTATGTCGCCGCCTTCGGCAACCTTGTCGGCGTTTAACAATTCGTATGCCCTTAAGGCGTCAATCCTTCCGTAGCCTCGGTCGCCGTGCCAGATATTATTCGGTTCAGCCGGATAGGTGGGATTATTGTTTTTATCGTTTATGTTCGGAAAAGTCGAGTTGACTATTACCGCCTTTATCGCCTCGCTTCGGTTATCATCAGGGTCGCTTGTCTGGTCCGCCGCTCCCAACAGTAGCGCCGCTACGCCGGCCGTATGCGGCACCGCGTAGCTTGTCTGGCCGGCATCCGAACCGACGGTCCGCCAGGCGGTATCACTTTCGCTCGAAGGCAGCGTCTGGTTTTGGGCTGGTGCGACTATGTCGGGTTTCCTTCTGCCGTCCACGGTCGGGCCTGAGTTAGTGCCTGAGCCTACTCTCAAATATACATCCGGATCTGTTACCCTCAAACCTCCTGTTGTTATACCGTTATATGCATCGCCGAATATTGTAACCTGCGATGCGTAGTTGCCGGAGGCGGTGGCAAAAACAACGTCATATTGGTATGCGTAGTAATCATAAATTTTCGTCCAGACGCTGTTGCCGTCGGCGTTATCGTCCGACTGAACCCCTGTTACTATTACCCGGCAGTTCTGCCCGATGACCAATTCATCGAGTGCATCCGTCAAGAAAGCGTTTGTTGTTTGGTTGCTGTTGTCTGCAATTCGCGCGCTGTGAATATCGGCTCCTGGTGCTACACCGATGTAATCGGGGTGAGTGTAGTCCCCTCTGCTTATAACCTCTCCGGCCATTCGTGTATCGTGTCCGGAGAACTCGATACCGTCTCCTGTGAAGTCGTAGCTGAAGGCATGTGAGACGCCGTTTGGGTCCTTGAATGCCTCGTGGGTGGTGCGTGTATTTCGGGCGGATACTAATCCGACGTTTACGCCCTCGCCGGTTTGTCCCAGTGCCTGGACAGCGCGGACGTTTGAGCCGTCCGGCCCGGTCGATTCGGCAATAGCATAAGCCTTTGGCGCAGCCAAAGCTGCCCACAAGGCCGCCCCCGCGATTGCGCAAATCATCGAGTTGCGGATATTTGCCGGCACATCACCCTCTGCTTTTGAACACCCTCTTGGAACGCCTGAAGAAAGACGTTATAAACCTGCATTATACCAGATTCAGGCCGGTTTTCATAGAAAAATTTCGTGAAATGCGTTTATAAGGCTAAAAATCGGGAAAAAGAAGCTGTTCAGAACGTCCGACTCGGGCTAACGGCTGAATACTTCGCTGATACCTGTCTCACCGCGGCACGCCGGCGTAGAGGATTAAAGCTCCGAATGCAAGGGCCAGTAAGCCGAAAAGTCGCAGGGTGATGTCCGACCTTTCGCAGAGCCAGTTCAACATTCCCTTTAGCGTATCAAGTTTAACCGCAAATATTGACAGTCCCTTTATTGCGCTTAAAAGGCCTACGACAATTATGACCCATGGTATATGGCACTCACGTGCGAAAATTAACAGTACCACGCCGACTATTATTGAAATCACCGCCGGTATGTACAAAAGTTTCCCCCGTACGAACAGTTTGACGTATTTCCTGTACGCATCAGGCTTAATAAGAAGCAGCACTGCGGCACCAACGACCAGAACACCGATAATCCAGACAATCGCTTTCATGATTTAAGCCTTTCTTTTACTGTTAAAAATCAACTCAAACCTGTCACCTATTCAACCAGTTCTATCATATCTGTTGCAATTTCAACACTTGTCGCCTGTCCTAAGATATCAACCTGCAGGACCAGTCGCATGCGTTCACCCGCCCTTGTAACGACACCCTCTGTTCCGATGAGGGGCCCGGCAATCACACGGCATCGCTGTCCTGCCTTTATATACTTATGGGGTAAAAGCTGCTCGCCCTCGTCGAGAGCTAATTGGATTGGCGTCAGCTCGGCTACGAGTTGTGACTGGTCCGTTACCTCTATAATGTTGGCGACACGATTGGTCCGCAGCACTTCAACCCGGTCATCATCATCGCCGCAAAAGAACACATAGCCGGTAAAAAGCGGTAAGAGCGAGCGAAAGGTCCTTCCCTTTCGGCGATAAACCTTCTTAGTCATCGGGAGAAAATAGCTTATATCTTTTTTCTGCATCTGCCAGGCCAAGGCCTTTTCGTTTCTGCTCTTGGTATGGGCGACGCGCCAGGTCCCGGTAAATTCGCTAATCTGTATGCCGTCGGGCCAGGCGGTCGGCGGATTTTCTTCTAATTTTAGTACCACTTAAATCTCCATGCCATTTTACACCTTTTTCCGGGTCGAGCCACCATCTTAGACGCCCGAGCGCCCGATGTCAACAAGCACCTGACCTGATCCAACCACCGGCGCATCAGATCCAAATGGCTCAAAAAATGCCTGGTTAAAAAGGTTGTTAGTGTTATAATGATTTATCGGTTGTCTATGCCGGTGGAATCTAATGATTACAAATAAATCTGAATTGAATAAGTTTTATCGTAAATTAATCGAGCAGGAAGATATTTCCCACAAACAGGCCCTTTCTATATATGAAGCTATGCATGCCGAAGCCGTGTCATTGGGGATTATCTGTTCCGAGAATATCCTGGAGGGTTTAGAAGTTGATTTGAGGATTGCCAGAGCCATCAATAGACTAAGCATATGATAGAAGAATTAATACAAAAGATAGGCCGTAGTTTGGACGAGAACGATATCCCTTATATGATTATCGGCGGCCAGGCGGTTCTTTTGTACGGAAGTCCGCGCTTGACACGAGATATCGATATTACCCTTGGGATTGATACGGACAAATTCCAAGCGATTGCGAAGCTATGCAGGGAACTGGGCTTAAAGTTACTGCCCCAAAAGCCTGCCGATTTTGCAAATGAAACCAAAGTACTTCCTGCAGAAGAGCTGAAATCAAGGATACGGGTGGACTTTATTTTTTCTTTTACTCCTTACGAATCCCAGGCAATGACCAGAGTGAAAGAAGTCCTGATGAACGGCTATCCGGCAAAGTTCGCATCCTGCGAGGATGTTATTATTCACAAAATGGTCGCGGGAAGAGCCATTGATGTCGAAGACGTGAACAATATACTGATTAAGAACAAGGATTTGCTTGACCTTGAATATATCAGGCGATGGCTTTTGGAGTTTGGCAGGATTTCCGAGCACAAAGGGATTTTGGAGAAGTTTAACAGCTTGTTAGGATATTATGGCGAATAATACTATAACTGCAGCAAAGGGTTTTTGGGCCGCTGGCGTGCATTGCGGAGTAAAAAAGTCCGGCAAGTTGGATCTGGCTCTTTTGGCCTGTCCGACCGGTGCGACGGCAGCGGCTGTTTTTACTACAAATAAAATAGTTGCAGCCCCCGTTACAATCTGTAAGAAACACGTCAAAAGCTCGAAGGTGTATGCAGTCGTAATCAACTCCGGCAACGCCAACGCCTGTACAGGCTCAGCCGGCATGAAAAATGCCATCGCCATATGCAACAAAGTCGCCGGCGAGCTAAACGCAAATCCACATAGCGTCCTGATCGCCTCGACAGGCATAATCGGCAAACAACTTCCAATAAGGAAAGTTACTGCTGGAATAACAAAAGCCGCTAAGCAGCTTCGCAACGGCCAAAGGGCAGGCTCAGACTTTGCAAAAGCTATTATGACGACCGATACAAAGTGCAAACAAGCTGTGCGCAGATTTGAAATATCCGGCAAAAAAGTAGCAATCGCCGCCACAGCCAAGGGCGCCGGTATGATTGGGCCGAATATGGCCACCACCATAACCGTTATCACCACCGATATCGCCATCACCAAGCTGCTCCTGGCTCATGCGCTAAAAGCGGCTGTTGGCGTTTCCCTTAACAAACTGACGGTTGACGGCCACCAGAGCACAAACGATACAGCCGTAATAATGGCTTCCGGTGCCGCAGGCAATCGACCCGTCACAAGCCCCTGCCCACGTTACAGAAAATTTGCCAAGGCCCTGACTGAAGTATGCGCCGATTTGACAAGGCAGATGGCTCTGGATGCCGAAGGCGCAACCAGAATGTTCACAGTCGTAGTAAAAGGGGCCGCCACCAAAGCCGATGCCTGCAAAGCTGCCCGTGCAGTAGCTGATTACAACCTGGTCAAATGCGCAGTTCATGGGGCAGACCCGAATTGGGGCAGAATCATCTGCGCGGCCGGCTCATGTGGTGTTAAGCTCTACCCCGACAAAATGAGCTGCAAAATCGGCGATATTACCGTATTCAGGAACGGTCGGCCTACAAAGTTTGATGCCAAAAAGGCGAGCAAGGTCATCTCCCGCACCGGGCACACTATCACTATTGATTTGGGGGCCGGAAAATACACGGATTTTTGTTTCGGTTGTGACCTTAGCGCTGATTATGTGAAGATAAACGCCGATTACCATACATAATCATCGCACCAAGTGTATGGAACAAACCTGCTTTTTTTGAGCCGCACAAAATACTTGAAAAAAATCAGTATTCAGTTAAGCTGGGCTTATTGAAATTTATCGTAGCCCTGTCGGGTTTTGAAAAACAAAGTTTTGAATTCGAAAGGAACCAGGTTGTGAAGATGTCTTCCAAAATCAGGCTGACCGTGTTTTTCGCTTTTTTAATGCCGCTTTTCTCGTTTTGCGGTACAACACTGGCCGGCAGCGGGGGGGCCGAGCCTGCTACCGGGACACCACCGGTTTGGTGGATAGCGCCGGTTGGGTCAATACTTGCGTTGTTTTTCGCGGTGTATTTCTACAAAAAGATGATGGGCGCGCCGGAAGGGAACGCAACAATGATTGAAATCGCCCGGCACGTCCGCGAAGGGGCGTACGCGTATCTGTTCCGCCAGTACGGTGTTGTGTCGCTGGTGTTTTTGGTGCTGCTTTGCATTTTTGCCGTGCTTGCCTACTTCGGGGTCCAGAATCCCTTTGTCCCGGTGGCGTTTCTGACGGGGGGTTTTTTTAGCGGACTTTGCGGATTTTTGGGGATGAAGACTGCCACGAACGCTTCTGCCCGCACCGCACAGGGCGCAAGTGAGAGCCTCAACCGCGGCCTGCAGGTAGCGTTCCGTTCCGGGGCGGTAATGGGTCTGGTTGTAGTCGGCTTCGGCTTGTTCGACATCTCCGCATGGTACTTTATTTTGGATAAATTTGTTTATACCGCCGAACATATGGCCAACGGTTTGACGTTGTTCGGCCTGACTCTTGTGCCCGCCGGGATGGAGGCGGACCACAAACTCGTTGAAATTACTACTACAATGATAACGTTCGGTATGGGCGCCTCCACACAGGCGCTTTTCGCCCGTGTCGGCGGTGGTATTTATACAAAGGCCGCCGATGTCGGGGCCGACCTTGTCGGGAAGGTCGAAGCCGGGATTCCAGAAGATGACCCGCGGAATCCGGCAACAATAGCCGACAATGTTGGTGATAACGTTGGCGATGTCGCAGGGATGGGTGCCGACCTTTACGAGAGCTACTGCGGCTCAATCCTGGCAACCGCAGCACTGGGAGCGGCCCTGACAATATCGTCACAGGGGGTACTAAAAGCAGTTCTTGCCCCGATGGTAGTTGCTGGTATCGGCATTATCCTTTCAATCGTGGGCATGTTTATGGTCAAGTGTAAGGAGGACGCGACGCAGAAGAACCTGTTGCGGTCGCTGCTGTTCGGCACATTGGGCAGTTCGGTGCTTATTCTTGCGGCTGTGGCGGTTATGGCAGCGACCGGATGGATAACTTGGGGCATCTTCGGCTCGGTCGTATCGGGTCTTGCCGCAGGTGTTATCATCGGCCAGTTCACCGAGTACTACACATCCGATGAATACGGTCCGACCAGGGGCATCGCCGAGCAGGCCAATATGGGCCCTGCAACTACAATTATCGACGGCCTTGCAACCGGCATGTTCTCCGCCGGACTTCCGGTGGTTACGATTGTGTTGGGCATACTTTGTGCATTCGGCTCTGCGGGGGGATTCACCGACGTATCGATGGGCCTGTATGGCATAGGCTTTGCGGCTGTCGGCATGCTCTCGACCCTCGGCATTACCCTGGCGACGGATGCTTACGGTCCGATCGCCGACAACGCGGGCGGTAATGCGGAGATGAGCGGCCTCGGCCCGGAAGTTCGCCAGAGAACAGACGCCCTCGACGCCCTTGGAAATACTACCGCGGCAACGGGCAAAGGCTTTGCTATCGGCTCTGCGGCCCTTACGGCGATGGCTCTTTTGGCGGCGTACATCGAGGAGGTCCGCATCTGGGTTGCAAGACTGGCCGGTGATGGTGTTTACACCGTGGGTAAGGTTAGCTTTACCGCCGCGGAGGCAAAGACGGCGACCGTGGCACAATTCGTCGAAGCATACGACCTGACGATAATGAATCCAAAGCTCATCTGCGGTCTTTTCATCGGTGCGATGATGGCGTTCGTGTTCTGTGCTATGACGATGAAGGCGGTAGGCCGGGCGGCGGGAGCTATGGTAAATGAGGTGCGAAGGCAGTTCAAAGAGATACCCGGCATAATGGAGGGAACCGGCAAGCCTGATTACGCCGAGTGCGTGTCGATATCAACCGCAGGCGCTCAGAAGGAAATGATACTGCCGTCTTTTTTGGCGATTATAGTACCTGTTCTGACAGGCCTTTTCTTAGATGTTGCGGGCGTGATGGGATTGCTGGCCGGCGGGCTGACAGCGGGTTTCGTACTTGCGATTACGCTGAACAACGCCGGCGGCGCGTGGGACAACGCTAAAAAGTACATCGAAAAGGGCGCCCACGGCGGAAAAGGCTCCGAGGCCCACAAGGCCGCTGTTGTCGGTGATACGGTCGGCGATCCCTGCAAGGACACATCCGGCCCGAGTCTGAATATCCTTATCAAGCTGATGACAATGGTCAGCGTCGTTTTTTCCGGCGTTGTGGTAAAATTCGCCCCGATGATTTCAGGCGCATTTTCCGATTGGCTTGGGATAGGCAAGTAACTGGTAATTAATCGCAAAGTTACTTTCTAAAGCGATTGACTTGTATATTAAATTTTTGTACTCTATAGGCCCAGCCAGTTGGCTGGGCTTTTTTTCGAGCTGTACGCCATTTGTCATTCCGGATTTAATCCGGAATCCAGAAAAATGTAGGGTAAGCCTTAGGCACACGCGGTTTTTTAGGATAAATTTTGACAAAAAAGAAAGAAACGACCGACAGACAATTCGCTGTAGCCGCTGCCAAGATAGCCGCCGAGAGGCATTGTAAAGATATAGAAGTTCTCGACCTTCGTGGCAAAAGCCCCGTAACGAACTATTTTGTCATCGCAACCGGCACAAGCCCGCGCCAGGGACGCACCGTCGCCGATGAGATTTCCGACTATGCAAAACAGACCGGCTTTGAGCGATTCGGCCAGGCCGGCTACGAACAGGGCCGATGGATACTTATGGATTATGTCGAGGTTGTTGTACATATCTTCGACGACGAGTATCGCGAATATTACGACCTCGAAATCCTCTGGGGCGACGCCAAAAAAGTAAGATTCGATACAAAAAAATAGCCACAGAGGCTCCGGTTTCATAGCTTATCTGTGGCTTAAAATAAATTGAATAAAAACTCTGTGGCCAAATAAAAAATGAAATCTGTTATTGACATACTTGAAGAAAGAATCACCGCTGCTATGGCTGCTGCCGGCGGGACCGAAGATTGTGCAGCTATCGTACGGCCTGCCACCGACCCTAAGTTCGGCGATTATCAGGCCAACGGCGTCATGGCCCTTGCCAAAAAGCTAAAGACAAATCCCCGCAAATTGGCCGAGCAGGTCGTGGGCAAATTGGACGTCAGTGATATCTGTGAGCCGGTCGAAATCGCCGGGCCGGGTTTTATCAATCTCCGTTTAAGAACCGACTATCTCGCCCCTCAGCTTTTAGAGATAAACGCCGACACCCGTGAAAGACTCGCTATTGATAAGATAGATTCTCCCAAAACCATCGTTGTGGATTTTTCCAGTCCCAACATCGCAAAGCAGATGCACGTCGGCCATCTTAGAAGCACCATCATCGGCGACTGTATCTGCCGACTGCTTGAATTCGCCGGCCACAAAGTCATCCGACAAAACCACATCGGCGACTGGGGCACACAATTCGGAAAAGTCATCCTTGGCCTGTGGCATATTTGTATGTCTGAAAAGCGCAAAACAAATTACTACGTTGATGAATTAGATAAACTGAAGAAATTTACAGGTGATAAAGAAAAATTAAAGAAACTATGTCTAAAAATACGTGACCGACACAAAGAAGATTGGGAAAAGGACTATACCGAAGAAATTGGAGATGGGAATCTCTCTTTTCGGCCATTTCTTGATGATCTTCGACACAGAGATAAAAATATATTCTGGCAGGAAATCCTAGAAGCATACCAGTATGTTAACACATTAGATGAAGTTTTGATCGAAATGGATTTAGATATCCCCACACGAATTAAAAAGAACGGTCAATATATTGCCACTAGTATACCTTATAAATCGCTTACAAAACATACTACGGCCATGCTGCAGAAAGGTGGACAAGATAACCAGCAAGAACGAGATGCATGGGAATTCGTCAACGATATTACAATAAATCATTGCCAGGAGATATATGACCAATTAAACGTAACTCTCAAGAAAGAACACGTTCGAGGTGAGAGTTTTTATAGTGATTGTTGTGACGATGGTAAAAATAAGAGTTGGCTGACCAAAGTTGTAGAAGATTTGAGAGAGGCTGATATTGCTGTCGAATCCGAAGGTGCGGTATGTGTTTTTCCGCCGGGGTTTAAGAATAAGGATGGCGAGCCTCTGCCGTTTATTATTCAAAAATCCGATGGTGCGTATTTGTATGCTACGACGGATTTAGCTGCTATTCGATATCGCGTAAGCGAGTTAAAGGCGGATAAAATTATTTACGTTACCGATGCCCGGCAGAAATTACACTTTGAAATGCTCTTTGCCGTGGCGCGGATGGCAAAATGGGCCGAGGGGGTAGAACTTGCTCATGTGATGTTCGGCAGTGTTCTCGGCGAGAACGGCAAACCCTTAAAGACCCGCTCCGGCGAAAATGTCAAGCTAAAAGAGCTGCTGGATGAAGCCGTCAAGCGAGCCGGCTCGATTGTCCAGGAGAAAAATCCCGAACTGTCTGCTGAAAAAAAAGACCAAATCGCAAAGGCAGTCGGCATCGGCGCGATTAAATACGCCGACTACTCCAACAACCGCACGAGCGATTATGTATTCAGCTTCGACAAGATGTTAGCTATGGAGGGCAACACCGCCCCGTACATGCAGTACGCATACGCCCGTATAAAATCCATCGAGCGAAAGGCCGGTGCAAAAGACGTGGACACCGAAAAGGAGCTTGAAGGTATAAAAACTTTGAATCTGGCCTACCCTGCCGAGATTGACTTAGCTAAACAGTTAATCCGCTACGGCGAGGCGATTGAAGTGGCGCTGGCCGACTATCGACCGAATTATCTCACGGCCTATCTATATGAGCTTGCACAAAAATTCAGCGCCTTTTATACGAATTGCCCCGTCCTAAAGGCCGACCCCGATAAAAGACCCACGCGGCTATTGCTTTGCGACCTGACCGCAAAGACCATCAAGCACGGCCTGGAAAACCTCCTCGGAATCGATGTAGTCGAACAGATGTAACCCTGTCCTGTCATTCCCGCGGGGGCCTGGTTTTAGGGGTTTTCCTCACCATCGGCCCCATTATACGCCCACAGACCCGATTTTGCAAGAAAAGACAGAACCGCACTCACACTGTCATTCCGAGCTTGTCGAGGAATCTATTTAAGCAAGTCCGCGAAGCGGCTCCTTATATTTGTTTTGCATATCTGCTTAGGTTATTGTCTTATAGGCAAATAATCCAAATTATTGCAAAGTGTCCCTTTCGCCGGTAGAATATTAGATATAAGAAAATTCATAGCGAACTGGGCAAGGCAGAATAAGATAGTAAAGCCTTTTAGAAAGCATATTGGATGTCCGACAAAGTGATAATTAGGTGTATGAACTGTAAACAGAAACTCCGTTTACCTTTGATCTCCCACAAAACTCTCAAAGTAAAATGTCCGAACTGCCAATATGAAGTGGATTTTGACTGCGATAAATACGCAAGAAATCAAGCCATAATAAGATGCACTTTGGGAGTGGTTTCTTTAACTTTTCTTGCCCTATATGTTACGCTGCCATTTGTACTGAAACCAAAGTTTGATATTGCTCATAATAGGATCAAGAGAAATTTTGAAGATAAGATAAATATTATGGAGTCTAGTTTTTCTGACGAGGTAAGAACGCTCACAGAAGATTACGCCGCACAATTGGCGGCCATCGACATCAGGAAATTAACAAAGAAATCGATAGAGCATTATGCGCGGATAATGGAGGAAAGAAAGAGCTACAATAGAAAATATGCCCTGACCCCTCGCGAAAAAGCTCAATTAGAAATGTTGGCATTGGCAAGCGATAGCACGAAAACACTTCAAGATATTGTTGAAAGTGTTGCCAGAAAGGCAGCGCCAACAAATTCAGAAATACGTGCGAACTCTATTGAAAGTGGTATCGTGTTAGATATCGACTTCGACATGTCAGAGCTAACAAGCGGAGAAGAAGGCACAAGAACTAAACACAAGACAATAGACTCTTTGAGGAAAGAGGTCGTAAGATTAATATCACAAGTTACAACTGATGTGTATGAATTCTGTAGAGACATTGATATAGACAAAATATCGATTGGGTGTAAACATTTTGTGAACCAAGAATATGAGATCGGACAATCGCGAGTTGAAAACCAAATCATCTATAAAGTGTCGTTGGTTCATAAAGACATTAAACAAATAGAGCACAATCCATTCCTCGATACCTACTCAGTATCAAAATACTTCAAGGTTGAGATAGATGAGTTTCCTAATTTAACCATTGAGATGGAATTGCTATGATTAGACGAGTCTTCATGTGGATAGTCATTTTGTTGGCAATTCTTGCTATCGAGTTAATTTCCTTGAGTGTATGGGCAAAAGCCAAAACGAGGACGATAGAAGCACATTTTGAGTCAGAGAAAGGCCACAAGCGAGTAAAACATGAGATAAAAAAGAAGGAAATCGATGACGAATTTCAAAAAAACAAATACTTGGCAACTGGTAAGGATGTTTACCAGAGAATCTACAATACACAAGGACAAAGCGTCATAGATTTGATTATGCACTTGGCACAAGAAGCATTTCCTTATGAATGGAAGTGTGAGGTAGGAGTTGAAGAATTTACAAATTTCATTCTGCTAGTCCATACTTCCATAGATGGCAAGCAAATTGAAAATGATAAAAGCGATATTTCCAAAGTAATCGAATATATCGTCCCTGTGATGGCTTATACTGGAGGTATGCTGAAGAATGTATGTATTTTCGACAGAAAACATAAATGTTTTCTATTCTTTGATGAAGATGCCCTAGAAGAACTGTACACAACAAAGAGCCTGAGCCCTAAAAGTATTGCGGCCATAAGACACAAAGGGAGCATGTTCACTCGGTATAACTCTGTGAAAATCGATTTTCAGCAAGAGGCGGGTCATATTCTTGTGCCAGTAGTAGTCTCTGGAGCCGCGGGTATTTATGAATGTCTTATGATGCTGGACACGGGAGCCTCAAAGACCGTTATATCTTTGGAGTTGGCACAAAAAACCGGTTATGAGGATTTGAATCTGGTCAAGAAGATGCGGTTCTCCACCGCGAAGGGTGTCCTGAGTTGCCCAATTGTAAAAAGAGATGTACGGGCAGGCAATATCGGAGGAGATCAAGAAGTGGCAGTTAATCTTGAGAGTAGTATTAATTTGCTTGGGATGGATTTTTTTGAGAATGAGAATTACCTGATTGATGCGTTTTCTAACGGAATCTATGTTTGGAGTAAATAGGTAATTGATCACCACTCAATTGGTGTTCATCATATAGAGTAAATGATATGCCCGGAATACCTTGCCGATGTGGCCGAGCTAAAATCTGTGAAACTTGTCCTGAGCAAAGTCGAATGGATCCGCGTTTGCTTTTAATTTAATCTCTGTGTTTCCTATGAACCGGAGCCGGTCAACTGTTATTTAAAGATTTTTTCATAATCTTCAACTTTGCTAATGGGCAAGTATTTTTTGCCCGCAGGCCCCTTCGCCTGGAACCAGGGGG
>DUZQ01000045.1 GCA_013349435.1 Planctomycetota bacterium | reverse complement strand
GGTGTTAAATCGCTAAATAATAATCTCAAAAAAAAAGAAAAATACTAATATTTTTGCTAAGCTTTTGTGACTAAAAAACTTAGGAACTCAAACTGACCGATCTGAGTCGGGTATTGGCTTTAAGTGCTTTATTGATAAGCTCATAAGTAATCTTGTCCTTCCGACCGCCCACATGTCATTCCAATCGCAGCGAAGAATCTCAACAACGAGCACCGAGCGACAAGCGGCGAAATCCCCGCGAAGCGATTCCTTATTGGAAGTTCGATGTTGAAAGTTAAACGTTCGACGTTCATTGGGTCATTCTGAGGCGCAGCCGAAGAATCTCTATCGTTCGTAAGCATGAGATTCTTCACTCCGCTACGCTCCGTTCAGAATGACAGGTGGTACGTCTGACGCTCCAGTCAGCATGACAGCAAAAAACGGTCAGTTTGAGTTAGGAAGAAAGCTAAACTGAAAAAATACGACATTTTTTTCAAAGAAAAGGCTTTTTTGGGCCGAAAAGGCATCAAGATTGTCGCCTTTTTGAAAAAAATCGTCCTTCTCGCTACTTTTTGATTTAAAAAAGACCGAATATGATGTAAAGTGCTTGATTTTCGCCGGTAAGTCGGTTAAATTCGGTGTCCAGCGATTAACGTTCAGCGTACAGTGAAAAGACAATAGCGTTCAGCAAACGGGAAAGATTTGAGGTTTTATGATTAAAGTAAGGTCACGTACGGGTGAGTCGATCCAGCAGATGGTGAAGCGATTCAAGAAGATGTGCGAAAAAGAAGGGCTTATAAGGGACATAAAGCGCAACAGCTATTATGAGAAACCCTCCGAGAGAAACCGCCGACGAAGACGCAAGGCCGCCCGTGCGGCAAGTGCACCCCGAATAACTCGCTAAAGAGCAGACGCCCGAAAGTTATACCCGGACTAAGGATGTGCCAAGGACTTGTCCGGTATTTGTTTGCGCCCAATTAGTCAAGGGCGACTATAAAGTGGAATGTATTTACCAATTGGGCTGATCTAAGCATCCGTTCATTTTTCTCTCAACAATATGGCAAATTTCAAACTTCAAAGTACCTTTGAGCCTAAAGGAGACCAGCCTGAAGCAATCAAACGGCTGGTAGCGGGCCTTCAGCAGGGAAAACGCCTGCAAACGCTCTTAGGCGTTACCGGCAGCGGCAAAACCTTCACCATGGCCAACATCATCGCACAATACGGCAAACCGGCACTGGTCGTATCGCATAATAAAACCTTAGCGGCCCAGCTTTACGAGGAGTTTAAGGAGCTTTTTCCGGAAAATGCCGTCGAGTACTTCGTCAGCTATTACGATTATTATCAACCGGAGGCATATATCCCCCAGAGGGATATCTACATCGAAAAAGACGCCTCGCGAAATGACGACCTCGACAGGCTCCGTCTTTCAACCACCACAAGTCTGATGTCCAGAGACGATGTAATTATCGTTGCATCGGTTTCCTGTATCTTCGGGCTCGGCTCACCCGAAGATTATAAGGCAAGCGTTGTATCGGCCCGCATCGGCGACGAAATTGCCAGAAATGAATTCTTAGGAAGACTCGCCGACATCCAGTATTCAAGAAACGACATCGATTTTAAGCGGGGTACATTCCGGGTACGCGGCGATGTGGTGGAACTGTGGCCTTCCTATGAGTCGTTCGCCGTCCGGTTTGAGTTTTTCGGCGACCAGATAGAGAAAATAAGCTATATCAACTCCGTCTCGTCGGAAGTTCTTGCACACGAACAGCAGGTCTTCATTTATCCTGCCCAGCACTATGTAATGCCCGCCGACAGAGTCGGCTCAGCGGTCGAAAGTATCAAGGCTGAGTTGGAGCACAGACTCGGCACCCTCCGACAAGAGGGTAAACTCCTCGAAGCACAGCGGCTCGAAGCAAGGACGATGTACGATATTGAAATGATGCAGGAAGTCGGCTACTGCAGCGGAATTGAAAACTACTCCCGCCACCTGGCCCATCTGCCCGCTGGTGCAAAACCTTATACACTGATAGATTATTTCGGCGACGATTTTCTCCTTTTCATCGATGAATCACACGCGACAGTCCCGCAACTGCGCGCAATGCACGCAGGCGACAGGAGCAGAAAGATGGTTTTGGTCGAGCACGGCTTCCGATTGCCCAGCGCACTCGACAACCGACCTATGCGTTTCGAAGAATTCGAGCAGTCCTGGAAGCACGTAATATTTGTCTCGGCGACACCGGGACCTTTCGAGCTGGATGCCTGCGGAGGTGAGGTAGTCGAGCAGATTATCCGCCCCACCGGCCTGGTGGACCCGCAAATCTTCGTTCATCCGGCAACCGGGCAGGTGCCGCATCTGTTGGGTGAGATTGAAAAACGTATAAAAGCGAAAGAACGCGTGCTCTTAACAACACTAACCAAGAGATTAGCCGAGGACCTGGCCGGCTTCATTGCGAAAAAGGGTATGCGATGCCGCTACCTGCACAGCGAAATCCAGACGCTCGAACGTGTGGAAATTCTGCGGGAACTTCGATCAGGCGAGTTTGATGTCCTTGTCGGTATCAATCTTTTGCGTGAAGGCCTGGACCTGCCGGAGGTCTCCTTGGTTGCGATTCTCGACGCGGACAAAGAAGGCTTTCTAAGGAGCGAAACCTCGCTGGTACAAACAATAGGGCGAACCGCAAGAAACGTAAATGCCACTGTTTTCTTATATGCCGACCGTGTAACCGGATCGATGAAAAGGGCTATTGATGAGACCAACCGCCGCCGCAGCATTCAGACCAAGTATAACGAGGAAAACAATATTACTCCCGAGACGATAAAGAAGGAAATCTTCCGCGGCTTAGCCGCCCAGTTCAAGGCAAGAAAAACCGCCCGCGCTGCGGCGAACTTCAGTGAGACCGAATACGACCGTGCCGAGATTGCCTCTCAGCTTGAGGCCGAGATGCTCGCCGCCGCCGAGAAACTCGACTTTGAACGAGCCGCCGTCCTCCGCGACCAGCTAAAAGAACTAAAAGATATGCCCCAATTAACAAAAAACCCATATTTACCGAACAATTCCTGAGATATCATTCTGAGACGAAGCCGAAGAATCTCAAACCTTTGTGAACCAGAGATTCTTCAATCCACTTCGTTCCTTTCAAAATGACAATGTGCATAAGTTTACTACAGAACATAGTTTTGCAACATTTCTAAAATTACTGTGTCTGGTTTTGTTGGGTTTTTTGGATGAAAAGGTCTTTTTGTTTCTGGAGTCGGTCGAAAAGCTCCGGGCGTTCCACCTTTATACGCCCAAGCAGGCTGTTACGGAGATGTTCGGGGAAATGCCGGTCCCGCATAAAATCAAGAAAGGCCATGAACCTTATCATCTCAAAATCAGGCAAATTCAGCCGGCGCCACTCCTCATCGCTGTACTTGGCCTGGTAAATCTCATAGACCTCTCTTGCCCATCTTTCCTTGCCGAACGCCTCATCATCGGCGCGAATCGCGAAGCTGAAATATGCATCGCGAAGCGTCATTAAGGTAAGCTCGGTTGCGTCTTTTATCTTAATCTCTTCGATTTCATCGACGATGCGTTTCTTAACCCATGTATGCATATCATCCTTGAACTCATCACGCGGATATACCTCTCGCAGCCGCTGATAAATCCGGCCGGCCTTTTCCCTGTTGCCGGTCTGGTAAAAATCAATCACCGAATTTTTCAGAAAGTTCCTGTGCCCGTCTCTCAGCCCCTTGGGATTGCCGTGCTCAAAGGCCTCGTATTTCTTTATTCTTTTGGCCCAGTCCTTGTCGCAGACCTCGAACATCCGCAAATCAGGCCGGGAATAAACCGAAGCAAGCTCACCCGGAACGGGATACACGACCAGGTTGCCCCTGCGATAAAGGTCCTGCAGGGCATGCGAAATTATGCGGTCGGTATTCTTCTCATCAATAGAGTATTCCTCCTTTTCACCGGCAATCATAAAGCCTAACTCGGCCCAGTATATCGCGTGGGTGTTGGCGTGCTCCCAGTTCAGCGGCAGCCGGTCGTTGGGGTCGCCCGAGGAATATGGGCCGTACTTTTTATTGAGTCTGTCCATAAGCTCTGGTTTGAGTTTCCAGGTATTCCGCAGGCGGTAAGCCTTGGCGAATGTGTCGAATTTATCGAGCGCTTCGGTACCTCTGAAGCGGTCGATAACCTCAAAAGCCGACTCGCTGAACCTGTCCGGCGTCTGTCTCAAAGAAAGATAATTGCCGATAAGCTCGTCATTATCCTCAAAGGCCTTATCCGCCTCCTTGATCGCCGAAATAAACTCCGCAATGTCCGGCTCAGCCGTAATCTCCGAAAGCGTCTTTTTGGTTGCTGAAAGCCTCTGAAAATACTCGTTCGCAGGCTCCTCGCCCAGCAATCCCCGCATCGCCAAAGCAAGCTCTCGTTTATAATGTTTGTGACAGTCATCGGTCACACCACCAATCTTGTGCTGAAATATATAGGCAAGTGCCCTGTAAAGAATAATCCTCCCCGGATTCTTCTCGATACCTTTATCACGCAGCAATTCATACCCGTTTCTTACCCATCGCCATCGCTCCTGCCATTGACTGGCTGGTATAGCCGCTGAAATATTGTATGCCATATTCCACGCCAGGACATCCCAAACCGCGGCAAAGCGGGGCTGCAGAATCGATATCCACTCCGCCAATTGCTTGGCGTCAAAGAACTGCCCCTTTTCCTTGAGCTTGTCCGCCCGCATCCAGAGAACATCGACCACTAATCCGCGAAAGGCGCCCATCGCCACCGTCGCAAAGGCCAGCGAAGGGGGAGCATTTTCAAGCGGCTCGTTGCTCACAAGCCCCATCTGCCGGCGGGCCGAATTGATGGATTCGAGCCTCGAAGAAGCTGCCGTCAGCAATACGACCGCCCCGACAACACACACAAGACATATTATAGTATCCCGCAAACGCACAAGCTGTCTTCTAAACCACTACCTTGGCAATCTCCCGATTGCTGAATATCCAAATCCCGAAAATCAAAAGAAAAACAGACTTCACAAAAACCATCATCAAATAAACCTGCCCCAGAAACCGCCAGCTTAAAACCTCCGCCGATATCATATAATGCGTTGGGTTGAACCGGCCGTCTAAACGCGGCATAAGCCACAATATCGGCCTTAAGGTCAGATTATATATAATGTTCGGCGTCTGGTCTAACACCCCGAGGGATTCTAAAACGAATCCGTTAATTGTTCCCACAAAGAACGCAACCGCACATATCAAGACGGCGACCGGAAAGGACAGCCAGGTCGAAACCGAGATACCGAGCGTTGCAAGAAATATCAGACGGGCCAGAATCAGCAGTACCGCACGGATGTAGTTGCCGGTAAAAGAACCCGTCTTCAACAGCACCTGCACTTCCTGCGGAATAATGGTAGTCATGTTCAAATATGGATTGTTGGCAAATATAAGGGCCAGGTAACCATCCGAAGCCACAACCTCAGCGGAAACCTCGAACTCATGAAACTGGCGTATCAACTCGGAGCGTTCTATCCGAGCCACCGGGCTTTCCCAGTCGCCTAATCCGTACTGTATCTGCCGGTAATCACCTATCAGCCAGGTCCCGTAAACCCGGTAGTCCGGCGGGTCCACAGAAACTTCATATTTGTAACGAACAAACAACATCTCATTGGGGTCGGCGAGCCTTACGTTTTCGAACTCCCACACCCTCTGGGCGCCCGGTTCAACCGCCTGGGCCTGAGTTCTTTCCCGACCCCGCAGTTCCGACAGTATCTGTTCTTTCGTCATCGATTCGGGCAATTGCCTGCTGCGCTCGAGTTTCTCATAAGCCTGTTTGGCAAGCATATCAATCTTGTCTTCGTCAACGTCCGCACTCAGACTGACTCGCGCCGTAAAAAACTCTCTCCCGGCCCCGGCAAGCTCATCGGCCCCGGCTTTTGAAAGCCGGGGTATAAGAAGGGTAAGGCAGTATATTACACTTGCAAAAACCGAAAGGAGCAGAATGTCTAATATAACAACTCCCAGAAGTTTGCCGCACAATATCTCAAACCGCTTTATCGGCTTGGTCACGACAAGGTGGAGCTGCATTTGCCTGATGTCGTTGGTCAGAGTAAATGTTGAAACAGTTATCGTAAGCAGACACAAAAGCAGGCCCGTAAGGGAAAGGCCGTAACTGACAAAGGTCTGAAGTTTGCCTAAAAGGGTCCCGTCTCCGACCATTATAACGCTCATCAAAGGCAGAAGTATCACCAGTAGGATAATGATGATAACAGCAACCTTCATGCGAATCGCCTGAGCTAAGGTATTTTTGGCAACAGCCCAAACGCTATGCATCTTTATCCTCTCCCGGCTGGTCGGGACCTGATTTGTCGATGGAGGTGTCCTGTCGCTCCGTACCGCCTGTCAGTTTTTCCAGAACATCCCGATTTACATCCTCCTGGTCGTCAACAACCGTTTCAACCGGCTCTGTTGCAGTCGTGATATCCCTCCGGTCGGGAATCGTCGAACTTTTTGTAAGCTGTTCCAGCAAATCGGTATCCTGGTCGGCTTCAGCAACCGCAGGTTCAGGCTCCGCGGTCTCGGCTGAACCCGGCTGTGATTCTGACTCCCGTGCCACCGGCGCCGAGACGAGCCTGTCAAGTATATTTGAAGTTTGTTCACCTTCGGCGAGAAAACCGCCGATTTCGCCCGTGCTTACTGCTCCGCTCGTGGGCAGCTTCTGCTCCTGGGCTTCGGTAACTGTCCGGATAAAAAAGTCTTCCAGCTTATCCATCGGCGAACTAACTTCATATTTAGCCTGCTCGGCACGGACCAGCCGTTCTATCTGACCGAGCACATCATTACTTATAGGCCCGGTATGGATTTGCTTCTCATCGCTGTGCTGCAGCAAAGATTTGACATCACCCTCGACGCGCATCCTGCCGCCGTAAAGAATGCCTATCCGGTCGCACACATCTTCGACATCAGCCAGCAAATGGCTGCACAGAAGAATCGTTTTGCCTCGTCTGGCCAATTGAAGAAACAAATCCTTCATCTGGCGCGTACTGACAGGGTCCATACCCGAGGTCGGCTCGTCCAGAATCAACAGTTCAGGGTCGTTAATCAACGCCTGCGCCAATCCGATACGCCGCGTCATTCCTTTTGAAAATGTTCCCACGGGGCGATTCGCCATCCCGGCCAGCCCGACCATTTCAAGCAAAGTGTCGATTCGGGACTTGCGTACCTTCGCAGCCAGGCCGAATATCCTGCCGTAAAAATCGAGGGTCTCCCGTGCACTCAGGTATTTGTAAAGGTAAGACTCCTCGGGCAAATACCCGATTTGAGCGCTTATTTTAGTGTCCCTCGTTTCACCGCCAAGCACTACCGCCCTGCCCTTTGTCGGCCTCAGAAGCGACAGCAGAACCTTAAGTGTAGTCGTCTTGCCCGACCCGTTCGGCCCCAACAAACCGTAAATCTCATTGTACCTTATCTTAAGGTCCAGACCATCTACAGCGATGACCTTCGCCCGGCCCCACCAGTCCGGGAATATCTTGGTCAGCGAGAATGTCTCAATTGCATAATGCTCGTCTTTGGCCGCCACAAAAAATCTCACGACATTTGTACTTGTGGGCACAAACCCCACGTAAAACGTTTTCTAACTATTTAGCCTGTGGTTTTACCGCAGGTTTTGACCTCCGGAATCGAACGGCAACAAAGCTCTAACCGGCACCGGGCACATGCGGTTTCAGTTCTTCTCCCAATCGCACCAGCCTTGCGCTGTTGAATATGACAACCACCGAACCGGCAAGGTGCAATACCGCCGCAACTACAACCGGCAGCCAGCCCGCCGCCGAGGCCGCTACTCCTAAGGCAATAAATACTATTCCAAAAAAAAGATTCTGATTGATAACGTTTCTCGTCTTTCGCGAAAGCCGAATCAAAAAAGGCAACCGGCCCAGGTCGTCGCTCATAAGCGCAATCGAAGCCGAATTTATGGCCACATCGCTGCCGGCCGCCCCCATAGCAATACCCAAATCCCCCGCCGCAAGGGCCGGGGCATCGTTTATGCCGTCGCCCACTACCGCAACCGTATGACCGTCCTGCTTAATCTTGCCAACCACCGCGAGCTTATCCTGCGGCAGACAGTGAGCCTTGAAGTCCGTACATCCCAATTCCGCGCATACCCTGTTGGCTACTTGCCCCCTGTCACCGGTCAGCATCGTAACTCTCTTTATTCCCGCCTTGAACAAGTCGCTCACCGCCTGCTGGGCCTGCGGTCTGGCCTTGTCCTGAAGACCAATCCACCCGATACACCTCGAATCCTTCGCAACATAAAGCGTGCTGAAGCCGTGTTCCTCATGCAAAGATGAATCTGTAATGTTGCTTATATCAACGCCGTTCTCGGCTAAAAAAGTATCTCGTCCCACCATAACCTGTGAAGAATCAACCGTCGCGGTTACACCTTTGCCCGGCGTCTCTTTGAAATCCGACGATGTCCCGAGGGATACATTCGCCTCCTTCGCCAGATTCAACAGAGCCTTTGCCGCCGGGTGTTTACTCATTTGCTCGGCCGAACCGGCCATTCGAAGCATCTCGGCCGGTTCCACACCTTCTGCAGGCTCAAGCTTTGTTACAAAAAGCCGGCCCGTAGTCAGTGTTCCCGTTTTATCAAACACCACCGCCGTCATTCGACCCGCTATCTCGAGAAGGGAAACATTCTTTATCAATATCCCCAATCTTGCCGCCGCTGAAAGTGCCGCAACCATCGCAGTCGGCGTCGCAAGTATCAAGGCGCAGGGACACGACACTACAAGAGCCGAAATCGAACGGTTTATCTCGCCTGTGAAAAACCAGATGATACCTGCAATCATCAAAATTGTCGGTACATACCATTTAATATGGCTGTCAATAATACGCATTATCGGTATTTGTGTCTTTTCCGCGGCAATTATCAGCGACTGAACCTTCCCTAAAGTCGTATCCTGGCCCGCCTTGGTAACCGTAATATCCAGAGCACCGGTAAGGTTCGTCGTGCCGGCAAATACCTGCGTCCCTGCGGACTTGTCAACCGGCAGCGATTCACCCGTTATCGTCGCCTCGTTCACCGAGCTGAAACCATCCCTTACCTCGCCGTCGGCGGGTATATTGTCGCCGGGGCGAACACGTATTATGTTACCGGGGACTAAATCACTAATCTTAACCTCGCGCTCACTGCCGTCGGAACCGATAAGATTGGCGCTGGTCGGGGTAAGTTTTATCAACGATTCAATTGAGGCACGGGCGCCAAGGGCGGTACGAGTCTCCATCAATTCGCCCATCAACATGATGAATGCAACCACCCCTGCGGTCCCATACTCCCCGTTGGCAAAAGCGGCAACTATCGCAAGCGCCACCAACTCATCCATATGCATCTCACCCCTTACGACTGATTTGAGAGCATGAAGAACCACCGGAAACGCTAATAACAGCGCGCCGACCATTGCGCTGAGCTGCGCGACTTCGCTGCCGGGTCCGTAAAAAAACCGCATTCGTGCTATAGCACTGTTCATCAGCAAAACAAACCCGGCAAGTGTTCCTAAAAGCGCCATACTCACACGAAACTGCTTGCCTTTGGTATTTTCTGCGGCTAATTCGAGTTCTTTAAGCTGTAGATGTTGGTGTACCATCTTCGTTTATCTTGTACCTCCTGATTCTTCGGTTTCTTTGGCGGTTTTACTTATAGTCGGATCTCTGTTTATCAAAACTCGCAACTCCTTGGGCCTGACACTGGCTGACGGTTGAAGGAAAACCTTCTCGTCCGCATTATTCAGCACTTTCTCTATAGAATCCTGATAAAGCCTTTGAAGGACAAGCCGGGGCCGCTTTTTGTATTCAGGCAGCAGCTTGTGAAGATACTCGGCATTTGCCTTGGCGGCTTCTACGGTTTTCGTTCTGTAAGCCCGTGCCAATGAAATCTTTTCCTGACAGGCCCCTGTTAACCTGGAAAAAAGAGCATCTTTGGTCCGGCTCGTAATTGTCTCATCCTTCAAGGCGACGAGGATTTCTTCGGCGTCGCGGCCGCCCACCTCGTTAAGAATCTTTTCAGCGTAAGCTCTGGCCTCGGTTACAAGCCTTTGGCTTTCCTGGCTCGCCTTGTTGGACGCCTGGAAGGCACTGTCCACCTGCAAAGGCCACGTAATCCTCTCCGAAATCTGCATCGAAGTAACCTTTACGCCGCTGTTTATCCGCTCAAGCCCCGCCTGAAGCAGACTCGAAACCTCGTTTGGTATCCGAGACTCGCTTATTATCGCCTCGTCAATGCTGTAATTGACCATTGTCGTTACGATTGCATCGGCGGCCATCGACTTAAGAAGCGGATCGAGCGTCTCGGATACTACATCCAAAAAGTCCTGACCGGGCGCAGGGGCCTGGTAATAAATGTTCTTAAAGAAAAGCTCGGGCCTGTCAATCGTGTATGTCAACTCCCATTTTGCATGAACAATGTTGTAGTCATTTTCGCCGCTACCGATAACACTGTCGTTGCGAGTGAGGCAATAACCGTCCCTCAAAGGATTCAATGTACCTCCCCTGCGGGGCTTTTTACCCTTTAGTTTGTCTTGTTCACGCTCAAAATACCAGAACGAGTCGATTTGTACCGTTCGCTTCTTCTTGGTAACAATTCTCACTATCTCGTCGATTGGTTCGGGAAACGCCCAGTGCAAACCCGGGCCGAGCAATCTGGTCTGACCGATACCCCGTATCTTGCCTAACCGAAGAACAAGAGCCTGCTCGTCCGGCTGTACCCTGAAGATGCCCGATGCGAAAAACAGTATAATCAGTGTTATCATTATCAGCTTCAGAATCGCAAAGCTGATTCGCAGGGCATCTGCCAGCGACTTACTCGCCGCGTCAGGCTCGCCTTCCGACCGGCGCGCATCCAAAACAGTACCACCTTGTTGTTCTTTTTCGTTATCCGTCATTGTTATCAGTCTTCTGGTTCTTTACTAATCCTTTGGTTTAATATCCGGTATTCCCTTAAGTAACTTAACCGGCTCGGCTTCTGCGCCCAATACAATCGTAGATTTTTCTTTTAATATCTTTTCCAATGCCTCCAGGTCCCGCAGAAACATCGCAAAATCGGGGTCCACCTCCAACAGCTTAAAGTATTTGGCCGCCTCGGCATCACCCTCTCCACGAATCGACTTGGCCTGAGCCTCGACAACCGCCAGCAATTCGGTTCGTTTGGATTCGGCATCTGTTTTTATCTTGGTTGCTTCTGCGTTTCCCTCGGCCAAAATCGCTTCCGTTTTGCGTTTGCGGTCCGCACGCATCCGGTCGAAAACGTCCCGGGTTACCTCCTCACTTATGCCTAATTGCTTAATCCCGACAGCCTTAACGTCTATGCCGTATCTCTTTTCCGACAATCGGTTCTTCAGGGCTGCATACATCTGACCTTCAATCTCCTTGAATCTTATTTTCTCAGGTTCAGAATTTACGAATTCACTGAAGTAGTGCTGGCCGATAACAGAGTTCTGCGTGTCGCGGAGCAGGCTCTTAAGCTGGTCCTCGGCCCCCGTTTTATCCTGCAGGGCCTCAAGGAACTCCTGCGGGTCGCTGACGCTCCAGACGATGTAACTGGTTACTACGATAGGCTCGCCGCCCCGGGTACTTGTCTCTTCCATGATTCCCTTGAAAAGGTGCGCCCGACGGTCGAACTTATAGACCATTTGTATGGGCAAAGGCCACTTCCAGTACCAGCCGGGCTCGCTTATCGACCTGGTCGGCTTGCCGAAGGTCGTTACAAGAGCCGTCTCGGTCTCACGAACCTGGAAAGAAACAAAACACAGAACCAGAACCACGGAAATTATTATTACAAGAATCAAAACCGATACGTTCTTCATTTGTTTTCACCTTTTGTCGCTTGGATTTTTGCTATTTGTTTTTTTCGAGTATTTCCAGAGGCAGGTCATAAAGACTCGGCGTAAGCTGTTCCTGCAAATCGATTATATAAATCTGCGTGTCTTTACTTTCCGCCACTACCACGTACTTTCGCACCTTTTCAAGCGCCCTTTCAAGCATTGCCAGAAGCTGCTCGCGTTTGTATATGTTCGGCGACGCGCGGTAGGCCAGAATCTGGTCCCCGAAACGTTCTCCGGTCGCCCTGGCAATCGTGGCCCGCTCAAAAGCGTAGCTGCCCGCTTCACTCAGCGCCTTGAAAACATCACCCTGTGCACCGGCAAAATCGGTATTGATTTGCTCGCTTAGGCGATCTACCGCCGCCGAATCCCCACTTTCCTTGGCTTGTTGGAATTGGCGCGCAAGTTCGTAGAGTCGATTCGCCTGGTCGATGGAGCCGGTAAGAGTCGTCAATATCCTGTTCCGCTCGGCCAGGGAATTCAGTATCGAGGCCTGCTTCTTCTGTACAGAACCGATAACCTCCTCATAATCCCTTGCTATCTCGGTCGGAGGATGAACACCCTGCAATCCGACAAATACAATCTCAACACCAAGGCCCATTTCATCGGCCACATCCTGGATTCTTGCGGCAAGGTATGCCGCAGCCGCCTTTCTGCCGTCGCTTAGCAAACTCTGCTCCCCGTCTTGTCGGGCACCTGTGCGCTGTTGCTTCTCCGAAGGCTCGATCCTTGCACTGGCCGCAAGACGCATAAGCTCCCTGTAGCAAATCGCTTCCAGAGCGCTTTTTGCGTCGCTATGACTGTAAACATAAGACTTTAAGTCCTTAATCCGATATTGAACCGGAACCGCCACCCGCACAAGGCTTACCGGAACTGCACCTTCCTGACCCTCTCTGCCCTCGGCCTCAGCCGCCACTAAAAGATTGTATTCTTCCTGATAATGCTTCTGGTCCCATAACAACGGCTTCCGCTCTTCGCGTTCGGCTTGGGCCTCCTCGACAAAACCAATATTAATCTGTTGAATCTGCCTTGTCGAATACTTATATGCTTTATCAAAAGGCCAGGGAATCTTCGCCCATATACCCGGCCCGACAACCTTCTCAAACGAACCTAAATGTTCTATCAGCGCCTCCTGTCCCGGACTAACCACTACTACGCAACTGAGCAGATACAACGTTGCAAGGGAAAATAAACCAAGAGGAATTATTGCCTTTTCGAGCAGTTGGTAGAACCAGGTCTGCGACACTTCAAAGCCAAACTGATAATCAATCGCGCCGGCAAACGTCCGAAGAATTCCGCCGGGCTCACTAATCATTCCCAACAATCTGCTGTCAAACGCGCTTCTGCTGTACTGCCCCGGTATCCTCGGCCGATAAATATCCAGGACAATATTAAGGCCGGCTTCTGCGCCCAGAACAACTAAAAGAACCGGTATCGCCCAACCTAAAATTGTCATGCCGATGTTAATCTTAAACTGTCCGAGCGCAAGGCTGATAGTCAATGCAAAAGACAGTATTGCCGTACAAAGCAGATAGCTTCCACCCGACCTGAGCGGCTTCCATTGTACCTCGGTGCTCATACCACCGGCGTAACGCGACATCAAAAAGCTGATGAACGCAATTGCCACCATAAACACCGCCGCAAGCTGGGGATGGTTCAATTCCTTCGCCACGCCTTCGGAAGCTTTGCTCAAAAGATAAATACCTATCCCGAGCTGATAACAGGCAATCAAAATCGAAAATATGGGAATGAACCACTTCTCAAGAAATGCCAACCTTCTCTGGGCAACCGCGAATAATTCCGCCTGCTCTGAGGCACCCTGGAAAATAGTGTCTCCCTCCCTGGTGCGAGCCAGTTGAATCATGTCCAGCTTTTCCTGCTCTGCAAGGCTTCGCTGATGAAAAACAATTACCAGGACCAGCCATATAAGCACCCCCCCCAGAATTTGCCAGCTTAAAGCCCAAACCGCAAAACCCCTGCTTGCAGCTCCTATCACACTCGTTGACACGAAGAATATGATGCTTAGCACCATTGATGTTAAAGCCACGTATTCGGCTCGCTTCGATGATATGTTCATTTACTTATTTCCCGGTTAAAACGAACAATATGTCCCTGAAAATGTACTAAAATAGTAGTTTCTGCCGGCACAGCGCTTTACAAATTGAAGACGCGGTAATATAACATTATTCCAGTTAAGGGTGTACTTATAATTTTCCGGAAAAAACATGATATATAAACTTCTTATTGTTGCAAAAAACACATTGACTGAGACGCTCCGACAGCCAATCTACGCAGTTATAATAGCCTTTTCACTGTTTTTGTTCTTCATGAGTCCCTCAATTGCAATGTACACAATGGACGAAGACATCAAAATGCTGCGTGAGATAGGCCTCTCTACGCTGGTTTTAACCGGATTGTTCATAGCAATATTTTCTGCAACTGCAGCACTTACCGAAGAAATCGAAACTAAAACGATAACAACCGTGCTGTCAAAGCCGATAGGCAGGCCAACTTTTATCCTCGGCAAATTCCTCGGCGTTGCCGCAGCGGTAATCCTGGCTCACTATATATGCACCGCCGCTCTGCTGATGACAATTCGGCACGGTGTTCTTGAATACGCAACTGATACACACGATTGGCCGGTTATTGTTACCGCCGTGGCCATCGTTGTTATTCCACTTTTGTTAACTGCTTTTTTAAACTTTATTTATGACTGGAGTTTCACCGCTACCGCCATAAAACTAATTGCCGTTTTCACCACCCTGGGCATGATATTTTTATCTCTTATCGACAAGGAGTGGAAGTTTAATCCACAAAATAATAATCTTCATTCCTTTGATATATACGCCTCGGTCTTACTGCTTTTTGCCATCATCATCCTCGTAGCCCTTGCAATCGCCTTTTCCACCCGCTTAAACGTTGTTTTGACCCTCTCATTTTGTGTCGGTTCTTTCCTGTTGGGGCTTATTAGCGATTATGTGTTCGGCAGATACGCAAAAACCAATTTTTTGGCAAAAATCGGACACATACTCTCTCCCAACCTGCAGGTCTTTTGGATAAGCGATGCCATTTATGAGGGTGGTTCCATAGAGCCATATTACCTTTTTATAAGTGCATTATATGCAACTATATACACCTCTGCAATCCTCTTAGTTGCAATTGCGCTGTTCCAAAAACGGCAGGTTGGCTGAATTCACAACAACAATTTCACCCAATGTAACTTCTTTCTAATAAAGCACATATATATGACAGGTTGACCGGCTTTGCTTTGGCTGAATAACATCAGTCAAATTGGCAGCAGCTTACCTACCAACCGGTCGGTATTATATACTTTGGCCACTCGTAAACCATAGCTTTTTCATCACAGCAATCCTGTTTGGGGCACTTTGCACAGTCGCTCCATACCTTCATTGGAAGTGTCTCTTTTGCAACTTCCGTGAATCCCAACTTCCGGAAAAAACCATCCTCAAGAGTAAGTGTAAAAACTCTCTCCACGCCAAGGGCCTGTGCCTGTTCGATGACCGCCAGAACCAGAGATTTGCCTATCCCTTTATTGCCAAAACCAACCTCAATCGCAAGAGACCTTATTTCAGCCAAATCCGACCACACAATTTGCAACGCGCAGCAACCCACCAACCGACCGTCAACCTCGGCGACCGTGAACCGCTGCAGATTCTCGTAGATGTCGGCAATTGACAAAAACAGCATCTTATCCAGTTCAGCGTAGCCTGACACCAAAGCGTGTATAACCTCGGCATCAGTTATTTTGGCCTGTCTGATGTTCATGTTTTCGAGTTTAACAAAACTGAGATTTTTCACAACATAGACCTTCTAAAATCGTTAAATCTTCACATCCCGGTTGAAAATGGTTTTTAAGCCACATCAACCAGACCGAGCTTGTCGCCGAATTTTTTTATTAATGCCCGGCGGATATTGTGGTGGTTTGGCTGATTGAGCATCGGGTCCGACCTTGCAAGCTCGAAGGCGTTCCTTCTGGCCAGTGTCAGCAGGTCGAAGTCTTCGATGATGTTGGCAATTTTAAGGTCGGGCAGACCGTGCTGGCGGGCGCTGAATAGTTCGCCGGGGCCTCGTATTTTCAGGTCGTGTTCGGAAATCGCAAACCCATCGTTGGTTCTGGTCATAATTTCAAGTCTGCTTTTTGTGGTCTCGTTTTCGGTTTCGGCAAAGAGAAGACAATAGGAGTTGTCCTGACGGCGCCCGATGCGCCCTCTTAGCTGATGCAGTTGCGCCAGACCGAATCTGTCGGCTCCCTCGATGACCATTACCGTGGCGTTGGGTATATCAAGACCTACCTCTATCACAATGGTCGTCACCAAAACATCAATTTGACCTTTGCGAAAACGGCTCATAATGTCCTGTTTTTTGTCGGACCTCATCCGGCCGTGCAAAAGCTCTACGTTGAAATCACCGAATACCTTCGCAAGAATTTTGCAATGATGCGCGGCGGCCTTAACCGAATCGGCGGTGTCGTGCGAATCAAAAGGACCAGGCTCGATCCTTGGACAGACAAAATACGCCTGTTTCTTGGCCTTAAGACGCTGACGGATAAAATCATAAGCCTTTGAGCGGTCCTCCGGTGAAACCCAGCGTGTAACGACTTTGCCTCGTCCGGGCGGGCAGTGTTGGATAACCGACACATCAAGGTCTCCGAAAACGGTCATTGCAAGTGTTCTTGGAATAGGTGTGGCAGTCATCACGAGGCGATGGGTGGTTTTGTCCCTGATTAGTCCGGCTCGCTGGTGGACGCCGAACTTGTGCTGCTCGTCAATGATTACTATACCCGGATTGGCAAACTCAATGTCTTTTTGAATCAGCGCCACGGTGCCCACGACAATATCAACCCGGCCCGTACCTGTCTTCTTGCGGATTTCGTTTCTTTTTTTCCCTGTGATACCACCTGTAACAAGAAGCCTTTTAACATCGCTGCCTTTCAGATACCTTTCTATGCTCAAAAAATGCTGACCTGCCAATATTTCTGTTGGTGCCATTATGACTGCCTGCGTCTTGTTTGCGACCGCCAGAAGGGCGGCATAAAGGGCGACAACCGTCTTGCCGCTGCCGACATCGCCCTGAAGCAGGCGGTTCATAGGAACGGATTTCGACATATCGGCTGCAATTTCTTCGATAACATTGTTTTGGTCTTCGGTCAGGAGAAAAGGGAAGCGCCTCCTGATTCGGCTGTCGATTTTGTCGGTCAGATTCATCGCCACAGCAGGGGAAAAATGCCGAATCTTATATCGCTTCAGCGCCAGACCCAATTGCATCAAAAACAATTCGTCATACTTCAGCCGGCGTTTTGCCTGGGCGAGCTTTTCGGCATCCGGGGGAAAATGAATCCACTTAAAGGCATCGGGCCGCGTGATTAGCTTTGTCTCGGCGCGGAACTTATCATCAAAAAACTCATCCGCGGTAGAGGCGAGGTCGTCGATTATCGGTTGGATAATTCTTTTGATTTGTCTGTTGGCTAATTTTGCCGAGGCCGGGTAAACAGGTCCAGCAAGGGATTGAGGCTCGGCTGCGCCGGCGCCGTCAAGAACGACAAATCTTGGATTTGTAAACTGCAACTGGTGCTTATAAACCGCCGGTTTACCCGAAGCGACTATAACCTTACCCGGTGTGAGTTTGTTCTTAAGATAACCCCCGTGGAACCATACAATCCGGCATACACCGGTCTCGTCAGCAACAACCGCCTTAAACATCGGCTGTCGGCCGAACGCACGGAAATCCGTCTGCTCTATAACCGCGGCCACGGTTGCATTCTCGTTTGGGTGAAGCTCGCTTATTTTGACCGGCTCCGGTATAAATACCCAGTCCCGCGGGAAATATTCCAAAAGGTCTGCCACGGTCTTTACCCCAAGCGCCTCAAATGCCTTTGCCCTTGTCGGCCCGACACCTTTGACAAACTGCACGGGCATTGTCAAATCAAGTTTTTCAGGTTTCGTCGAATGCATATTTTCCTATCAACTTGACGAAACGGCAGCCGCAGATGAATTTGGACTGCAGCCGGCCTTTTACCTTTCTGCATACTACCAAATCCTGAGTGAATTCGCCCCCGACCGGAGCGACTATCAGCCCGTCTTGGCAAAGCTGCTCTACGAGCGGCTCGGGGATATCCGGCACGGCGGCGGTGATTAGAATTCTGTCGAACTGTTTAGGTTCGCACCAGCCGCAACTGCCGTCGCCGATGTAGTATTGGACGTTATCAATGCCGAGCCTGGCTAAAACGGCCTGGGCGGATTCGGAAAGCTGGTTATGTCTTTCAATCGTATAGACCTGATTTGCGAGTTTGGCCAAAACGGCGGTCTGGTAGCCGCTTCCGGTGCCCAACTCAAGCACATCGCATCGGCGATTGAGATTGAGACATTGGGTCATAAGGGCCACAATATACGGCTGGCTGATTGTCTGACCCAGGCCCACGGGCAAAGGACGGTCGGCGTAAGCCTCTGCTTCGTAATTCGGAGGGACAAAATACTCCCTCGGCAACTCTCTCATTACCTCCAGCACTGCACGGTCGGTGATGTCTCTGCCGGCAAGGTGAAGGCGAATCATTACGTCTCTTTCTATCGCGAATCTGTCTTTTTCGTCAAAACTTACCATTTTGAGGATTTTCTTGTTGACTTTATTTATTATTTAGGCGATAATTAACATGGCGACTGCAAATGGCCGTCTTTGGACGACCTTCCCTTTTGGGGGCAGCCGCTTTATTTATTTAACAAAGTTTGCTTTCACCCAATCTAAGATATCACCCATATTTGGGCCAAAACCGGCTGAACTCAAAGCCTCAATTATGCCAAATGTTTGTTTGTCATATTCGTTAACTTTCAGGCCTTGTTTATCCTCTTCGTACTTGCGAGCATAATAAGCCACGAGATCGGTTAGTTGTAAAGGCAAGCTTTTTTTGAATCTACAAAGAATCCTTTTTCAATTAGATTAGTAGTTTTCAAAATTGAACTTGGATCCAGCCGGAGAGTTCTTAGAGTCCGTTCAACTTGTTGAAAGGTTTCTTTTTGTTCATCAAAAATCAACATACCCAGTTCCTCTGCACCTTTCTTCTGTAAGTAGCGGTTCACTTCCAAACACACAAAGGGAAATGCCATAACATAAGGATTGATCTTTATACCTGGTCCATAGTTGGCTTCACAAAATTTCTCAAATTTTCCTTTAATGATTCGCTGGTAAATAACCGGAATTTCATAATCTATTAGCATCTGTAACATCTTGTTTCTTATAGTAAGAGACTCATCAAAGCTAATTTTTTCAAAATGCTTTCTCCTTAGTTTCAAGTCAATCGCATGCAATTCCATGGAATGTGAGAGTTCCGGGCTGAAATATCCCTCCAGGATTCTACGGAGCCCTTTTTCTACCGAAAACCATTTGCTGGAATGCACTACAATGGCGGCTAATAAAAATACTGGTTGTTGACGGTCTTTTAGATTTAATCCTGTGTTACCGGATTCATCAATATATACGAGATTCATTTGTGTTTCCTCATTCTCGATATCAATCCATGATATAACTACCCTCCTACGTCCATAATGATGGGCTCTTGAGCGATGTTTTGCAACCCAAATTTTGTACTCCCGGCCGAAGCGCCGGCGAAAACTGATTGACTGAGCCAGCTATTCGGGCATAATACATCGATATGAATCCACTTACAAAAAAGCTGATAGAGGCGGACAAAAAGTACCTCTGGCATCCTTTTACGCAGATGGCCGATTGGCTTAGCTCTGAGCCGGTGATAATCGAGGCGGGCGAGGGATTTTTCCTGATTGACAGCGAGGGCAAAAGGTATATCGACGGCGTAAGCTCTCTTTGGTGCAATGTGCACGGCCACAGAGTAAAAAAGATCGACGATGCCATTTGTGCTCAACTGGAAAAGATCGGCCACAGCACGTTGTTGGGGCTGGGGCAGATAAGGTCAATTGAATTAGCCCAAAAGCTCGTTCAGATTACTCCGTCGGCTTTGCAGAAAGTTTTCTACTCCGACTCAGGTGCCACGAGTACGGAAATCGCAATCAAGATGGCGTATCAGTTTTGGCACAACAGCGGCCGGAAGAGCCGAACGAAGTTTATTGCCCTTGAAAACTCGTACCACGGCGACACAATCGGCTCAGTGAGTGTCGGCGGGATCGGCTTGTTTCACGGGATATTTGAGCCGTTGCTCTTTGAGACGTTCTTCGTCCCAAGCCCGCACCCATACAGATACGACGGTACGCCTGGGGCCTGCACTGATAGAAGTCTGAAAGAAATTGAGGATATTCTCAAAAAACATGCTTACGAGATTGCTGCCGTAATTATTGAGCCGTTGGTCCAGGGGGCCGGGGGAATGATTGTCCATCCCGAAGGATTCCTCAGACAGGTGCGCCAGCTTACGGCATGGTATGATGTGCTGCTAATTGTTGATGAGGTTGCGACGGGCTTCGGCAGGACGGGTAAGATGTTTGCCTGTGAGCATGAAGATGTCCAGCCGGATATTATGTGTCTTGGTAAAGGGATAACCGGCGGATATCTGCCCCTGGCGGCGACGCTGACTACGCAGGAGATTTTCGATGCCTTTTGCGGCAAAGTCAGCGAGCACAAAACCTTTTACCACGGCCATACCTACACCGGCAACGCCCTGGCTTGTGCTGCGGCGCTGGCATCGCTGGAGCTTTTTGCCGAAAACAAAGTCCTTGAATCGCTGCCGACTAAAATTTCCCTGATAGATGAAGTATTTGAAGAATTAGCACAACTGGATTATGTCGGTGATGTCCGCCACCGTGGCCTGATGGCGGGGATTGAACTTGTGCAGAACAAGGCCACGAAGCAATCTTTTCCCTTGGAAAAGCAAATCGGAGCCAGGCTTTGCTCTGCGATGAGACTCAGGGGATTGATGATGCGGCCGTTGGGCGATGTGATAATTGTTATGCCGCCGATAGCGATTGATATTGAGCTGCTTGAGAAAATGCTGAATATTATCAAAGATACGATTGAAAACGATTTGCCGCGAATTGTGCAAGGTATTTAATCACAGAGTTCATAAAGGATTCTTAGAATTTGTCATTCCCGCGAAGCTTGTCCCCCCGGAGGTGGTGAGCGGGAATCCAGATTCTAAAAAATGGATTCCGGGTCCCACCTTCGCACGAGGCTACGGCGTGCAGGCAAGCCCGGAATGACAAGGGGTCGTGGGAATGACGGATAATTGCTGGAAAGGAGATGCGTTTTGCTGGAAATGAATTTACCACCGGCTAACGGACTTTTTATTACCGGTACGGATACCGGTGTAGGCAAAACCCTTGTGGCAGGCGGGATAGCTAAGATACTTAACCAGGCCGGTTTCACCGTCGGTGTGTTTAAGCCCGTCGCCACCGGCTGTAAGCACCACTATGAAGGTCTGGTCAGCACAGATGCTGAGTTCTTAAGATATTGTTCGAACTGCGATTTCGAGCTTTCTGTAATCAATCCGGCAGGCTTTGTTACCCCTGCCGCTCCTGTTGTGTGCCAGGAATTTGAGAGGCGGTATGTGGATTTTGCCGCCATCCAGACGGCATACGAGCAAATATGTGAAGCCAGCGACTTTGTAATCGTCGAAGGCATCGGCGGTGTCCGTGTTCCCATTTCAGGCGATGTGGATGTCCTCGAATTAGCGAAGGCATTTCATTTACCTGTCGTTATAGTCGCCCGGCCATATCTGGGCACAATAAATCATACTCTGCTAACAATTGATGCCATACGAGGGGCAGGTCTTGATGTGGCAGGTGTGGTAATCAGTGGTTATGAAGCAGCTTCTGCTACTTATGCAGAGGAAACAGGTGCAGATGTGATAGCCGAGTACGGCCAGACGGAGATCCTTGCAATTGTGCCACAGGATGAAGAATCAGATGTGGAGAACTGCCGATTAGGCGACCTTGCAGTAGATGCCCTTACCGATTGCGACTGGTCCCGGTTTGCTCAACAGTAGCTTCATATATTCTCTATTTATCCGACAAGGCACATAAAAAAACACCACCGATAAAGGAATCGGCGGTGTTTTGCTATTTTCAGAAAAGAACTATCTGTTTTGGTACCAGTCCTGCCAGGCAGCAATGGCTTCTGCATTTTCCTGCGGACTGAGATTTAAATCGTAGCCATAATACATACCAGTGGCTGCCCTTAGTCGAACGACCATCCTTTCGATGAGTTGCCTATTTGTGGGTGCTGCTTTTCCCTCCCTAACTGCCGGGTCATCTGCGTATTCAAACATAGAACCTGCAGAAGGTTCGGCAAGCGTTCGAATCATCCATGGCAAAGCTATATTAAAATCATCCTGTGATTGAGCTTCCATACCCATATTTTTATAAGCCAATCCTCTGGCAAGATAGGCATATACGCCATCAACAAGCTCAATAACTTCAGAGAATTTTTCAACAGCAAGCTCATACTCTCCGAGTTCATAATAAGCTTTCCCCAGCCAGTACCATGCCCAGTTTCTCCTGGGCTGGTGTTCTACAACATATTCAAACAGTTCAGAGGCTTTTTTGTTATCGCCCGAGATAAGGGCGTATCTGGCCTGATGGAAAAGCTCATCAGCGTCTTCATTAGCAGTCAACCATTCAGGTTCTTCGGCGGGCTCAGCGCCGGGGCGTCTGTCAATAACCGTAAAGTTCTGCGGAATCTCTATTTCAAAAATATAAGCCGGTGGTTGTTCATAACTCATTTTTTGATCACCGATCACTATAGGTAGCTTTGTGTCAGGATCAATTAAACATTCAGTATTAAGTCCGGGCCAGAGAATCTTATAAACTATTCTACCATTGTAAATAACATTATCATCAATTATCCGACCTTTCTGGCGAAGGTTTTCCAGTGCGGCGCCTATAGGACCAATCCATTGATACTGTTTATCCTTGTTGTTATACAATACAACAGTTTTTTTATCTTTATAAAATTCGGCTGTGGTTTCTCCATCTTCAACCACAAGAAGAACGGGCGGTGTGTTTTGTCGATAGCGGACCTGCCGGCCGTGGGCACCGATTTCTATCCATCTTTCGTCTTCGACTTTTCCGGCATCATCATGTCTAATCATGTGCAAAAAGCGGACATTCTGAAAAGCCTTTACGGTTTGTTCAACGGCATAGGCTATTGGTGTGGATTCTTTTAAGAACGTTATACCGAGTGCGGCGATCAGAATCACCGCTGCTACGGTTGCAAATTTTGTTGTTTTACTGTTCATAATTATTCTCCATAACTTAATTTGCCGGTCAATTTTCCCGGCTTTTTTAAGTTTGAGGTGCTGACTGCGGAGGATCTGGTTAAAGACGGTATCTTCGAGGTCGGTTTTGGCGAAGTCCTTGCCGTTTTGTATCAGGCGTTTGCGAAGGTCTGTCATCCTATCGGCCTCTTTCCGGCAGTCGGGACAATCGGCAAGGTGTGATTCAACGGCGTCGGCCTGGGTATCTTCGAGCAATTCTTCTATATATTCGATTAGATGTTCTTTGCATTGTTCACAGTTCATTTTTGCACCTCACAATCCTGACAATTTTGTTGCGGCCTCAACAGGTCACGCAACATGACATAAGCTCGTGAAAGTGTTTTTGTTACTGTCCCGAGGGGCATATCAAGTTGCCGGCTGATTTGACTACACGAAAGACCGCTGTAATATCGAAGCAAAATCAATTCACGGTATGAATCAGGTAGTTGAGCTATCGTCCGAGCGAGGGGGTAATCGTGTTGTGTTCCGACAGTCGGTCTGTTTTCAGCGAGAGAGCGAGCTATCTGAGTTCGTCGTTGTCGATCTCTTTGCTGTTCTTTTACGACCCGGCCGGAGATGCCTAAGAGCCAGGAGAAAAACGACTTTTGTTTCTTTAATTTTGAAAGATTAAAGTAGGCCCGCACTAAGGTCTCCTGTGCGGCGTCTTCGGCCTTTTCTTTGTCATGCAGTTGCCCGGCCAGATGAGCCAGAAGGGCCGTCTGATATCGGCGGACAAGGTAGCGAAAATCATCGGGGTGGCCGTCCAGGCAACGAGCAATATAATGTATGTCAGTTTCAGCCATAAACACCTCGTGTTGAGCTTATCGAAATACTCAAAATCATAAAAAGACTCGAATCTTCATTATATAGTGCAAAAAAAGTCGATTTTGCGACAAAAAAATCAATCTTAACGAGTGACTTTTCAGATTTTTCCCATCATAGCGCATGAAAAAGGCCGGTCGAAGGGACCGGCCTTCAATATGTGATTCTTTATTGGGTATTGGACTGTTTGGGAAGGAGGAAGCATCTCATTTCAAGTAAGAATACATCTTCCCGGTCAGTGGCTTTTAATGTTGGATAAAACTTGATGTTGCGATATTTACCATCCGGCCAATTGTCAAGACCTCCGGCGGCGGAACCTACGCCGCCTTGCGGTGTTTCACCCAGCCACAATATAAGAAATTCATTTGTTTGGCTGAGATAACCTTCATCCGTTATGAAGGTTGCATCCAGTTTGAATACTGGTCCGCCTTTTCTTTTGTAATTTTTAGGGAAAAACTTAGAGTCATATCTACTGTCCTCAGGTATCTGGTCAACAGTTCCATCAAATTTGCCATGCAGGCGGACGATGGCCTGTTTGATGCCCTCCGCTCCTACAAGATCCATAACCACCTCTGGACCGTCGAGCACAATTTCGGTCGAGCCGTTGGATGTACCGGACGCCGGGGGTTCGAAGAATTCCTTCGGTTTTTGGAGAGCTTCGTAATCAAATAGAACCAGATCATAATCGGAGCCTTCCTGGTAAATCTTCATCTGAACTGG
>DUZQ01000044.1 GCA_013349435.1 Planctomycetota bacterium | reverse complement strand
ATCCGTGTTCTCCAAGTGCAAGGGTTTTGATACAATTAAATGAAAATCCATTCACTCCGTGCAACATAACACAAAGGTATCCAACTGTAAATAAAGAAGTTGCCACTTAATCAGCAAGCCCTATGTACAAAAAGAATTCCATAGACGTAACAGAATATAAGCTGCGCAAATAAAAAAAACCGACATTTCTCAAAGCGAATACAGTCGGTCACACTATTTGCCCTCCGTTCATCCTCCTCCGATTTCTTCGGTCTGTTTACTGGTCGGGGCCCCAGAGCCATTTTTGGTCGGGCAGGTCGTAGGTGGTTAATTCAGAGGGGGTGAAGAAAAGGGCTATCTCGAATTCGGCGGAGGCGGCTGAATCGGAGGCGTGGACGAGATTGTATCGCGCCGAACAGCCGAAATCGCCGCGTATAGTGCCGGGGCGGGCCTCGTAGCCGAATGTTCGGCCTATCATCTTTCGAGCGGTTGCGATAATCTCATCGGCTTCCCATACCATTGCCATAACCGGTCCGGAGGTGATAAATTCGACAAGCTCGGCGAAGAAGGATTTATCCTTGTGAACGTCGTAAAGCCGGCGGGCGAGTTGTTTGTTGACGTGTATGAATTTTGCCGCGATGATTTTAGCACCCTTGCGCTCGAGGCGGGATATGATTTCGCCGGCGAGGTGCCGCTGAACAGCGTCCGGCTTAATGATGATTAGCGTCCTTTCCGCCATATTTTTCTAACCGTCTAACCGTTCTCCATCCTCTATCGGTCGGCTCGCGCCGACGCGCTTCTGTTTTCTGTATTCTAACCGTCCATCCTCCTAACCTTCTTACCGTTGCATAATCAAGCACCGGACGGAACGATATAAAGCTCCACTCGTCTGTTTTCGGGGTTGCCTTTTTTGTTGGGCTTATTTTCAGCTATGGGTCTGTATTCGCCGAACCCCCTGACACTTACGCGGGTCGGTTCCATTTTGTTTGCCGTCATGATATTCAAAACGGCAATCGAGCGGTGTACCGAAAGATGCCAGTTCGTGGGATGCTTTGCCTTTGTCGCCGCTTTTTTGATGGGCACATCATCGGTATGGCCGGCAATCACCACGTCGAACTGCTGAGCCTCTTTTGTGTTCATTATTTCGCACAATGCTTTGACCGAGGCCTCTGCTTCGGGTGCGACCCTGTCGGAGCCCAACTCAAAAAGAAGGTCGCTCTCGAACTTCAGCATTCCGCTGTCGGGGTCGAAAGTTACCATCTCGTGTCGGCCTGCGAACTCCTGCAACATAACGCTCAGTTCCATCGGCAAAGCCGCCCCGCTTCGAAGCAGTTGAGCCTGCATTTTGGCAATGAGGGCTTTTTTAGCCTCGATATCCTTTTCAAGTGCGGTGATTTCATCGTCTTTTGCGCCAAGCTCGGAGGTGTTTCGGCCCCGCATCGTTTCCATCTGTTTGCCCGACTGAGCCAACTGCAGCCGGCACGAGCCGAGGTCGGCTTCGAGGTCGGTTATCCGCTGCTGCTGAATCCTGTTCTGGGCCTTGACCTCATCAAACTTCTGCTGAGCAACACACCCTCCCGTTACGATTGCCCCGGCAAGGGCCAACATCATCGGTAACAATCCTGCTGTTCGCATTAGTCTATCCTTTCAAGATTTTTGGTTACGACTTCCCGGGCAAAGCCCTTTGCTTCTCGGCTGCCGGCTATATTAAAAACAAATACGCCCAAACTTTCAATTATTTATTGCAAGCTTACGAACTTTCTTTCGGCTTTTGGTAAAGCAGGGGTGAGGGTGCTTTTTTCTTTTTTCCACCGAGAAGAGCTGCAAATCCGACCATACCGAGCATAACCACAGCCATACCTGTTAGGATATACCATATTATGCTCTGGATACCTTTGAGGATAGTCGGTACTACGCCCCTGAAGCCGGCAACAAGGACAATAGTAGCGTAAAGCATCGCCACAAGCGGCACGAGAAGTGCAATCCCGAATGAATTACTTACCGCATCCGGTGCAGGTTCGATATACTGTGGCACAGCGGCCGGCTCAGGCTCAATATGCTCGACGGCTTCCGGCTCGGCCTCCTCAAAAATCTTATCCGCTTCTTCGGCTACACCCGCTTCTTCCACAGCAGCAGGTGCACCCTCCCCGGCGGCGGGCAGAATGTCGTCAAGAACCGCCCCCAACGACGTGTCGTCCGCCTGCAGTGACAGGTCCAGCAATCCCGACCCGCTACCGACACTATCCATGCTCAGGTCCCCGTCAAGACTTCCCAATTGGTCCTCGGCCTCTTCGGATTCGACTATCTGGGTTTCGGCCTGGGTGTCATCGGCGATTTTATACTCATCATCCGTATCACCGAGCACGTTGATGCCGGTGGTTCCGACTGTCGTATCCGCACCGGTCAGGTCACCCAGGTTAACCCCGGCGGTGAGTCCGGCTTCGGGCTCGGATATCTCGCCGGTGTCATCCGGCATCAACTGGATTCCCGACGCCCCCGCGGCCGTATCCAGTTGCGAAAGCTCAGAGACTAATGCGTCCACTTCCGCGATTTTGTAAAGCATTTTGCTTCCATCGCGAAACTCATGCAGGCGGCCTTCACTCACGAGCTTTTTGATTTGCTCCTCGGACTTTCCGAGCTTTTCTATTACTTCCTCAAGACTATAATATTCACCCGCCATAAGCATCTCCTTGTATTTATGTACTCACCGTACTTTTTGAAAAGGTCTTGTTCTTGTACACAATTCAATCTGTTTTGGGTTGTGCCAACTCTTCAAGTTCCCGCCGGGTCCGGTTCTTATTTTGTTGCGGTGTATTCAGTTTTTCCAGCAGTTCCCTGACCTGGTCGGGTGTTGGCTCGCCGTTACTGTAGTCAAGCAGCAATTGGTCATACTGCCAGTCCCTGGCCGCCAGAAGTCGCAACCGATTCTTTTGCGCTCGAGCATTTATTTCATACACCCAGAGCGTCTTTCCAACTGTATCAACCATAGCCAGTCCGTAAGCGTCCCGACCCACCTGAACAGGTACAACCATTATCGCATCGGCGCATTCGCCAGGGGCTTTCCCGGCGCCGGGCGCAGAACTCAGGCCCCCCCCGAAAAACAATACAACGATTGCAACTATACCCGGCACCAACCACAAATTCAACCGCTTCACCGTTCCTGATATCATTATATCAACTCGCGACAAAAAAACAACCTGCGGCGCAAAAAACCGCAGCCTTACGCACTTATTTGCAAATTATACCCCTGGCCGTTCAGCTTGCAAGACAATTTTGGCCCCTGACGTTGTTCAAACAATAGCCGCAACCAGCTCAATATCTTCCCCGCGTAAAATCAGTTTGGGGTCTGTATGAGATTAAGATTGAAGATAGTCCCGGACTGAAGGTGTTCTCACAGCAAAAAAGCGGAGCCGGCGTCGCTCCGCTTTACGAGGTTCAAAACTTATTAAGTTAAGGTCGGTCTTTGAGTCAAACGGAATTACTGGGCCTTCTGCTGTCGTCTTTCCTCGATGGCGCTGTAGCCGCACTCGGGGCATCTGTCTGGAAAGTCCCCCGATGTGTAATCCTGAATATAAACAGTGCCGCACTTTGAGCATTTCGTCGCTGCATAAGCAGATTCCTCGCCACACTTTGGACAGGTAAACGCCGGTGGCCCGCCCCGCGTTATCCTTCGGCCCCGGTCCCTCATTATCTGGCGGCGTTCTTCTGCGGTCATCTCGAAGATGTGTCCGCAGTCCGGATTTACACAAAGCATTACCTGGGACTCCTGAGCCGATGTGGAGGTGCCGCCCCCGCCGAAATTCTTTATCGCCAGTGCACCGGCAAGCGCCAGGCAGACCACAGCAATAACAATCATAACTATCTTTTTCTTGTCTTCAACCATATCCGGTTCTCCGTAAAAACATTTGGATTGAGCTTACATCTGATACGATAGCGAACAAGATTGCATTTGTCAAACGTTTTTTTACGGCTCGCCGACTTAAATATTTGCGAGGGCCTTCTTTGCCATCTCAAGGATTTTCGCCGGTTCCTCGGGCATAGTGGTCCGGGCGGACAGATACGCCGATTCTACAACCGCCATATTGTGCAAGATACTGTTTTCCTCGCTCCCAATGGGATTTTTATCGGGCCCCAACAAGGTATGCGCAAAATTCTCAAGCATTTCTTCCGTTGCTTCGGTTTCGCTTGATTCAAACTGAAAGCGTTCAATAACATTTCCAAGATTATCCCACACCGTCAGATTGTCTTCGGAGGCGGTTAAATATTCATTCTCAGTGTGCATCTGGAGCATCTGCCTGGTCGGCCCGAAAACTCTGCTCGCGACAAGGCCGGCGACACGCGTATCGGAAAATTTCATCGTCAAAACAGTCGTGTCCTCGGTTATAGAAAGTCTCTGCTGTTTGTCCGGTGCCTGGTTTGTATTTACACAATATACCTGCTGAGGAATTCCGAAGCTCCCGACGATGAGGTCCACTATCTCGTAGCAATTCCTCAGTAGCACACCGCCGCCGGCGAGTTGCGGGTCGCTAAGCCAGCGGTCTCTGCCAGGGTGCTGAATGTCTTTGGGCAGATTTTTTACAGCCGTGATGAGATTAATATCTTTAGTGTGTTTCGATTCAAGGTATTCTTTCAACTTTCGAAATCCGGGATAGAATCTGTGAATGTTAGCAGTTGCAAATCGTACCTTTTGACTTTTTGCCGTTCCGACCAGTTCGGCGGCCTGTTCAAAATCAAGGGCGGGAGGGATGAGCTTCAATACATTGCACTTTTTTTTCATCGCCTTGCGGATATGCTCACCGCAAACATACGCGGGTTCTGCAACGAGCAGCAGATTAATCTGATTTTGTATGACCAGTTGTCGATAGTCATCAAATGCTTCGGCCTTGTATCTTAGAGCGACTTTTTCAGCAAGTTCAAGGTCTGCATCGGCTACCGCAACTATGTCGAACAAACCGGTCTGGCCGGCTATTTCCAGCAGTTGCTGGCCTTTGGCCCCAAGACCCAAAACGGCGGTTCTAAGTCTGTCCTGGCTCATAATCAACTCTGTATATATTGTCAAAATATTGACCGGCCGGGCACGAGGGTATGCTCAGCCGTTAAACTATTCCACAAAGTTATTATTCTTGCGGGGGATAATGAAATGCTCCGGAACAAAGAACTGTGAACTGAGCAGGAGAGCTTCTTTTCCGACCTCGGCGATGGCTGCTTCATTGTCGATGTTCTGCGCAACCTTATTTATCAGGCCAGCAATTGTGTCCATCTGCGGCTCTTTCATTCCCCTTGTTGTTACTGCAGGGGTGCCGAGTCTCAGCCCGCTGGGGTCGCTCGGCGGTGCGGGGTCGCCGGGTACGGTATTGAAATTCGTAACGATGCCGGCCCTGTCAAGTGCTTTTGCAAGTTTTCTGCCTTTGATACCTTTATTGCGTAAATCTATCAGTATAAGATGGTTGTCGGTTCCGCCGGATACGAGATTGAAGCCGTACTCGAGCAGTTTGTCGGCTAATCTTTTGGCGTTTTTGACTATTTGCTTTGCATAATTGATGAACTCAGGCGTATCGGCCTCAGCCAGTGCCACTGCAATACCGGTTATGGTATGAAGATGAGGTCCACCCTGAAGGCCGGGGAAAACCGCTCTGTCAACGGCCTTGGCGTGCTCGGCTTTGCACAGAAGTATCCCGCCGCGGGGACCTCGAAGGGTCTTGTGGCTTGTTGTTGAGACTATATCAGCATAAGGGACGGGGCTTTTATGAATACCGGCCACCACCAGACCTGCGACGTGTGCAATGTCGCTCAAATGGTAGGCGCCGACTTTTTTCGCGATTTGTCCGAATATCTCAAAGTCTATCTCTCTCGGATACGCGGTAGCACCGGATATAATCATCCTGGGTTTGTGCTTTTTGGCAAGGTCTTCTATCCTGTCATAGTCGAGCCTTCCGGTTTTCGCATCAACCTCGTATGGAACGGATTTATAAAACCTGCTTGTAAGGCTTGCTTTCGAGCCGTGTGTCAGATGTCCGCCGTATGTCAGCGACAGGCCCATAATCATATCACCGGGGTCAAGGAGCGCCGAATAGGCTGCGATATTTGCAACGGAACCGGAATACGACTGGACGTTTGCATGTTCGGCGTTGAAGATTTTCTTTGCCCTTTCTATAGCCAGATTCTCTATCAGGTCGGTAACCTGCTGGCCTTCGTAATATCGCTTCCCGGGGTATCCCTCGGCGTATTTATTTGTAAGGCAGCTTCCACTGGCCTGCATCACGGCCTTTGAGACATAATTTTCAGATGGTATGAGGCGGATAGCGCCGCTCTGACGGGCTTTTTCCTGAGTCAAAAGCTCGTAAATCTGGGGGTCATACATTTCAAGTGCTGAAATCATTTCAGTCTTCTCCACACATTACATTACTTTGTTTTTTTGTTGTAACAGTCCCTTCGGGTAAACTTATATCAGATTTCGGAACCTGCGGCAAGTAATTATTAGTTGACAAATAATCCGGTGTTAGTAGTATGGTAAAGCCTGCGCTTTCGGCGAGAAGCGATTTATAATTTACCCTGATTTCTCGGATTTTCGATGTGAATATTTAGAGTTTTTTAAAAGGATTCTAACATGTCCGGGATCGACCCAGAGGCCGGCTTGGAAAAGGCGATAACGTTCTTTGAGCGTGCCGAGGAGATAGCGTCAACGGATAACTTCAATTATGCCATCGATATGTACATCGAGGGTCTTCGTCGGGTTCCAGACGCGGTTGAGGACGGCCATATACCGTTGCGTCGGATAGCTCTGATTCGCCAGGGTAAAGGCGGCAGGAAGCCAACGGTTGTAGATAAGATGAGAAAGCACGGCGGAAAAACTCCGTTGGATGAGATGCTAAATGCCGAGTATCTGCTGGCAAAGGATCCGGACCATTTACCTTATGCCGAGGCTATGTTGAAGTCTTCGGTAGCAGGAGGGTACAAACGAACAGCCGACTGGATTGCCGGGCTTATTTTTGATGCAAACCGTGCCAGCAAAAAGCCTTCTTTGGCTACGTACCTGCTTCTGAAAGATTGCTATAAATCCCTTGAGATGTATTCTGAGGCGGTGGAGGCCTGCAGGCGTGCGATTGAACTTAGGCCCGATGATGACGAACTGGGGGAAGAGCTTCGAGACCTGACAGCCCAAATGACAGTGAAGAAGGGCAAGTACGGTCAGGAGGGAGACTTCCGGCAGTCTATACTCGACAGGAAAAAGCAGGAGATGCTGCATAGCCAGGAGAGCCTTGTCAAAAGCGCCGAATTTCGCCGAAAAGCTGTAGAAGCTGCCAGGGCACAGTTACAGGCCAATCCTAATCTGCCTGCGAACATACTGAAGCTGGCCGATGCCTTTTTTGAACAACAGACCGAACAGGCACAGGCCGAGGCCTTTGGGCTTTTGGGCGATGCCTGGGCTAAAACAGGTGATTTCGTCTTCAAACGAAGAGAAGGTGAATTGTTAATAAGGAAACTCAAACGTCAGGTTCACCAGGCAAAACAAGCGTCCGAGGCGGAGCCTGAAAATGCAGAGTTGAAAAAGAAATTGTCCGAAGGCCTTGAGAGCTTTGCCCGGGCCGAACGCGAACATTATCGTCTTTGCGTCGAAAATTATCCCACAGATATGCGGATGAAATATGAATATGGTGTTCGCCTTTTGGTAAATAAAGAGTACGACAAGGCGATCCCACTGTTCCAGGAAGCACAAAGGGACCCGAAATACAAGATAGCGGCACTGGATAAGACGGGACTTTGTTTCTTTCTGAAAGGCTGGTTTTCCGACGCGATTGACATATTTAACAGCGCCCTTGAAGTCTGCAGCGACAAAAGTGGTGACATAGCGAAGGAATTACGGTATAATCTTGCCAGGAGCTACGAAGAAAGCAATCAGACCGACGAGGCCTTTGAGATTTATCGAAAACTCGCGCAGGTCGATTTCAATTACAAGGATGTCAGCCAGAGAGTAGAAAAACTAAGAAAAATGAAATAACAGACTCGTTTTACAGTATTGAGCTGAAAGAAGAAATATGGCGGAAGCAAAAATAAAAGAAAGTCCTTTTAGCCCCGGCTGGCCGGTGCTGCCCGAGTACTTTGTGGCCAGGATAAAGGAAATCCAAAGGCTGGAAAGAAGTGTCAATCAAACAATTCTGGGCAAAAACGAGAATATTTTTATAACGGGACCGCGAGGCATCGGGAAAAGTTCTCTCGCGGGTCTTATCAAATACATAGCGGAAAAACACAGCCTTATAGGAAGCCATTGCTTCTTAGGAGGGGTACGGAGTCTTAACGAAATGATGAGGATGATTTTCCAAAGACTTCTGCAGGACTGTAAGGACGAATCGGTTTTCGATAAGCTAAAAAACATTTTTGCTGATTATATTAAAAGTATAACGCTGTTTGGTACGGGCGTAGAGTTCACAAAGGATAAAGGTGAGTTACAAACACTGGTGGACAATTTTCTTCCGTTGATGCGAAAGATATATGACCAAATTCAACCAAACGGCAAGAAGGGCCTTACGCTCATATTAGATGACCTTAATGGTATAAGCGATGTTCCATCAGTAAAAAATTGAATTCGAGTAAGAAATAAAAATTTGTTAGGAGTTATGTGTGGCGCATTCATTATCAGCGAAAAAGAGAGTAAAACAGAACGCCAAACGAAAGGTCAGAAATCGTGCCCGAAAGAGCATGGTCAAGACGCAGATTAAGCATTTCGAAGGTGCCTTAACTGAAGGTGATGTCGAAAAGGCCTCCGAGCAGTATAAGCAGCTTGTCAAGCGAATAGATAAGGTTGCTTCCACCAGTACCCTGCACAAAAACACTGCTGCAAGGATGAAGTCCCGCTTTGCAAGGCGTCTTAACAGCCTCAAGGCAAAAGATGCCTGAGTTTCGCCCGGAGCACTTTATTTACAGACCTGATAGCGTCTAACCGATACAAAAATCGGGGAGACGCTATTTGTTTGGACAGGCTCTATGAAAGAGACCTACAAAAATCGAATACTCAAGTTTCTAAGCAGGCCCGGTTGTCATCCGACGAAACTTGCGGGTATAAGCAGGGCTTTAGGAGTACCTGAGGCAAGCTGGTCCGAGTTCCACGCCGCATTTAAGGAGCTTCGCCAAACGGGCAAAATTGTCATAGGTTCAAAGAACCTTATAAGCCTGGGCGCGGCAACCGGTCAGGTCGTCGGCACTTTTCGTGCAAACCCGAGGGGCTTTGGCTTTGTAATTCCACAGGAACCGACATCAAACGGTGATTTATTCATAGTACCCGGTGGCACAGCCGGGGCTATGACCGGTGATAAGGTTATAGCAAAGGTGCTCAAAAAGGGGGGGCGTGCCGGTCGGATTCGACACAGGGGCGAGATTGTAGAGATATTGGAGCGTGCCTGCGCTAAATTTGTCGGCGTACTGAAACAGGCGGATTCAAAGTGGTTCATAGAACCGGAGGGCAAAGGATTGTTCGCTCCGATATTCGTCGAAGACATTGCTGCAAAGGGAGCGAAAGCGGGCGACAAGATTGCAGTAGAGATTATCCGCTACGCCACTGAAAAAGAGCCGGCATCAGGAGTCATTATTGAGGTATTGGGCAGGGCGGGACTTTACGACTCTGAAATCAAATCGATAATCGCCCAGTATAATCTGAAGGCTGATTTCGAGAATGAGTGCATCGAGCAGGCAAGGGCCGCCGCCGGGAACTTTGCCCCCGAGAAAAGTATCGGCAGGGACGATATAACCGGTGAAGTTATAATTACCATCGACCCGGCTGATGCGAAGGATTTCGACGACGCAATAAGTCTTCGTAAAGATGCGGACGGCAACTGGGTGCTCGGCGTCCATATTGCGGACGTCAGCTCATTTATCCCGATGGATTCGGCTTTGGACCTGGCGGCGAGGGAACGCGGCAACAGTATTTATCTGCCGGGGAAGGTAATTCCGATGCTCCCGGAAATACTCAGCAACGGTATATGCAGCCTTCAACCCGGGCTGAAACGCTTTGCCAAGAGCGTCTATATAACATACGACGCCGGCGGTAACGTCTTAGGCAGGGAATTTGCCAACAGCATCATTCAGTCCACGGCGCGACTGACTTATGAGCAGGCTGATAATATCCTGTCAGGCAGGGCTTCGGGTTTTCCCGGGCAGGTGGTCGCACTTCTAAAAGATATGGAGGTTCTGGCCCACGCTATAGAGAAACGCCGGCTCAAAAACGGCATGCTGCACCTGGACCTGCCGGAAACCGAGCTTGTGATGGACGACGCCGGCAAAGTCGTTGACGCCCACCCGGCCGATGACAGCTACCCTCACACGATAATAGAAATGTTCATGGTCGAAGCCAACGAGGCGGTTGCGTCGCTTCTGGACCGTTTCGGCGTTCCTTTTATGCGGCGTATTCACCCCGAGCCGACCGCCGGTGGAGTCAAGGAGCTGGGCCGGTTTGTACGCCTTTGCGGCCTGAAGGTTCCCCGCAGGCTCGACAGGGCGGCTATTCAGGACCTGCTGACATCGGTTAAGGGGACCGGTTATTCTTATGCCGTTAATATGTACATTTTAAGAAGTCTTCCAAGGGCCGAATACGCACCGATGCACATCGGTCATTTCGCTTTGGCCTCAACGCACTACTGTCACTTTACAAGCCCGATACGAAGGTACGCCGACCTGCTCGTCCACCGTCTGATGAGTTGTTATATCGAACACAGACTGAATATGATTGGGCTTGAAGAGGTATTGCCGGAAGCCGAACTTGCCGATATCGGCAGCCATATCACCTTCACCGAGCAACGCGCCGATAACGCCGAGAATGAGCTTAAGACCGTGCTTATTCTGCAAATGCTCAGCGAGCATGTCGGCCAAGAGCTTAACTGTATTGTCTCCGGTTTGACTAATTTCGGCATATTTGTTCAATGCACCAAATTCGGAATCGAAGGTCTTGTTGAGTTCGGTGATCTTGGACTTGACGAGTGGAAATACGACACCAGGACTCAGGCTGTAGTCGGGCTGCATTCAGGTAAAAGCGTTCACCTCGGTCAGGAGATGAGGGTTACGATTGTGTCTGTGAACGTGGCGGCCAGGCAGTTAAACCTTGCGCCGCTTAAGCCGCTTGTCGATTCGCGCCAACGGCTAAGCAGTCTTAGGGGTCGCAAAAAAGGCCGAGGCGGACGAAGCCAAAGGCACACCCGGCGCAGAGGTTGACTTGACATTCAGCCACAATCCTGCGATACTTACTTGGTGGATAATTGTCCATAAAAAAATTATGCTCAATAAAAAATCTAATAGATGTCATTCTGAGTCCCATCGCGCCGGGAAAGAATTAAGGCGTATAGTTGTCATTCCTGCGGAAGCAGGAATCCGGTTTTTTGAACTCTGGATTCCGGGTCAAGCCCGGAATGACATATCCGTAGGATTGAGATTCTTCATCCGTCGTATATCCCGATGCCGCTATACATCGGGATACGCAGGATTCAGAATGACGTTTAGTAATTGGGGACAGAAACCAATTTTGGTTGGATTTTAGTTGGAAAATGAGGATAAATAGGCGACTATCCCAAATTTTTATTGGATTTTAGCTGAAAAATGGGGATAAAGGGGTGACTGTCCCAAAATTTTTGGAGTGAGTAATGAGAGCATCGGAAATGAGAAAGGGCCAGACGGTCAAAATCGATGACGTTCTGTACACAATTGTGGATTATCAGCATGTCAAGCTCGGAAAAGGTGGAGCTGTTTACCAGACGAAGCTCAAGAGTCTCAGGGACGGCGGCATCCGTGACATTCGCCTGCGGGCCGAAGAGAATGTCGAAGAGGCCTACCTTGACAAACGCAACTTTGAATACCTGTACTCTGCCGGCTCCGAACACGTCCTGATGGACCTGGAGACATACGACCAAATCACCCTTGACGATGACGGTTTCGGTGAGGGGACGAAGTATCTAAAGCCGAATACACAACTCCAGGTCAGCATGTATGAAGGAAATCCCGTTGTGGTTGAGCTGCCCAACACGGTTGACCTTGAGGTAACCGATACCGCGCCGGAAATAAAGGGGGCGACGGCCACGAATCAACCCAAGCCTGCGACCCTCGAGACAGGCCTTGTGGTTACAGTACCGGCTTTCGTTAAAATCGGCGAAAAGATTCGCGTCGATACGCGCACAGGCGAGTATGTTACACGTGTCAAAGACTAAACCCGAAATTTGAATATCGAAATACGAAACAAATTCAATATATAAATTACCAAAATTCCAAACAGTTGCGGCTAAACAAGCGGGAGGGCATTATTTTGAAAATCAGGATTTCAGGGATTTGATATTGTTTAGGATCCCCGTTACCTGCCTCCGCAGGGACAGGCTTCACGGGGGCAGGCTTCGGATTTCGTGCTCGTATTTAGCTTTCAGCTTAAGATAACCATGTTTTTTTATAACTCGCTCTATAACTTCGGATTGTAAATGGTTGGTACTGGAAATTATGGCGTTTGAAAAGCTCAACAAAACCCTTGTCAGGATATTCGGCTCGCGCAACGAGCGGCTCGTCAAGGCGTATATGACAACAGCCGTTGAGGCAGATGCGTTTGAAGAACAAATTCAGGTACTTGATGATGAGCAGCTAAGGGCCAAAACCGCCGAGTTCAAAACTCTTTTGAGAAACGGACGGCAGCCGGAGGAGATTTTGCCCGAGGCATTTGCAGTGGTTCGCGAGGCGGCCCGGCGAAATGTCGATATGAGGCATTTCGACGTTCAACTGGTCGGTGGAAATGTCCTTTACGAGGGCAAGATTGCCGAGATGGCCACGGGTGAGGGCAAGACACTTGTCGCAACCTTAGCGGCGTATCTCGTATATCTTGGCGGGCGCAAGGTGCACATCGTTACGGTAAACGACTACCTTGCCAAGCGTGATGCCGAGTGGATGGGGCCGGTGTATAAGTCGCTGGGTCTTACCGTCGGTGCCATCCAGGCCGATATGGACACTATCGGACAGGAACGCAGGGACCAGTACAAATGCGATATCACATACGGCACGAACAACGAATTCGGCTTCGACTACCTTCGCGATAATATGAAGACATCGCTCGAGCAGATGGCACAGGGGCCGCTCGAATATGCGATTATCGATGAGGTTGACTCGATTCTGATTGACGAAGCACGGACCCCGCTGATTATATCCGGACCGGCCTTTGACGACGTTACACGCTACAAAAAGGCCGACTCTGTCTGCCGGCAGTTGATTGGGCTGCAGGCCGGTTACGACCAACTGAAGAAGCAAATTGATGCCGCAGAGCGCACAATCGCAAACGCACAAGGAGAACTGTCGGACGCCAAAAAGGCCAAAGACTCTAAACGAATGGCCAGGGCACAGGAGGTAATAGAGGCCGGCACCGGTCAGCTCGAAGCGGCCCGGCACAAACTGGAAACGGCCACTCAATATTACGAGGTCGAGTACGACAGAAAGGCAGTCCATTTAACGCACGAGGGTATCGGAGCGGCCCAGAACATCGCCGGGTTAGGCTCGTTCTTCACCGGCTCAAACATGGAATGGCCTCACATGCTTGAGCAGGGTCTGCGGGCACACGTGGTTTTTGAGAAAGAGAGGGATTATGTTGTCCTTGACGGCAAGGTTGTTATAGTCGATGAGTTTACAGGCCGGCTAATGCACGGCAGGCAGTGGTCGGACGGCCTTCATCAGGCGGTCGAGGCAAAAGAGGGCGTACAGGTCAAGGAGGAAACCCAGACTCTGGCAACAATCACGTTGCAGAATTTCTTTAAGCTCTATGACCGGATTGCAGGTATGACCGGCACGGCGGCCACCGAAGCGGATGAATTTATGAATATCTACAATCTCGACCTTGTCGTGATACCCACGAACGAGCCGTGTATTCGCGACGACCAGGACGATATGATTTACAAAACGATGAAAGAAAAGTTTGACGCCGTTGTTGATGAAATTTTTGAATTAAGCAGAAGCGGCCGGCCCGTACTTGTGGGAACGGTAAGTGTCGAAAAGAACGAGGCCGTATCAGCAGGTCTGACAAAAAAATACGGTATCGAGCATGAACTTCTGAACGCCAAGCATCACGAGCGTGAGGCACAAATCGTCGCCAAGGCCGGCGAGCAGCACAGCGGCCGGGACGGCAGAAAGCTCGGTAATATTACGGTGGCGACAAACATGGCCGGTCGGGGAACCGATATTAAACTCGGTCCGGGTGTTGCTCAAATAGGCGGCTTGGCCGTTGTGGGAACCGAAAGGCACGAAGCGAGGCGCATCGACAATCAGCTCCGCGGACGGGGGGGAAGACAGGGTGATGCCGGCTCGAGCATCTTTTTCCTCAGCTTTGAGGATGACCTTTTGCAATTTTTTATGCCCGACTGGACCAAAAAGGCCCTGACCTGGATCGGCTGGGAGCAAGGCCAACCTATATACCATAAAAGAATCAGCAAAGGCATTGAAAAGGCACAGAAAAAAGTAGAAGAGCGCAACTTTGAGGCGCGTAAAAGTCTTCTTGAATACGACGAAGTTATGGATTATCAGCGGAAAATCTTCTATTCGCGAAGGCGGAGTATCCTCAAAGGCAAAGGCCTTAAATCGGTCATCAAAGAGATGATTGAATCAACTATATCGGCGAACTGCCGGACCATGCTCAGCGAACAATACCCGTACAATTGCATCATCGAATGGGCGCGAAGCAAGTTCGGTGTTGAGCTTCGAAGCGGTGAAATCGAGCAGGTCTCTGCAAGCGAGATTGAAGCGTTGATAAAAGAGCGTGCCAAAAAGAATAACGTTAATGAGATTTCTCTGTCTATCGGTGAATACCTTGAAGATTATCAGGACCGCTCGACCTGGGACATCGAAGGCCTGCGGCGGTGGGCGATGAGTGCTTTTGGAGCGGGTTTGTCGGCGGGAAAATTAAGACATTGCGAGCCAGAAGAAATAGAACAGATGCTTGTAACGGCGGCTCACGACCAGATTGACAAAAAGGACTGCTCACAGTTAGACGAGTTTTTAAGAGCGGATTTCGGAATAAGAACCTGCGTACAATGGGCACGCGCCAAATTTGATGTCAGGCTGAACGTTAATGAGCTGAAAGAACTCAAAGCCGACCAGATTCGAGACCGCCTGATTAGAGAAGTAGAAAAGAAATACACCGAACGCGAGATTGCCTATCCGGTTGAGTTTGCCATGAATATTGCGTACGGCCCGCAGGGACCGAACGTTTATGCATTTGAAGCACTTGCGGCGTGGGCAAACAATAGATTCAACGCAAATTTCACACCTGAAAAGCTGCAGAATACCAAACCGCAAAAAATATACACGGAACTTCTTGAACTTAGCAGACGATACCATGAAGGATATCTGGCTGAACAGGTCGTAGAAAAAGTCAAAAATACCGACTCAGCCGAGCAGTTGGCAGAGTGGGCAAACAATTGGTTCGAGTCCGACTTAAGCCCCACCGACTTAACCGATAAAGAGCAGGCCGAGGAAAAAATACTTGATTCAGCAAAAGAGTTTTTCCGACAGGAGTTAGGGGACCTCGAGAGGTACGTGCTGGTGCAGATTTACGACAGTACATGGAAGGACCACCTGTATTCGATGGACCATCTGAAGGAAAGCATCTTCCTGCGCGCCTTCGCAGAAAAAGACCCGAAAGTTGAGTATAAGCAGGAAGGCTTCAGGATGTTCAACGAGATGTTAGCTGTTATCGAAGACAAGGTTACCGACACGATATTCAAGGTTCGCCTTGACCCCGGCGCGCGGGCGCAAAGTGTGTGGAATGTCAGCAGTACTCAGCATGATGAAGTAGGCCAGTTTGCAATGACCGAAAGACAACGTGCCGCCGCCGCCGCGCCACAGGGTGAACAGAAAGTCAAACAAATCAGACTCGAGCATCCAAAGGTTGGCCGAAACGAACCCTGCCCGTGCGGCAGCGGCAAAAAGTACAAAAAATGCTGCGGAAAGAACGCCTGAACCAGCATCTACAACCTGCCAAGTTCCGACTCAAGTTTCCTGCAACTGAACTGATATTTTGTTGATGCCGGGCCTGTTTCAGCGCAAAAAGAAAACATCGAACAACAGTGAATTGTTCGATGTTTTCCGGAGGGGAGAAAACTCTTTCGTTAGTAACTATCGGCAAAAAGATTTGTATCGCTTTAACTAAATTTATACAATACGTCCTATAATTCTATACGTAAAACGGTCATTTAGGTTCAAAATTTCAAGAAAATTCCAACCTACGAGTCCTTTTACTTCAAAAAAGAAAAATACTTCATACCAGGCAGTTTAAAAGCATTTTTGATTTTTAGACTATCACATCATAACACTTGATTTCGCGAGTTGTCATTGCCAGGCCGGCGAGGTCCGGCATATCCCGATGCCACTATGAATCAGGATATATGATGGACTCGAAATGACACAAGGCGACAAAACGGTGTCCACAAATTCAAATGTTACAAGGTACTATCAGTCTTGCATACTTTGCGACAGTCCACTACCTCACAGGTATTCGTGTGGTGTTGAAAGCTTGGCTGCCGGTTACATCTGGAATGAGCATCACAGATTCCGGCTTTCGAACGCCAAGAAAGGATTAATTTGCAGAACACTCAACGATAAGTTTTGGTCGTTTTGTTTGTACGGCTTCGCCGGAATAGAAGCCTAAGGTATCCCTGGCAGCGTCGCCGTTGTTAAGTTGAGTGAAATATACTTTTAGCTGGGTAGTTCCGCTGCTGTTTATGTTTGCCCGTCCGGCGGCGTTGAAATCGCTCGAGGGCATTACATTGTCGGGACCCGGGTCCGCTGCAAATGTTGCAACACCGACGACATCGGCCGCCGCCTCCCAGTCGGAAGCCTCAAGAGCTGTCGAGCCAAAGGCCGGATTGGCGATATCGATATTACAGACGCCGCCCCAGCCGAAGGGGTCCTGACCGGATTCGGCGCCGCGGGTCATCTGAAGCCTGACAGCCTCTATGGTGTAATTTTCAGGAATAGTCGAGGTATCGAAAGACAGTATGTCCCTGTAAGACTGTCCGCCGGTATAATCTCCCAACCGCAAGGAATCGCCGTCGTCGTTGCCCGTATTTGCCCCGACGCCGGCTGTGCCGGAACCGTCATCATAAACCCTGCCATCTTCGGCTGCTGTACTAAAGAAGACCAGTGTCGGCGTTGCGGTTTCGTAGGTGACAATTAGTCGGGGTCTATATTCCGGCGTGCCGTTTTCCGCGGAATAGAAGCCTAAATAGTCGCTTACACTGTTAAAGGAGATCGGCGTTTCGAAGCGAACCCTCAGTTGGGTGGTGCCGTTTTTGTTGATATTATTCAGGCCATCGGAGCTGAATTCGCTCGAGAGCATCGGATTATTCAAGCCGGGGTCAGCTTCAAAAGACGCGACCGCAACGGCATCGGCATACGCCTGGAAATCCTCGGCGCTCAAGTCTTCACTGCTTCCGAACCAGGGATTTGCAACATCAATCAGGCAGCTTCCGCCCCACTCGAAGGGGTCCTGTCCGGACCATAAACCACGGGTAAGTTGCAGTGCGGCCGAGAGTATGACTGCGTCGGCTGGTATCGATGAAGTGTCAAAAGAAACAACGGTCCGGTAGCCTTTATTTTGAGAGTGGTCTCCGAGACGCAGGGCCAGGCCTTCGGTATCATTATCGTCGAAGCCTTCGCCGGTCCCGGTACCGTCGTCATAAACCCGTCCGTCATGTTCGGCTATACTAATGAAGGACTCTTGTATCTCAACGATGGTTTCGCGAGCAAGCCAGTGAGCACTGAAGACCGCAAAATCGGAGGTGCCGACCTCGGAGTTGCGGTCGAGATCGGCGCCGTAGCACCACATACTGGCTGTGCAGTTGTTGTCGAGCCAGTGTGTCGCAAGAAAAGCCAGGTCAGTCATGTTTACGTAAGTATCTCTATCGAAATCTGCGCAGAAGACAAATCCTGACAGGTCCGTCTGAGCGAAATCCGGCGGCAAAGAGGCCCCGTCGGAAAGACCCGCCAGACCATCGTCGGCATCAATATTGAGATATGTGATGCGAATAGTTCCTGCAAAAAACATCTCAATCTGGAAGCTGTTCGAATTTGCCGTCCCGGCTTCCGGTACGTTGAGGAAAGTTACGACTACGCGGTCTTCCAACTGCTGCCAGGAAATCTCACCGCCTGCGGACGGGTCGAGGTCGACGAAAAGCGCCGAAATCCGCAGGACAGCAAAATGGTCTTCGAGAGACTCTGCGGCTTCGTAATCGTCGGTATCAAAGGTGATATAACCGTTGCTTCCAACATGGAGCGAGCTAAAGGAGTAACCATAAAGCCGGACCTGTTTGCCCCCGGTGAGGTTTATCAGGGCCGAGTCATCGTCTCCGAGAGTTAGTGTCGTGTGGCCGTCGGGTTCGGTGAAAAATCCGGAAGGGATAGAGCGACAAAGGCTGTAGAAGCAGGCCGAGCCGTCGGGTACGAATGTGAAGCTTTTGCCGGCCAGGTCATTATTGGCGGAATCGAAAATTTCGGTAAAGTACTCGACTACGTCTATGGAAACGGTGGCCTCGTTGGAATCTCCGCCTGTCGGGGACGTCCCGCCGTCGTCGGCGATAAAACCAAAGTCGTCGGGTCCGAGATATCCTTTGTCAGGCGTATATACAACGATGTTTTCGTTATTCGGCAGCTCATATCCCGCCGCTTCAATTTGTCCGCCCTGGTAATCGGTTAAGGTGCCATAATCCGGCACTTTGGTAATGATATAGCTAAGGGCGCCGGGCGGATCGGGCTGACCGTCATCGGTCGCCTGCAGGCTGATTGCCAGCGGCATACCCATACTCGTAGAGACGGTCAGGCTGTTTGCGTCAGGGGGTGTAGAGGAAAGACAGGCGGTTGTCATTGCCAAAGCCGGGTCACCGTACAGGTTTGTCCCTATCATATTCATCCAGGACGAGCCGCCCCAGGTTGTTCCGAAATTTTGACGGCACCAGTTCAGAGCGGCGGCGGCGGGGTCGTTTCCGGCTGCCATTCGGCTGAAAATGTAATATGCGTGTGAAGCATTATCTGCGTATGACAGACCGATACTTGGTTCCCAGGAGCCGATTGCATACCAGCTCACCCTTGTTGCTGCGAAAGTTCCTATAGCACCATTTTCCAGCAGGCGATAGGCGAGATTACCCGAGTTTTCAGGGTGGGCGACCTCGCAGGAAACAGGAACCACAAAGGCTGGATGAGTGTTATCCAACTGTGAGCAGTAACTTGTGCTGAAAAGTGTGTACCATATAGTTTCATCATGGTCCGGATGATTGCCGGTAACGCTGGGGTAGTCCGAGTCGCTTGTCCAGCAGAATCGGTAGGCGATTGTTTCATTTCCATGTCCCCACCATGTAACGAACCCATATTGATTCTGCCATTCTGCGACGAGGTTGCTCACGGTAAGGTCCTGGTCCGAAGCGGTAAGCGGATACGCCGAACCGTTGCTATATACTCCCTCATTTTCATAGAGAGTATAAGTGCCGAATCCTTCGGATGATGCCAGCGATTTTATTTCCTGGCCCCAGTCGGCTCCGAATGTACGTTCGTCCGGCGTAAGCAACGGGCTGTCTGCGATGCCGTCACCGTCATCATCCTGAGGAGAAAAGTTCGATACCGCCGCGGCGACAAGTGCCTTGTTTCGCCATGACCGGTCGCCGGGTTCGGCGTGATAGTCAATTATCTTCTGCAAAACCGAGTCGAGGTCGGTGTATGAGCCGTAAAAGGGAATCCTTCCGACCCGGAGTTCACAATCCTTATCGGCTCCGCCTGCTCTATAGTCGCCGTTGTATTCGCCGTAGTAGCCGTCACCGTCATAGTCCCACGTGTTACTCAACTCGGCGAAGAACATATCTGTAGGTGCTTCTTCGTGGCCGTCACCGGCACCGTTTCTGGGATAACACATTTTCATTGGAACTGAAGCCGCTGAGTCAAAGAATGCAGGGTCAGGGTCGCCTATCAACAGGAGGTATTCAATTCCATCGGCAAGATAATTAGACTGGAGCCAGTCTCGGATATTGTCGGCTCGCTGGTCGGCGGTGCTGCCGGCCAGATAATGTGTATCGTCCGCCGATGTTGATTCTGTAACCACCTTGACGGTGTGCCCGCAATTTTCTTTGCACACAATAAAGGCGGCAAGTTTGTTGCTGGTGTCGCGAATCGTACTTGTGGTAATAATGACATAATCAGTGCCTGGTGCCGCGCCGGGGGCCGGTGGCGAATAGAACTTCTCGTAATCCTCGGCGTTTACGGTTTCGGGCAAAAGGCTCTTCGAAAAAGATGGTTTGGCGACAGACCCGGCATCGGCGTCGCCGGTTGCTACCGAGATTTTGACGGTTGCTCCGGTAAGAATCCGCAGCTTCTTTCGGCGGGGATTGTATGCGTATGTCCGGATTCTGAGCCGGGCGAATTTTAATTGTCGAAACCTGCTGACAGAAACTACTTCAACAGGCTCCTCCGGAAAGAATTCATCTTTGGAATAAATGGAAGTATCCCTGCCTTGTGCTATAACGGATGTGTCTTTTCGGCCCCAGTCGAAGACGTATTTGCCTTCGTCCCAGATTGCGGCAGGCGGCGAGGGTGGTATTTCGTATTGCCCGGGCATTTCCTTCCAAGAAACATTGCTTAACGAGACCTGTACCGAGTCGAGCCTGGCACCGGCAGGGAGCAAGACCCGGACCATCGAGCAAGCAAGCAGAGGCTCACCCGGACGAGCACCGAATGCAGAACGGGCGGAATCTGTTACGGTTAAGACTTTCTCATCGGCGGTGTGATTTGTAATTTGTAGTCCTATATCGGCCCGGCCCTGGTTGCCGGTTTCAGAGTACCCCTTGCGGCGTACCTCGACGAGCGGTCGGGGCGGATTTCTTAGAACTGTTTTAGCCAATAGGTTACCGGCGGGGCATAAAATCAGAGCCGGGACCAACGCTGCAAAAATCAATGCAAACCGATTGCGGCAGGGGCGATGTGGTGTCTTGATGTAAGGCGAATCTGTCAAATACGGCTCTCCGATTCCTTGCCTTGCTTATCGCTGTGAGAAAGGGCTGCAAGGTTCTATCTTACAGCCCTGTCGGCTACAAGTGTACCCATATTTTTTCGCACACGGACTAAACCGTCAGGATTTAGTCAATCGAGTATTCTATTAAAAGTTTCGGTTTTCGGGTTTCGACAGCCTCAGCAGAGTAGAAACCTAAGTAGTCAGAATCAATGTTGTCGTTTCGCGGCGTTGTGAAGTAAACTCTCAGTTGCGTCAGGCCGTTCAGGTTGATATTCATTCGGCCTTCGGGGCTGAACCTGCTTGATACCATATAGTAGCCCTCATTCGGGTCGGCCGGAGCACTTGCAAAAGACGCAACGCCGGCAACCGTAGCATCTGCCTGCCAATCAACGGCTTCGAGATATTTGCTGGTGCCGAAATCAGGCACACCAAGGTCGATTGCGCATGTTCCGCCCCAGGTGAATGGATCAGAGCCGCTCTTTGCGCCACTGGCCAGTTTCAGCATGACTCCTTCTATGGTGTAATTTTCGGGGAAGACCGAGGTATCAAATGAGACAACAGAGCGATAGCTCTGGTTGCTTAAGTAGTCACCCAGGCGAAGGGCCTTACTACTGTTCTCATTATCAATTGCTCCCAAACCGGTACCGTATCCATTATCGTAAACCCGGCCGTCATGAGCGGCTATGCCCGGTATTGCCATAGTTGGTGTGCGGGACTTATAGCGAATTATAAGTTGCGGCCTCTTGTCGAGATATACTTCCTGTTCAGCCGAATAGAAACCTACAAAGTCATTTCTGTCATTAATTGAGCGAGGTATGGTAAAGTAAACTCTTAACTGAGTGGTGCCGTAGGTGTTAATCTGAGATAATCCCTCGGCATTAAAATCGGTTGAGATTATCGGGTTTATCGCCCCCGGGTCCGTGGTGAACTGGGCGACATTATAGGCATCAGCACTATTATTCCAATCAGCAATTTCTATATCTTCAGAATCCCCGAAGTATGGGCTGGCAATGTCAATTGCACACGTTCCACCCCATCCCTTAAACGGACTTGTCCCTTCCTTCGAACCGCAGGTCAACTGGAGCCTGGCAGAAATTATCTCCGCGTCGGTCGGGAGGGATGAAGTATCAAATCCGAGAAGGATGCGATAGCTCTGATTGGTATTGTAATCACCGAGACGCAGGGCTTTGTAATCACTGTCGTCTCGGTCGAAACCTTCGCCGGTACCGAAACCGTCATCCCAGATGCGCGCATCATGCGGAGGAACGGGAACGAATATATCTTCGACTTCAATTGCCTCCGGGCTGCCCTCGGCTACGGCCGAAGCCGGGACCGAATACCGGGTTTCGTTTTTGTAGGGCGACATATCACGTGCCTTGACCTGATAGGTGTATTCGGTTCCGGGTTCAAGTTCGGTATCTGTGTATGTCGGGTCCGGCTGCCAGGCGCTGTTGTGAGTGGGCAAAGTAACATTTTTGAAGTAATATTCGACTCCGCTTTTGTCGGTAGCGGTGGTTGCGGTCATTGTTATCGAGTTAGCGCCGGCAATGGCGTTAGGCTCCGAGGACCAGGTCATTATATTGGGATCAGGCGAGATTGTGTCGGGTATAACACCGTCTTGCCAGCAATTGTTCATGGCACTGAAATCAACATTGTCAACCACTCCGTCACGAACAAGTGGAGCAATATCGGCGCTGTTACAGTCAGCGACCAGGCAGTCTTGGCGCAGCCAGTTCAGCGCCATAATGCTCAGGTCAGGCATGGTAATTTCACCGTCGCCGTTGATGTCACAGTTAATATCAACCTCGGTTGGAAGCGGCAGCGCATCGTATGTGTAGTCATCTATGGTGATATTGTCAACAAGCATAACCTGGTCATCGATCCAGCCGCCATCGAGTACAAGGATAACCTCAAAAACATTTTTTTCTCCGAACAATGCCTTTGCATCGCCGATCGTTGCATAGAACGGACCTCCAAATTTTGTCAGGTCAATCCTGACATCGTTAGAGTCGTAAAGATTGCCGGTATTTTGCCAGCCTGAAGGGATAATATCTGTGTAATCGGGGGGTGTGCCCCAATAAAGAAAAGCGTATTCATCACCCGGATCGGCGACATGGCTGTCATTCCAGTCGATAAGGATGCTGAATCGAGGCGAGCCGCCTCCGAACGTACCTTCTGTAATGTTGTAATCTGAGCTCAGTTCTTCTATGTCATTGAATGTCATCGGCTCGGATGGCCTGAACAAAATGCTGCCCCACGGAGGAGCCTCGTCACCGATTGACTTGAGCTCAACAACGTAAGGATTGTATTCAGGTCCTTTCAGCTCGATGGAAGCCCTGTCCACCAGCGTCCAGACTTCATCTGAATGTAAGGGTTCGGACAAATAGAAGTGGCCGAAGTTGGGGTCTGAACTGTCGAAACCGGTTAAAATCCATCCATTTTCATCCACGTCGTCGTTGACATACACGCCGGGGAAAGGCTCACCGCCATGGTATGAGCCGGCGTAATAGGCGAGATTATTCACATTGCCGGTGCCATGCCACCAGTTTCCATCCATTATGCTGCCGAATCTGATGATGCGCCTGAGCTTGTTAGAAATGAGTTGTATGAACCATTCGCCATATACCGCACCTTCGCCACGGACACTTTGCCAGTTTTGTCGCAGTTCAAGGGTTGTATCTGTACGGATAAACTCGGTTGGCTGCGGAAATAAGGAGTTTCCATAATTCTTCGTACTGAAAACGTTCGGGTCGGGGAAATAAATTCCTCCGTTAAAAAAGAGGATGTAGTCGTCTCTGGAGCCGGTATTTTCAAGGTTGTAAGCGAGGTAGAAGTTCTTGTCATCGTAGCCTGTGTAAAGTTTGCCGGTGCCGATCTGGTCGCCCCCCAACGTTCCGTCGGCATAAATATACCGGCTGCCGGCGGTTTTCCATTCATCGATTTTTCCGTCGATGATAACTGGCCCCGGGCCGGCCCTGCCAAAGGCTATCAGTGCCTCGATTTTAGAGTGTCTCGGGTTGCCTTCTGTGTAGCTGAAGACGACATTTCCGGTAAGGGTAAAATCATTACAATCAATACCCCCTATTGTGGCGTACATATGAGTACCACTGATAATAAGGTCGCCGGCGTTTTCAATACCGCTGCCGTTGAGCTTCAGGTCTGTTATAGCGCAGGTATATTTAGGCATCTTGGTTCTGGCCATCAGATACAGGGTATCCATGCCCATCTCAGCATACTCTTCGTAATCGTAAGAAAGTGTCGGTGCATAACCGATAGTGAAGTCAACCGTTCCGGTTTCTTTGGTGAATGTTAGCGTGAACTCCGAGTCAGGGTTGTCCCCCATCCAACTGTTCGGATCGGCACCATTCGGCCAGATATAGTTTCTTTCTGTGGCTACAGGGATGAACCCAAATTGTCTGGTGTGAAGCCCTATTTCCCAATCGCCATAGGCGCCCGGAGAGCTGCCGATGCGCATATTGACTAAGTTCCTGTAAATCAGAAAAGGACCCCATCCGTCACTGATTATAGGGTCGGACATCCATGGCTCTGCCCTGACCGTTGTTACAAAAATTGCAAATGCCGCTATCAGACTAACAGTCCACGTTCTTTTCATTGTCATCCTCTTTCAGTCTTTTGACAGCTAACTTTTTACTCCTTGGTTTCTTGCCGAAGCTGTCTTTTCCTTTCTTGAGCGAGTTTAATCAATCGAGTATTCTATTAAAAGTTTGGGTCTTCGGGTTTCGATAGCCTCAGCAGAGTAGAAACCAAGCCAGTCGGACTGAGTGTTGTTGTTGCGTGGAGTTGTGAAGTAAACCCTCAGTTGTGTCAGGCCGTTGAGGTTGATACCCATTCTTCCTTCGGGGCTGAACCTGTTTGATACCATATAGTCGCCTTCATTCGGGTCGGCTGGGGCACTTGCAAAAGACGCAACGCCGGTAACCGTAGCCGGTGCCTGCCAATCGAAACCTTCGAGCGCTTCGCCGGTTCCGAAATACGGTACCGCCAGGTCGATGGCGCAGGTTCCACCCCAGTAGAACGGATTTGTGCCGCTCTTTGCGCCGCTGGCCAGTTTAAGCATTACCCCCTCTATGGTGTAATTGTCGGGGAAGACCGAGGTGTCGAACGATACGATAACCCGGTAGCTCTGGTTGCTGGAGTAATCGCCCAGGCGAAGGGCCTTGTCGTTATTATCGTCCGCGTCTCCGTCTAATCCCACACCGGCACCATCATCCCAGACACGCCCGTCATGAGCTGCAATGCCGGGTAT
>DUZQ01000043.1 GCA_013349435.1 Planctomycetota bacterium | reverse complement strand
ATAAGTCAAAGCCCCGAAGGGGCGTAATAATACAGCCCAGGGCGCAGCCCTGGGGGAGAAAGTGATAGCCAAATAAAAAAGCCCCGAAGGGGCGTAATAATACAGCCCAGGGCGCAGCCCTGGGGGAGAAAGTGATAGCCAAATAAAAAAGCCCCGAAGGGGCGTAATAATACAGCCCAGGGCGCAGCCCTGGAGAAACTAACGGCAACCGCAAGACATAGCCCTGAAAGGGCGACAGAAAATTCAAGAGGAAGATGCTAATGGTGAATGAGATAAAAGTTTATATTTCGGATTTGAAGAATAATGTAGAAAAGGCGGTTACTCTTTCCGGCTGGCTTTATCAGTCGCGGGCGGGGGGCAAGGTCCTGTTTCTCATAGTCCGCGACGGTACGGGGCTTTGTCAGTGCATCGTGGAGAAAGGTAAGGTATCCGATGAACTCTTCGAACAATTGCGCCACCTCGGCCAGGAATCTTCGCTGATGGTAACCGGTACGGTCCGGGCTGATGAGCGAAGTGTGGGCGGATACGAATTGGCGGTTACCGATGCGAAAGTGCTGTGTCCGGCGACGGATTATCCAATTACACCAAAGGCCCACGGTATAGATTTTCTGCTCAAAAACAGGCATCTTCATCTGCGGTCTCATCTGCAGTGGTGCATCGGCAGGGTGCGTCATACGGTGATTGATGCGATCCGGCGGTTCTTCAATGATAACGGCTTTACACTTATCGACACGCCGATATTTACGACGATTGCCGGCGAGGGTGAACAGACGCTGTTTGAGGTGGACTATTTCGACCGACAGTTGCATCTTACCCAGACCGGCCAGCTCTATCTGGAGGCTGCGGCGATGAGCTTCGGCAAGGTTTATTGTTTCGGGCCGACGTTCCGCGCTGAAAAGAGCAAGACCCGCAGACACCTGACCGAGTTCTGGATGGTCGAGCCGGAGATTGCCTATATCGACCTCGATGGTTTGCTGGAATTAGCCGAAAAATTCGTTTCGTTTATCGTAAGCCAGGTCCTTCGAACGAATAAAACAGAACTTGAGGTCTTAGGGGCAGATATTGAATCTCTGGAAAAAATTAAACCGCCTTTTTACCGCCTGACCTATACGGAGGTTGCCGACATATTGACGAGCGAAAAAACCGCGAAGTTCATGGCTGAGCAGTTAGCTGAGTTCAAGAGCCAAAAAGAACAGTTGGAACAGAAAATAGAGGACCTTGAGAAGCAGCAGGCGGCGGGTGTTAAAAAGTGGAAACAAGAGAAGATCGCCGCCGAGATTATTGACCTGCGGTCGGAGCTTGCGGAATTAGAGGTCGTGATTGAAAACAATCCCAAACATGCAAAGTTAGCGGCCGGGTTTGAGTGGGGCAAGGACCTCGGCGGGTCGGATGAGACGATTATTTCTGTAATGCACGACAAACCCGTCTTCGTAACGCATTACCCGAAAGAGGCGAAGGCCTTTTACATGAAGATTGACAGGAGTAATGACAGGGTGGTGGAGAACTTCGACCTGTTGGCGCCGGCGGGTTTCGGCGAGATCATAGGCGGCTCGGTTCGCGAGGACGATTATGATGTACTGCTCGATAAGATAAATCACGAAGGCTACGATGTCGAAACGTATCAGTGGTATCTGGACCTTAGAAAATACGGCTCGGTGCCACACGGCGGCTTCGGCCTTGGCGTCGAAAGAACCGTTGCCTGGCTCACCGGCGAAAAGCACATCCGCCAGTGCATCGCCTTCCCCCGCCTTATGGATAAGGTCTATATATAAGGAATCGCAAAGAAGAACAAGTGCCCGGCCTCTTTATTTGTTTAGTCTATGACGTGGATGTTCTTCTTTTTGCACATGTCTTTCAATATCTTCGGCCAGACGGTTGCACTGACTTCGCCTATGTGTGCCTTTTTTAACAGCAGCATAAATGTTCGCGATTGGCCGATGCCGCCGCCGATGCTCAGAGGAATCTCATCGTTTAAGATTGCCTGGTGGTAGGGCAGTCTGAGGAAGTCGAGCTGGCCGGTAATCTCAAGTTGTTTTTTGAGAGTCTCTTTGTTAACGCGGATACCCATTGAGGTCAGTTCGTGGCGGCGCTTTGTTACGGGGTTCCAGACGAGTATGTCACCGTTAATGCCGTGCATAGGTCTTCCGTCTTGGGAGGTTGTCTCGGTAACCCAGTCATCGTAGTCGGCGGCCCTCATCTCGTGTGGGTAGCCGTCCTCGAGTGTCCAGCCGATGCCGTAGATAAAGACGGCCGGGTATTCCTTGACGATTTCCGTCTCGCGCTGCTTGCGGGGCATGTCGGGGTATTTTTCGAGTATCTCTTCGGCGTGTATGAATGTGAGTTCGTCGGGCATGTCGGGGTATTTGTCCGTTTTTAGCTGGCCAAAGAGATCCTGAACGTGGTTCTCGGCGCCTTTGAGGACCTTCCAAAGCTTCTGTACGACTTCTTTTAAGAACTGCAGGTTGCGCTGCTCGGCAGTTATCGCAAGCTCCCAGTCCCACTGGTCCACATAAGCGCTATGGTCGTGGTCGAGGAAGTAATCCTTTCTGATAGCCCGCATGTCTGTGAGAAGGCCTTCGCCGATGTCCATGCCGAACTGCTTAAGTGCGACACGCTTCCACTTGGTTGCGGCCTGGACAACCTGGGCGTCAATTGGATTTTTGTCGTGGTCATTTGAGATGTGGAACTGGATTGGAGTACGTGAGCCGTCGCGGTCCAGAAAGTCGTTCACGCCGCTTTCGACATCTACAATCAGGGGCACCGTAACGCGAATCAGATTCAGCTCTTTGCACAGGTTGGCCTCGATGTAGTCTTTGGCTGCGTATGTGGCAATCTGGGTTTCCTTTGGTGACAGGAGGGATTCGTAATCGGACGGCAAAATTTTTTCCAGTTCGGTGTAGTCGCCTATTCCGGGGCCGGCAAGGTCCGCTTTCTTGTCTTGCATACTTGTTTTCTCCTAAATTTTTCTTAGTCAGATGATTTTTATTCTGCCGGCGTATCTTACAGGTATCATTAAAGATGTCAAGCCTGATTTGGTAATTATCCCAAAACAAAAAAATGTCATTCTGAGCGCAGCGAAGAATCAATTATTTTCAGCAAACGAGACCCTTCGCTTCGCTCAGGGTGACAGTTTTATGAATAAGCCCCTTTGGTTCGCTCAGGGTGACGGTTTTGAGATAGTTTCTTTGTGCCGGCATTTCCAAGAGGTTACTTGACATACAGGATTTTTTTTCATACTGTGTTTGTATGAGCAGGAAGATAGCGATATTGGGTTCGACCGGTTCAATCGGGACCAATGCTCTGCGGGTGATTGAATCGCTTGGAGATGAATATGAAGTCATCGCCCTTACCGCCCACGGCAATACGAAGATGTTGGCCGAGCAGGTTCGGCGGTTTGAGCCGAAATTCGTAGGATTGACTAATCCCCAAAAAGCTCACAGCCTGCGGGAAAGATTAAGTGGCTGGAAAGGGGGGCTGTTTATCGGTCCTGAGAGTCTTGTCGAGATAGCCGGTCTTGAGGAAATAGACACAGTAATTACCGCTGTCGTGGGTGCGGCGGGATTGGGGGCGGTACTTAGAGCGGCGAAGAAGGGCAAGACGATTGCCGTCGCCAACAAAGAGCCGCTGGTTATAGCGGGGCAGCTTCTTACCGAGACGGCTAAGGCGAGTGGAGCTACTATCTTACCGATAGACAGTGAGCATTCGGCGGTCTTTCAGGCGATGCAGACGGGCCGGCTGGAGGAGGTATCGAGGATTATTTTGACGGCTTCGGGTGGTCCGTTTAGAAATGCTACCGCCGATCAGATGGAAAACGCCACCGTTGAGCAGGCTCTGGCACATCCGACCTGGGAGATGGGACGAAAGGTTACGGTGGATTCTGCCACGATGGTGAACAAAGCGCTTGAGGTGATAGAGGCAAGGTGGCTTTTCGACGTTTGTACCGATAAAATTGACGTTCTGGTACACCCGGAATCGGTGGTTCACTCGATGGTGGAATTTGTCGATGGTTCTGTGGTGGCCGTGCTTGGAAAACCCGACATGTGCGTGCCGATTCAATATGCCCTTACTTATCCGAGACGCGCAAAAGGCATCGGCGAAAGATTAGACCTGGCCGAATTAGGAAAGCTGACGTTTGAGAAACCAAACCGTAAGGTTTTCAGGGCGCTGGATTTAGGCTTCGCCGTTGCCGCAAAAGGCGGGTCGGCACCTGTTGTTTTTAACGCTGCAAATGAGGTTGCCGTTCAGGAATTTCTGGCGGGAAGAATAAGATTTGGTATGATTGTACGTGCAATCGAGCATTGTTTGGATAAACATGATGTCCGCCCGGGTATATCACTTGAAGAAGTGCCGGGATTGGATGCCTGGGCCAGGAATCAGGCCTGCGATTATCTGAAAAAAAGGATAGAGCAAGTCGCTCACTGAGTTGCCGGTAAAGCCCGGCAGATGGAAGAAAGGTTATTAGATGCCTGAGACAAAAGGTGCCGTCAGAAAGTGGTTAAATGTGCTGGTTTTTGGGTTTGCCGCAACGGCGGCTATTTATTTTGCGGTTAGTAACTTTAGCGCATTTGTTCATATACTGATTGTTGCGCTTGGATTCGGTGCGGTGGTCATAATCCACGAATTTGGTCATTTTATCGTAGCGAAGCTGAGCGGCATAAAAGTCGAGGCCTTTTCAATCGGCTTTCCTCCGACCCTTCTGGGTATCCAGAGAACAGAAACGGGTATTCGATTTCGAGTTCTGCCGAGGCTTTTTGCAAAAGAGCAGCAGCCTGATGACCGGGACGGCGAAAAAGGTGGCAGAGGTGCCATGACATCACAGGTTGTCCAGAAACTTGCCGGCAAGAAGAAGTACGAAGCATCCGACACGGAATATCGCATCGGGGCGATACCTTTCGGCGGTTTTGTCAAGATGTTGGGCCAGGATGACACCGGACCGGCTGAGGAGACCGACGACCCGCGCTCCTTTTCAAACAAGCCGATTCTGATAAGGATTGCGGTGGTGGCGGCGGGAGTGGTATTTAACGCAATTAGCGCGGTCATGATATTTATGGTGGTATTTCTTATCGGCGTGGATTTGCCTCCTGCGGTAGTTGGGAGCGTCCGTCCGGCTTCCCCCGCCCAACGCGCCGGTTTGCGTCCCGGGGACCGGGTGCTGGAAGTTAACGGAGAAAGGTTCGTTGATTTTACCACCCTTCTTTTGGCTGCGGGCCTTTCGACCGGCGAAGAACCGGTATCACTTGTAGTCAAACACACCGACGGCATAACCGAAGAGATGGAAATACTTGCCGAGATGGCCCCGGGCGCGGATTTGCGTTCATTCGGCATCAGTCAGGCTGAGACACTTACGGTGGCACGACTTTCTGCACCCGAAGATATCGCGCAACTTTATGAAACAACCGGCCTGAAGCCGGCCGATGTGGTAACAGCCTTTGACGGCCAGGTTGTCGAAAATGTATGGCAAATGAATAACCTGATTAAGGACTCACTCCAGCCGAATGGTGTTTTGACTGTTGAAAGAACCGATGCCCGGACAGGCAATAAAAAAATGGTGGATGTTAAATTGCCGCTCTATCTGCCGGCTACAAAAGACAACTTTAGCAAGACCGAAGGCGACCTTGTTCATATCTTTTCGCTCGTCCCAAGACTGAAGGTGCTCTCGGCGCCGGACAGAACAAAACCGCCGGCTTCGGGGAACAAGTTAATTTCGTGGTGGAATGAAAAGATTCTCAGAAAACAGCCGGTTGATGAAACAGGTCCGTTTTTGCAGGCCGGTGACATCATCGTAAAAATTGCAGATACCGAATATCCTACTTACGCCCAACTGCGGGAGGTTACGCAAAGCTACGAAAACCGGTCCATGCCGATAACCGTGCTTCGTAAAACCCCCGATGGTGCTGAAACCCTGGTAACAGTGGAAACAACTCCAAAGCGTGTCCCCGGAAGCGAACCGGCGCGGGTGAATATAGGGATCTATCCGGTTTTTGATGCGGAGCACCCTGTTGTGGCCGGGACAGTCAGTGTCAAAGAGGGACTTGAGCCTCTGGATATCCCTTGTGGTGCACAAATAGTAGCGATTGACGGTGAGGAAGTGGCCGACTTTTACGATATTATGCGGATTATATGCAAAAACCGCGGTCAGCGGATAAGTCTGGACTACCGTATCGGTGAAGATGGTGGTGGAGTCGGCCTGAACATCCCTGCTGATGATGACTATATAACCGCCGAAAACAGCTTTGCGCCTCCGGTTCCGGCCGGCTTTGTGCCGACCGCGTATGTACCTTTTGAGTACTTAAAGGAGACTTACGAAGCCGCTGGTGCTGTTGAAGCAGTCAAGATGGGTTTAAAGAAGACTTCTATGTTCATCGCCCAGACATATATGACACTAAAGCGATTGATTAGCAAAGATGTGAAACCCACGACGCTGGTCGGACCTGTAGGTATCGTTACTATGAGCTACAGGATCGTGTCCAGCCAGTCGCTGACTTATTATGTGTATTTCCTCGGCCTTATAAGCTCTGTTATTGCAGTAATGAATCTTCTGCCGCTTCCTATAGTGGACGGGGGTGTTATCGTACTTTTGATGGTCGAGAAGATAAAAGGTTCACCTCTGAGCCGCCGAGCCCAGGAGGTCATTAGCTATATTGGATTGGTTTTCATCATAGCTGTCTTTGTGTTGCTTACTTATAACGACATTCTAAATATGTTTTTCCGCTAATCAGGCGTAAACGGGGTCATCCCTGAAATGAGCATGACGATTGGTGTAGTCATACCGGCTTATAACTCGGCCAGTCATATCCGCAGAGCGATTGACAGCGTTTTAGCACAAACCCGCCTGCCTGATGAGATTATTGTCGCCGATGACGGCTCGACCGATAATACGGCGGATATCGTGGAGGGCTATGGTGCCGCGGTAAAATTAATTCGCCGCCCCAACGCCGGTGCAAGTGTCGCAAGGAATACAGCTATAAATGCTGTGAGCAGTAACTGGATAGCCTTTCTTGACAGTGACGATGAATGGCTGCCCGAAAAGCTTCTGGTACAAAGCGAACTGCTCCGGCGAAACAGCGAGTTAGTCTGGGCGACGGCAAATTTCATATATTGTCATTGCGGCCGGAACAAGCATAATCAAAAGCTTGAGGAGGAAAAAGGCCGGATGCTGCTTAATGGAAAGGATTTTTTCCAGGATTACTTTGCTGCATATATCAAAGCCGCAGCCGGCTGGACGGGAACGATGATTGTCAAACGCAGCGTACTGATAGAAGCGGGGCTTTTCAGGCCCGAACAGTTGAGGTTTAATGATGAGGATATGTGGTGGCGGATAGCATACCGGTATCCCGTGATAGGATATACACCGGAGCCGTTGGCGATTTATCATATGTACGTAAACGACAGCATTACAAAAAAATATCAGGTTCCGAAGAATCTGGATGAGCTTATAGAGAATCATATAAAAATCGCCACCGATTGCGGCAAGTATGAGCATTTCAGGCCCTGTGCCGAGCATATATTACGGTATTGGATACATCAATACTGGTTCGACGAACGTATAAGGCACATCAATCAAATGACGAAGCGGTTTGACCAGGTGCTGCCCCCGTTATATAAGCTTGCCTTACGTCTGTTGACAATATGGCCGGGGGCGACTTCAGTTTGTATGCCGGTGCTTTCCCGCATAAACAAAGTTTTGCGGCTGCGACTTTAAGTTATTAACGGACAAAGGAAATTCGGGTAAACACATTGGCTAAAACAAATAATCAGCAGCATATTGGCATCAGCGTTGTGATTCCAGCCTATAATGCGGCCAAGTCTATTGTCCGGGCTGTTGACAGCGTCCTGGCACAGACTCGTCGGCCGGACGAGATAATCGTTGTTGATGACGGCTCGACCGATGAGACCGCGCAGAGGATAAAGCAATACGGCTCACAGGTTCGCTATATTTATCAGGAAAATGCAGGTCCAAGTGTTGCCCGAAACAAAGGTATCGAAGCTGCAAAGAATAAATGGATAGCCTTTCTTGATGCCGATGACCAGTGGTTACCTGAGAGGCTCGGCCTTCAATTTGCACTGTTGGCTCGAAATGAGCATCTTGTTTGGGTTACCGGGAATTTCTACCGATGCCTGTGCGACCGGGATATTCGCAAACCTGATGTCAAACCTGCCCTGGCTGCGAAGGCGCTGGCACAGCAGGAGTATTTCGATGATTTCTTCCGGACTTCACTGCCTCACGGTTGCGGCTGGACGGGTACGATGCTCATCAGGAAAGAGATTCTGCAGGAGGCCGGGATGTTTCAGCCCGAGCTACACATAGCCGAAGATACCGACCTTTGGTTCCGGATTGCCTGTCGCCGGCCGCAGATCGGCTATGTTACAGAACCGTTGGCTGTTTACCACATGACCACAGCATCGAGTCTTATGCAAAAGCATAGGCGGTTGAGATTTCAAAGCGGTCTTATAGAGCAACAGTTGCAGTTCGCTTCCGAACACGGTCGGCTCGACGCGTTTAAGCCGTATGTGGGCCGGGCGGTGAGTTCGTATATACGCGGACTGCTTTTTGAGAACAGGCCGGACGAAATTCGCCGGTTGCTGGACCGGTTCGGCGAATTGCTGACCCGGCGTTTCAAAATAATAATTCGCCTGCTGCTGGTATTTCCACGGGCAACAGCTATTCTGTGCCATTGTATTTCAAAGGTCGTCAGGACACTTAATTTACGCAAGCAGGCTGTGCGACGGCCGGGTCAAATAACGAAAAGTTCACAAGGCCAACCTTTTCGGACCGATTATGAGTCTGATTGACAACAAAGAACGTCAAGACAGCACATTTACTGTCAGTGTGGTAATACCCGCTTATAATATCGGCAAGCTGGTGGCCCGCGCTATCGATAGTGTCCTGGCCCAGACTCATAAAGCAGACGAGATTGTTGTAGTCGATGACGGCTCAACTGACGATACCGCCTCGGTAATCAAAAGCTACGGCTCAAAGGTAAAATATATCTATCAGGAAAATCTCGGCTTGGCCGGCGCTCGCAATACGGGTATCAAAGCCGCAGGGTGCGAGTGGGTGGCGTTTCTTGACGCCGATGATGAGTGGCTGCCGGACAATCTCAAGCTCCAAATGGAGGTTCTGAGGCGAAATCCACAACTTTTCTGGAGCGCCGGCAATTTTGAAAACTTTTTAGCAGGCTCTAATCGACGCAATCCTTATATCAGATATGAAAAAGGCCTAAAATTGTTAGCCGGCAAAGATTACTTCGATGATTTTTTCTATGCGTACATCAATGACGCCGCAGGTAACGCCAACACGATGATTATAAAGAGAAGTATTTTGCATGAAGCGGGATTATTCCGCGGGGAATTGCCCTTTGCCGAAGATACGGATTTATGGTTTCGAATCGCCATACAATGGCCTCAGATTGGTTTTGTACCTCAGCCGGTGGCGGTCTATCATCTTCAAAGGCCGGGCAGCTTAATGGATTTTACAAAATCGGCCAAAAGGCTTGAGGTTATCAGCGACATCATCGAACGTTCTGTTGTTTTGGCAAAGGAGCATGACCGGATGGATAAGTTCGCACCTTGCGCAAGTTTTCTTCTGCGGCGGGTTATTCGCAGCAGCCTGTTCGAGCACACCTCCGCCGCGGTTGTGCGGGACATATTAAAACGGTTCGATGACTTGTTTACAATCCGCTACAAAACCTTTATACGATTTTGCACAGGATTTCCGCGGGCCACCGCATTTGTTTTACACCTGATTTCAAGAATTGTAAGGGCGCTTCACCTTCGCCGCCGTGTGGTCCGCCCCCCCGGACACAGCCGATAAAAAATTCCAGTCATTGGTTATTTGTTGTCCCTGGTGTAATTCTCATAGAACCAGTTCCATGTTTCTTCAATGCCCTTCTCAAAGGAAACTTTCGGTTTCCAGCCGGTCTCGGTGGCAAGCTTTGAGCTGTCGAGTATGTTTACCGGAACATCAAACGGACGGGTCGGGGCGGTGCTTACCTCGACCTTAAAGCCGGACGACTCGGCCAGTGGGCGTATTGCATCTAATATATCTTTGTTGGCCCTTCCGGTGCCGGTGCCTATGTTGTAACAGGAATTTGTGGTGCCGTGCTCAAGTATCGCGATTATACCGTCGGCAATATCGGAAACGTGAACATAGTCCCTGACCGTTCCTGTTTGGCCGAAGATGGTAATCTGCCTCCCTTTAATAACAGAGGCTATGGCCGTGCTTATAAAGCCCTGTCCGACAAAAGGCTTTTGACCCGGTCCGTAGGCGTTGCCGGGCCTGACGCATATTACGGGCAGTCCTTTAAGCTCGCCGAACATGACGGCGTATTTTTCCGTGGCGAGTTTTGTGATGCCGTAAGGCGATATCGGATTGGTAGAATGGTCCTCGGCTATCGGGACCTTATCGACTTTACCGTAAACCGTACCGCCTGACGACATAAGAATAAACTTGTCAATTCCGGCGCTGCTTGCCGACTCTAATAGTGTTACGGTTGGGGGCAGATTGTTGCGAATATCTTCCACGGGGTCGTCGAAGCTTGTTTTTGGCACAGTTGAATAAGCAAGGTGCACTATTTCGTCAACGTCGTCCAGGGCACCGGCCAACAGGTCCTTTTGACCGTAATCAGCGGCGATATAACGTACAGAATTTGGGTGCATTCTTGTAGGTTGGGGATTGATATCAATTATGGTAACTTTTCTGTCGTGTTCAACCAGTCTGTCAACAAGCCAGGTCCCGATGAAACCGTCTCCGCCGATTACACAGCAATGTTTCATTCAATCTGCTCCTTAAGTCTGTCCTAATCACTTCCCTGCATCAGTTGCCGAAAGATTTTTTTGTAGTCCTCTATGATTTTACCGATATTGTGGTTTTCATCAACATATCTGCGTCCGTTTTGGCCGTAAATTTCGGCGGTTTCGGGTTCCAGCAGCGTGTTGAGCATTTCGCAGAACCTGTCCCAGTCGTCGTCGGCGCACATTCCACATTGATACTTGCTGATGAAGTTGTCGGGATTTACCTTCAACGTCAAAATCGGTGTTGCGCACTTGCATGCGTGGATATAAGTATTAGGGAAGCCCTCGGACTCACTTGTACTAATAAATACTTTGGCACGTTCGAAATAATCCTCCAGCCGGCGGAACGGCACCCCCGGAATAAAATCCAGATTTTTTATTTTTTTTGCTTTTTCAACAAGCTCGTCATATCGGTCATCGTCCGTTGCCCTGGGGCATATCATAGTGAAGTGTTTATCCGGCATCTGATTCGCCAGCTTAAGGAACAATTCAGGCCTTTTGAAGGAGGTGCTTCTTGCGGCCCAAAGGATAGTATCGCGCCGGATGTCGCTTTTTCGCCTCGGTACATGAGCACCCTTGATTACGTCTGCCTTTACGCCGATAGTATTTTGCAGAAGTTTTACATCCTCGGCGTTTTGAGTAATGACTTTGTCTGCCCTCCTCATAGCCCAGGCAAATGCCGGTCCTCTGAATCGGTGCCGCCGCAGATAAGTGCCGTCGCATTCCCTCGTATGAGCGGTTCGATAGACGAACTTTCTCCGATATAATCTTGTAAAGACAGCACACTCAACGGTAACGAGAGAAGAAAGCTCCCTGACGTAGATTTGGGCATTTGCCTTGCGCAGAGCACGCCAGAGGTAGCATGCGTCACGAAGCCTGTATTTTTGCAAATCCCTGACGCTCTTTATTAACGTTACGCCCCGGCGGATTTCAGTTGTCGGCTGGCCGTAATCGGCTACGATACAACTTACCTGGTAATCCGGGTCTTTAGCCAGTTCGGTCGCCAAATAATAAAAATCAACCTCGGCCCCTCCGAATATCTTTTTCACTTCAGGATTGAACACGGGATATGCCTTGAGCATCACGAAGCAAACTCTAATCGGATTGTTGACAGCGGATTTATTCATCGGCTTCCCTCCTGTTTTTGATTACGGTGTTATAACAGTCAAGGTATTGTTCTGCGACACAGGCCCATGTGAATTGCTTTGCTCCGCTGACAGATGCATCACACATCTTTTCGTACCCGACTGGGTCATCGACCAGGGCCTTTATTGCCTGCGCTATCGAGTTCGGGTCCGGTTGTTCAACAATAATGCCGTTATCGGTTATCAGTTCATCGACCCCTTCACATCGAGTGGTAACTACAGGCAGACCGGAGGCCATCGCCTCTAACATCGCATTGCTCATGCCCTCATGGGCGCTGCTCATAACAAAGATGTCATTATCTCTGTAAAGCTGTGGCATTTTTTCAGCCGGCACCCTGCTCAGAAAGTTCACGCGTTCGGTAACGCCGAGCTTTTCGGTAAGCCTTTTCAACTCGGCCGTCAAATTACCCTCCCCGGCGATGTTCAACCGGATATCGATGCCCGGAGCCGTTATGCGGGCAACGGCTCTTATCAATAAGTCGATTCTCTTTCTGCTGATGAGCCTGCAAACGGTCAAGAGCCTTACAGGTCGAGCCGGACCTCCCGCGACAGAAGGATAAAATGTTTCAGTATCGATACCGTTGTTTATTACAGCGATATCCAGGTCAGGCGTAAACTTTTTTGCCAGCTCTGCAAGACCCCGGCTGTTGGCCACAACCGCCGCGGCGGATGTCCAAATTTTGCGAAACAGCGGCGCCAGCAGCTTGTAATCGGCCTGCAGACGAACATTATAACCGGGAACATCAGAGCCCCGGAGCGATATGATATACGGCAGTTTCCGTTTGCTGCGCAGACAAAGATAAGCCGTGGGAAAGGCGAAAAATGCATGGGCCAAATCATAATCGTTTGCCTTCAGCAGTCTGCGATAATGAATCGAAGCCTTGATGAGCCACTCCAGCACCTCCGCCTTGCGCCAGAAGTGCAAATTCTTTTTGTGCACACCAACCTTGTAGATGGTTATATTATCGGCAAATTTTTCGATGCTTAAACCGGTTCTCGTGGCGGATGTGAGGACGTCTATCGCCAGGTTATCCCTGTCGGCGTATTCTTTGAGCAAACAAAGATTGGCCTTGCCGGCTCCTCCGCCAATAGGCGGAAACTCATAATTTACCATTAGTATTTTCATAGTTCTTTACATAAAGTAACAGCCCTGATGAAATCCTTAATTTGTAAAGCAAGCAAATAATATTCAGCCTCGCTTTTTACGCGGGGTTTTGGCTGATTAACCGGCGTCTTTGCGTCGAAAAACCTGAATTCCCGTCCGCAGAGGAACGGGCTGGTAGTTGGCCATGACAAACTCGGTTAACGGATACATCTTCTCGTGTCTTCTCCGCTCGGTCTGGGCCATTTTGCGGGCTTTTTCAGGCTCTACGGCGCCGCCCTTGCGATTTGGACTGGTTAGCAGCGCGTATGTAAAGTCTTCGACCTGTTTGAGATACAATTCACGATATACCGCCGATTCTTTGACCGACAAAAGTTTCGTTTTTTGGGCAGGCTGAAGGGGATGATAACGAAGATAAAACTGTCCTTGTTTGCCGTTAATCCACCTCGGCCAGAGGTCGAAATTCGGGTGGTCGTAATAAGGGTAATGGAATTTCTGGGTGTCAACTATATACAAGGGCGGGTTTGCCCGGAGTTTTTCAAGCAGCCTTAAGATTTCAAAGCGGACCTGTCTTACACGGTCTGAGTGCATGTTGCTGTACGAGGGTTTAACGGCCGGGCTGAATCTCTGAGCCTGGACATAAATACCGGGTATCCACCCCCAGACGTAAAGACCGTCTCCAGGGGCTGAATTCTGCTTAATGTACGTTCCAACCTGTTCCCATTCCTGCAAAATACTTTGACGGCGTCTTTGATATAAGCTCTGAACTCTCTGGTTTAGAAGTTTTATATTTCCTGTATTCCACCAGAAAAACATTACCAGGCAAATCAACGCTGTGATAACCGCACAGGTGGAGCGAAGATTTTTCTTTTTCATAGTCGTGTAAATAACTATTGCCGCCGCTAAGGGTAGGCATTGCAGGCCGAAACTTTTCCAATATGGTCCTACCGCCTTGGCCAAACGGCAGGTGAAATAGGGAAAGGATTCGGTAGGGATGACCCAGACTAAAAACAAATCGATGACGAGCCAACCGGCCAATAGAAATACCAGCCCAACCGGCCATTTGCCGAACCTGTAAACGGCATAGGCGGCCAACATGGCACTTGAGCCGCCCAGGGGGAGAAAGTATTCCACGTAGCTGCGGGGCGACACCCACACAAACGCCATATCCAGCAACCACCAAAGGCCCAGCAGCAGAACGAATTTATCAGCTTCTTTTTCGCGGCCTGAGGTTTCAGTATCTGCAAGTTCGTCTTTAGCTTTAATTGGTAACAGTCGCCGAAGACGCCAGAGAATTGCCGCAACAGACAGGCCTATAGGAACGATAAACGAACGATAATAACCTACAACAAAGTCGTACTGCGTCCTGAATACAGACACCAATTTGCCGGCTTTCATATACTGGTCGCCGAGGTTGATTTTCGTAGCGACTGAAGGTGATTGGCCCTGCGAAGCTACAACAAGATAGTTCAGGCCGGGTATGCCCCTTAAAAAACCTATCAGCCGGCCCTGCCAGGTGTAAAATATGATAAGCGGCAGTAATCCCAAAACTCCTCCCCCCAACAGTAACAATACATCCGAGCCGAGCTTACGCCATTTTCGGTTTCCAAGAATCGGCCCAGCTAATACATATATGCCGATTGCGATTATCACCGATGCACCGGTCTGTTTGAAGAAAAATGCGTTGACGGCCGCGGCGCCGGAGATTAGCAGCCACAACCGCGAACCTCCGAGATGGTTTAGCATAACACCGCACACCGCCGTAATTGCACAGGCAATCATGAATTGTTCCTTGACGTTGCCGAACTTGGCGTAAGGCGGGCAACTGAGGTAAAACGCAGCCAGAACCAGCGCCACAGCAGCGGGCAAAAGCCCGAATATCCTGCGGATGGTGTAAAACATCAAGACCAGCGCACCCAGTTGCATCAGCATCTGTATCAGTTTGGGACCGACTTCGCTAAAACCGAAAAGTGCCACTCCGATAACATTTACCAGCAGTGTTGCGGGTCTTGCGCTGGGAAATGTGTCAACTCCGATTTTTTGACCGTTGACGATACACTGTGCACTGTAAACATTCAAGCTGCCGTCGAAGGCACCTTTGCTTGCGAATTCGAAATATTTGCCGCAGCAAAACGGTATAGCCGCAAGCAACACGGCGGCGATAATGATTGCCGACTCCTTTACTTTACTTTTGCTTTGGCACCGGTCCTTTTTGGCACTTGTTCTGCGGTGTTTCTTACGACTCATCAACTGTCTCCGTTACTAAACGGCCTAAAGGGGACATGTAAGCCACAAAGGTGATATGTAAACTGCATGTACAAAACGGTTTCTTAAACTTTATTTTCTGATTCAAATATTTTCTCTATCACGTAAATAGGTCTGTCTTGAGATTCATGATACGTACGGACGAGCATCTCGGCCAACAAGCCCATAAGAATAAATTGAATTGAAGCTGTAATCAGCATCGCGGTAAGGACCAAAAGAGGATTCCTGTTCATTGATAAATGTGAAGTTGAAATAAACTTCTGGTAAAGCACAGCCGTTCCGGACAGGCTCGCGCCGAGTATGCTCAACACTCCCAGGCCGCCAAAAATATAAATTGGTTTGGTTGAAAATGACATCAGGAATTTAATGGTAATAAGGTCCAGGACCACCTTGAGTGTTCTTGCCAGGCCGTATTTGGCAACTCCCTTGGTTCGGGGGCGATGGTTGACAACAAGTTCAGATACTTTCTCGCCGCTCCAACTGGCCAGTGCTGGAATGAACCGGTGCATCTCCCCGTAAAGTCGAATTTCCTTTAGTGATGTGGCACGATATACCTTTAATGTACAACCGAAATCGTGCAGTTTTACGCCTGTTATTGCGGCAATAAGCCGATTGGCCGCCCAAGAGGGCAGCTTCCGGGTAAAAACATTGTCATGTCTTTTTCTCCGCCAGCCACTGACAATGTCGTAGCCTTCATTCAGCTTTTCAATCAGCCTGGGGATATCAGCAGGGTCATTCTGGCCGTCGGCATCCAACGGGATAATTATCCGGCCCCGGGCGTGTTCAAAACCAGCCGACAAAGCAGCCGTCTGACCGAAATTTCTGCGGAAACGGATAACGCGCACCCTCTCACTGTTTTGCAAGATTTTACTCAAAACAGCAAAGCTGTTATCGGTGCTTCCATCGTCGATAAATAATATTTCGTAACTGTACCGGCCATCTGCCGTATTACAGATTTCATCATACAACTGCTGCAGGTTATCAGCCTCGTTCAGGACCGGTATCACAATTGACAGTTCTATATCCTGTCCGTTCGCCATGATTTACTCCTAAAGGATACGAAATTGTATCGGTTAAATTCTAATCTTAAATTACCGAACTGTAAAGCCATAACCGGCGTAAACCAAAATAGTTGTTGATTATACATCCGCCATCTGCTAAACTGATTTATCGGCTAAATTCAGCTAATACCGTTTCCTAAACCTAATATTTGATGTTTGGAGTGTAAATTATGAAATTAAACCGGACTATTATACTTGTTGTAATCGGCTCTGTGGCGCTGAATCTTCAATCAGGGTGTCAGGAGGCAGAAAAGAACCCCCGGCTTCAACAGAAGATAACCGCGACACCATCTGAAACAACAAAGGTTGTCCAAGACAAGAAGCAACAGGAAAAGAAAATTGAAAGAGCCTCAATTCAGGTTCAGGCCCAAAAACCACAACAGTCGGAAGTTAAAAAGGCTGTGATCAAAGTAACCGAGAAAACTCATCACTTTGGCAAGGTGGCGCCGAACAGGAAATACGACTGTGAATTCAAGTTTACTAATGTTGGAGATGCTACGCTGAAAATTACAAGGATTCAAAGTACCTGCGGCTGCACAGTACCCCAGTTGAAAAAGAAAAGCTATGAGCCGGGTGAATCCGGTACCATCAAAGTTACTTTTCGAACCCCGACGCGGCAGGGCAGTACAACAAAACGCCTGTACATACTTAGTAATGATAAGAAAAATCCCAGGCTGGGTCTGACGTTAAAGGCAACAGTTGAGTTGAAAGTTGACTTCGAACCTAAATCGCTGGATCTTTCGCTAAAAGCCGAAAATGCCGATGCAAAGCCCATCACCATAAAGAGTAAGGATGGTAAGCCCTTTGCTATTAAGAGTATCACTACCACGCGCGATGTTATTAGTGCGGATTTTGATTCTACGGTCGAAAATAAGGAATTTGTAATCGTTCCGAAAGTCAACATGGATGAACTTAAGAACAACCTCAGAGGCAGCATCAGAATAAATGTAACGCATCCCGAGGCCGGTAACATTAATATACCATATTCGGCGAAGGCACTTTTTGACATTTCGCGCCCGAGAATAGTCATTCAAAACGCCGACCCTGAAAAACCGGTGTTAAAGACTGTCTGGATAACGAGCAACTATGGTGACAAAATCGAAATCGAGTCTGTATCATCGCAGAAGGGGCACATAGAATTGCTCAGCCGGGAGTATGAAGAAAACGGTGTTAAGTGTGAGGTTCGGATTACCCCTCCCCAACAAACAAACGAATCAAAAAGATATTTCAGGGATGAACTCAAGATAAAAATCAAAAACGGCAAGGATGATTTGAGCGTTTTCTGCAACGGATGGTATCCGCGAGAACCGGCAGAGAGCAAATGAGCGGCAACAAGGGTTGTAAATTGCGGACTATTATCCCATCAAGAATTACGGTTTATATCGCGGCGGTCTGTGTCGGTTGCTTGAGCACGGTAATAACAAAAAGTGCCTTATCGGCCGATGCTAACAGCGAGCGGTCGCTTGATGTCGGTTCGGTAACGATATTCCTGACGGGCGATGTGCTGGGTGAATTGAAACCCTGCGGTTGTGCATCAGGGCAACTCGGCGGGTTCGAGAAAAGGCCCTCAATCCTCGAAAAAGTCGCTTCCGAGAAAAGGCTTGTTATCGATACGGGTAACTTCGTAGCCGACGATGCAGAGCAGGACATCATAAAATTCGGCATAGTCATTCAGGCTCTGTCCATGCTTGGATATGACATAGTAAACCTGACTGAAAATGACGTCAGAATCGCTGAAGAACTTGGATTACTTGAAAATCTTTCTTTTGACACTATTACGTATGCTCTCAATGAAAACCCTGAAATTCCGGCGGGCAGGACAAGGGAAATACAAATTGGAGACAAATGCCTTTTTGTTACCGTTGCAACCGTAAGTGCCGAAACAGGGAAAATTTTTTCGCTCGAGGAGCTTTTCGGCTCTAAGCCCAATGGTCATGAACTGAATATTCTGATAATGAACGACTGCAGTGATGATGTTACTCAACATATCGCTGAAACAGATATTGTTGATGTTGTTATTTGCCCTTCCTCATCTGATGAGCCGCTTGTTCTCGATGCAGGAGTAGAAAAACCGCTTCTTATAACTACAGGACGGTTGGGCAAGTATTTGGGCCGTCTTACAGTCAGTATCAATGAAGACAAAGGTCTGCAACTCGATTATAGCGAGGTGCCGGTTCTCGAAGAATTGCCTTCGGATGAAGGGCTTGTCCAGTTGTATAGAGAATACCAGCTTATGGTGAAGGAAGAGGGTCTTCTCGAAAAAGTTATCAAGGTCCCTCTGCCAAACGGCCTGCAGTATCTCGGTTCGACCAGTTGCGGTTTCGGAAGTTCCTGCCACCAGTACGAGTACGAAAAATGGTCTCAAAAGGCCCACGCAAAGGCTTACGGGACACTTGTAAATGTCGGTTCTCAGTATGATCCTGAATGTATAAGGTGCCACGTTGTGGGCTTGGAATATGAAACTGGTTTTGTGTCTGAAAAAAGCCACGAAGACCTCAGAAATGTCGGGTGTGAGGTCTGCCATGGACCAGGCTCAAAACACATGATGGCCGTTGTTACACAGGGCAAAGACAATCAAACCTCAGAACCTAAATCTGCATGTGTCGATTGCCACACTCCGGAGCACAGCAACTACCAGGGTCGCGAAGCCGAATACCTGGAAAAAATTGTCCATTGGAAGGAACCAAATCAAGACGAAGATGTCCAAAAGTAGGGATGCACGTAATATAGAACACACAAATAATGTGCAGCGTCTCCCCTCTGTAACAAAAGTGTATATACCCTTGTTGTGAGTGGCCTCTGGATTGTGGAGCCGAAATGGTATGTTAAAGATACTCAAAGTAGCGAGCATACTTATATTTATATGTGCCGTTGGCCTTGTTGGGTTAGTAATTGTTGGAGCGATTCGAGGGGATGAGCAAATCGAGGAATTGCTAAAGGCACCCGGAGCCATCGAAAATTTCAAAAAAACTGCAAAAAAAACCGAGCCGGGTGAGGACCAGATATCACCACTCGTAAAATTTGCAAAGGATTTTTCACTCAGAATCAACCCGCCACCGCCACCTGAGCCTGTGAAACCAAAAACTATACGCCGGCCGCGCGTAGCAAGCAAAAGAACTCCGGAACCACCAAGACCCAAAGCTCCGGTAAAGGCCAAATTCGATCTTTTGGCGACCTGCCGGTATGAGCAGATGCCGGACAGGTCATTAGCTCTGCTGGCGTTGCCGGTTAAGGGTATAAAGTGGTACCGTCAGGGCGAGGATGTCGGACATTTGACGATTGAGCAGGTTAAAGATGGAAGCATTGTTTGCAGTGACGGCCAGGAGATATTCGTTCCAGTTAGCAAAAAAACGACAAAAACCCTGCTTAAAAGTGAACTGGCGGCTTTGCTGCCCCAGGCAGGTATATCAACTCCTTTGCAGGCGGCGGAAAGTGTTGTTGACGCGGACAAACCCACTATACCCCAGGCTCAACCGGTTACCACACCTGCAAGGCCCGAGAATGATTTGGCAACGAGAAGACGCGTACGTCGGCTTCCTCCACGGGAGCCGCGCACAATTCAGCGTCCAGAACCTACTGCCCAGGAGAAAAGAGAAAATATCTCGGAGAGCATTGCAACTATTAAGGAGATAATGTCTCAGCCGGATGCCTCAGGAGATGACGCGGAAAAGGAAAACGAAATGAAAATTTGGAGCGAACTCCTTCAAAGTTTAGAAGAAGAGCAGGCCCAAATCGAGGAAAATAACGAGTAAAAAAATATACAGGAAAGGTTTTAAGATGCAATCAGGTTGTTGTCAGGGCCAACAAAAAAAATGGATTTTTTCTAAAATATGCACTTGCATAATCGTCCTTTTTATGGCTGTTGAGGGTACTTGTGTAGCGCAGGGTTCTGATGAGCAACCGGTTTTGCGCAACAGGGTTTATAAATTCAGGCACATATCGGCCACAGACGCCAAACAGCATCTCATCGACCTCGGTATAGGCAGGAACATCAATAATCTTCCTCATAATTCAATCATAGTGGAATCCGACAGCCCCGGCGAGCTGGTCAAGGCCTCCAGCCTCCTGAGAATGATTGACTCGGAGCAGCCGTTTGTGATAAAGACCATTTTGACTTCGCCGGATATCCAGAAGATGCCCCGAAATGACGAAATAGCCTCCGAACTCGGCGATATTAATATCGGAACCTTCAAAGAACCACCGACAAATACAACCGAACCTTCCGAAGGAATCGCCATTGTGGACATACACGATGGGGACCTGATAGCAGTTGCTCCCGAGCCTTTGTTTAACAGGATTGCCGATGCCATACAAAGGCTTCAGGCCCGTACACAGACGGCGTTGGAAGGGAAGGTGCCGGCGGAATTTGCCGAGCCGAATGCCCTTTTGATTGGGCGGCCTGAAGCGGCAGAAGCGTTGGCTGAAGTGGACGTTGGCGCCGGGGCGGTTGATGCTAATGACAAAGGCGGGGATACAGAGAAACTGATTGGTAACGGGGCAAAGGCTGTTGAAGTTAAGGAGAAAGAAGATTTACTCGACGAAGGTTTTTTAGAAATGATGGCGGAAATTGAGGGCAAGATGGCTGCCCGCACCAAGCAGGATCTCACCGAGCCTGAGGCCCCTCCTGTCGAAGTCGAATCGCGGCAGGCCCAAGAAGATTTATTCGGTGATGAGCTTCTCGAAGCGCTGGCCGCTGCAGAGAAACAGGCCGAGAAAGAGCTTGCTGATACTGAAAAAGCTGTTTTTGAAAAGCCCGCCGAACATATCGACGAAATCGAGAAGGCTCAAGACGCCGAAGCACCTGTAAGGATTCCACGGGATACGGGTGTCGGTGTTCCAGCACAGGCCCAAACAGAAACGATTGGCATATCAAAGCAGGAGCTTGCCGCTATTGTTCAGTCCGAGGTTGCAAAATTGTTAAAAGCTCAAATACCGCCCCGACCGGATACCTTAGCTGTAGAAGAAACAGAACCAAATGTCGCCTTATCGGCAAAAGAATCAGAAAAAAGGATAGATGAAACAGAAGAGACAATAGAAGAGCAGCTTACAGGGCCGGACGAACGGGAGGATGAAGAGCCGCCTGTTGAATATCTGGACCGGATATTGATACCTGATGCTGAAAAGGAGCTCGATTTGACGATTACTCTGCCGGAAAAGGTCGAGATTACCGCATTGGTGGAGATGGTCGGCAAGCTGTTAGGCCTTAATTACATCTATGATGAAAAGCAGGTCAAGGGCGATGTCATGCTCAAAGTTCACGACGGCAAAGTAAAGGTCAAGGACGCGTATGCCCTGCTCGAATCGGTACTGAAGTTCAGAGGTTTCGTAATGACACGACGGGGCAAACTGGTTACCATTGTCCCGGAAGCGCAGGCACTCGACTATGACCCGACACTTCGAATATCGCCTCAGGACATTCAGCCCGGCGACGTAATCGTAACCAGCATCTTCGACCTGCAGTTTGTTGACACCGCCAGTGCCGAGAACCTGCTCAAGAGTATGAAGCTCGGCACAATCATCAATTCGATCCCCGAGAACGGCACCCTCATCGTAACGGGTTATGCCTATAGAATGGCCCGGATTGAAGAAATTTTGAAAATGATTGATGTCCCCGGCGAAACGCGGAAGTTTCAGTTCAGACAATTGCAATACACCTTTGCCGCCGATTTACTCCCGAAGATTAAGACTTTCGCTGAGAAGCTCGGAACCGTTTCCGTTTCGGTCAGTGTTAGCACAACGGCCGCGCCTCCTTCAAGAAAACCGCAGACTGCGGCCCAGCGAAGGGCCGCCGCCAGAAGAACCGCCCAAAGAAGAACCACCACCCAGGCACAACCCGGTGCGCCCGCCGAGGAAGTCGTCTTTCTCGATGCAGACGAAAGGACGAACAGGGTTCTTATGATAGGAACCGCCGAAGATATCGATCTGGTTAATGAGTTGATAGATGCACTTGACGTTGAAAAACCGGACCGGAGGATTATCAAAGAGTACGAGATTCAGCATGTTGACCCTACCCAGATTCTCGACACCCTGGGAGAGTTGGGTGTGATTACCGGTCTTGCGACAAGAGGCGCTTCCCAAAGGCGGCCTGTACCGAGTAGGACCGCTGCCAGAAAGACACCGGCGCAGGCAGCTCCGACAACAACAGGTGAACCGCTTGAAGAGGAGCCGCAAATATCCGTTTTGCCGGCGACGAATTCTATCCTGGTTAACGCTCTGCCTGCCCAGCATACCATAATCGCGCTGGTTATCGCGCACGTTGACCGCGAACTCGAGGAGGCCACCCTGCCTTACGTGGTTTATCCGCTTGAAAATCAGGACCCACAGGAATTATCCGACGTCTTAGCCAAGCTCATCGAAAAGACCACCAGGGCAAAGGCGGCAGCGGCGGCACCTGACGCCAAGGTCCAAACAAGGCCGACAGCCTCAACAATACCATCAAAATTGGAAGAAGAGATTACAATCGTTGCAGATCCCAAAACTTACTCGCTTATTGTCTATGCAAGCAAGAAGAATCAGCAGTGGATAGGCTCTCTAATCAGACAACTCGATGAGTACCGTCCACAGGTTCTGCTCGATGTAACCCTTGTTGAGATAACCAAGACTGATGATTTTAACTATGACCTTGGTATTTTATCCAGTATTCCTGACCTGACAAATACTTCGGGTCTTGTAAATACGATTGTAAACGCTGAGGGTGATGAGGTGTTCACCTCAGACAATGTTTTAAGCAGCCTTCTGGCTGCACCGGATCGTAATAAGTTCATCGACCTGAGAAGTGACTCAGGCAACTTCACGGGATTTTATGGGGACGAAAAAGTTAATATCCTACTGACTGCAATGCAAACAAAGAAATATGGGCGAATTCTGGCAAAACCGAAACTTTTGGTCGATGACAATCAGCAGGGCACTATTGAGACCAAGAGCACCACATATATAACCAGGACAACAAGCAGCACGCAGATACCGGATACAGGAAGTCCCTTTACAAGTACAGACATTAAGTTTGAACCCTATGATGCCAGTATTAAACTTGATATTAAGCCGCACATAAGCAAGGGAAACAATCTTCGGCTTGAGATAATTCTGGCGCGTTCGGATTTTGTCAATCTTGACCCTGCCAGTACTAAACCACCGGATCAGGCTGCCAGCGATGTAACAACGGTTGTTACAGTACCCGATGGGTCAACCATAATACTTGGAGGGATGGATAAGATAAACCAGAGCAAAGGTGGAGATAAAGTGCCGATATTAGGTGACATCCCGCTTGTGGGTGGACTCTTCCGCAAGACAAGTAACACTAATGCACAGAGTAAGCTTTACATATTTGTAAAGGCACATATACTCCGGCCCGGTACCGACCTGACCAGCGAAGAACTGATCGATATATCTGTGAGAAACCGGAACGAATTTGAAAATACCGAGAACGAGATGCAGAAATATGAGGACTGGCCGGGTATAAAACCCGGAGTGATGGAACCGCTTCATATACTCGAAGCTGATGAGCCACGGACTGAGTAGTAACTAAATTTTAATGAATCCAAGGTCGCGACAGATGAAAGACCTTTTGATACAAACAGCAAGGAGCAGCGGCATTGCCGATGCCGATGTGTTGTCGAAATATTTCGATGAGAACGCAGATGATGCGCGCAGGGCTGATGAACTGCTGCTTGCCGCACCTGCTTTTACGGAAGATACGGTACTGAAGCTGTTCGCAGAAACTCTCGGCCTGGAGTATCTGGCTGAGGTTCCCGCCTCCGACGTGCCCGCCGAGTTTGTCGAAGCGGTGTCTGCCACATACGCCCAGCATCATTATCTTATCGGGATTCGCAAGGACTCGGATCCCGAGCTTACGGTGGTTCTCTCCAAACCGCTGGATACAAGCGCACTTGATAACGTTTCCAAGATGGTTGGTACACCGGTCAGGACGGCCCTTGCATCGCGGGCGGCTATAACCGCAGCAATTGACGTCGCCTACGAACAGAAGAGCACTGTTATCGAAGAGGTTGCCGAGGAACTTAACGGCCAGAATCTCGACCAGCTTGTTGACGAAGTGGCCTCATCGGACGACCTTCTTGATGTTGTCAATCGCCCGCCGGTTATCAGGCTCATTAATGATATCCTTTTCCGAGCACTGCAGCTAAGGGCCAGCGATATACACATCCACCCTTACGAAACCAAAATCCAGATTCGTTATCGCGTAGATGGAATTCTTTACGACACACTTAGCCTGAACCGCAACGTATTGCCGCTGGCAATATCCCGCATCAAGGTCATGGCCGGGATGGATATCGCCGAACGCCGGATGCCGCAGGACGGCAGATGCAGCGTGCGCCTGGGCCAGCGTGAAATCGACCTGCGTGTAAGCACCGTCCCGACAAGTTTCGGCGAGCGGAGTGTACTGAGAATACTCGATAAGAGTACAGGCCTGTTCACGCTTGACGAATTGGGCCTGTCCAAAGGAGACCTTGAGTCGTTTGATGGGATAATTAATCGTTCACACGGCGTGATATTTGTAACCGGCCCGACAGGCAGCGGCAAAAGCACAACGCTATATGCGTGTCTTAACAGAATCGACTCTATTCAGAAAAATGTTATGACCATCGAGGACCCGATAGAATACCAGTTAGGAGGCATAAGCCAGATGCAGGTCGCCTCCAAGAAAGGCGTTACGTTCGTAAACGCCCTGAGGCATGTTCTCAGGCAGGACCCCGATGTGATAATGGTAGGCGAAGTGCGTGACGAGGAGACCGCCGGGATGTGCATACAGTCCTCTCTTACCGGGCATCTGGTCTTCAGCACTCTGCATACAAACGATGCGGCCGGTGCCGTCAGCAGGCTGCTTGACTTTGGTGTCGAACCCTACCTGGTAAGCTCTTCTTTGATAGCAATCCTTGCACAAAGGCTTGTCAGAAGAATATGCCCCTCTTGCAAAGAGCCTTATAAGCCCTCGGACAAGGAACTCAAGGAACTGGCGTTGGAGCCGGACGAATTAAAAAAAGCCCAATTCCACAAAGGGGCCGGCTGCGGCAAATGTTTCGACACGGGATACCGGGGGCGAATCGGAATCTACGAACTGCTGCCGATAAACGAAGATATTCGGGACCTGATTTATCACAGGGAAAGTGCCGGTACCATAAAGAAAAGGGCCTTACAGTTTGGCATGAAAACCCTGCGGATGGACGGCGCAAGAAAGGCTGCCGCCGGGATAACTACAGTTGCCGAGGTCCTCAGAATAACACAGGCAGACAGTATGTAATTTTATATTGTATATTTGATATTTTATATTGGTATGGACAAGAACGAGCTAAAGAAAAGAACCAAAGAGTTTGCACACCGTTGTGTCAAGCTCAGTATGGCGCTACCTAACAACTACTTGGGCAATAATATTAGAGGACAGATAATACGTTGTTCCACCTCTGTTGCCGCCAATTATCGAGCTGTTTGTACTGCCCGGTCGAAAGCTGACTTTATTTCAAAACTGGCAATTGTTATAGAAGAAGTTGATGAGTCGTGCTTTTGGTTGGAATTTATCATTGACGAACAACTGCTTAAGAAGACAAAAGTTGCATCATTGCTTGAAGAGGGGAATGAGCTAACTGCGATTTTCATCGCCTCCCAAAACACAGCAAGAGCGAATAAACGAGCAATCGACAAAATATAAAATATGTAACCGTTCACAGTTTTTGACGGATTAACGATGGATATTTTTTAGTACTCCAGTGAGCAATAACAGATTCATGGATAAAATCAAAGACATTTCGCTGTTGTTTTTTGCAGGTGGCTATGGT
>DUZQ01000042.1 GCA_013349435.1 Planctomycetota bacterium | reverse complement strand
TTGCGAGGAGTTTTTGCTGAGTACAAGGCGTTTGCCTGCCGCCGCACGGAAAGGCGCCGGGTCCCATTTTGCAACATTTAGCAAAATGGGAATCACCGGGGTACATCGAGTACGTGCGGTCAGGCAAGAACAACGCCGTAATCGCCAAAAAGAACCGCAAAAAACATATCCGAAGGTAACTTTTTTCTGCAAAACGAACCCAATCTTAACAATTAAAAATGAAAGCTAACAAAAGGATATATAAGAAGTTGCCGTGATTTATACAAAACCAAATGTTAAGAAAACGAACCCAAACGAACCCAATCGAAAAACAGAAGTCTGCCCTGTTTGCCCTGAGTTTATCCAAGGCTGTGAAGTCGAGGAAATAAAAAAATTACCTCAAAATCCTGTAAGTTATTGCCTCAGGCCCTATTCTTGCCTCGATTCGGCCGGTGCCCCAGAGAAAAGAGCTATAAGCACCTCCGCTGGGAAAAACCAGAAACCTTCAAAGAAAGATTGTGCCGGAAAGCTAATTAGTGCACAATTGTGTTTAATCTGATAGAATTGGGGTGTTAAATAAACTAAATCTGTTCAATATTTGGGAGGAACTTAAAATGCATAAAGAACAAGACAGGATTAATCGAAGGAACTTTTTGAAAACAGCCGGAACAGCCGGCCTGGCTTCCGCACTTGCGGGGGCAGTCTATGCCAAAACAGATGACCCAAACAAAACCGCGACCGATGCATCAAAATCCGCCGACCGCAAACAGGTTCCCAAATATCCACAGGTCCCGAGACGAAAGTTAGGTAAAACGGAAGTTGAGGTTCCGTGTCTGTCTCTGGGTGCGATGTTCGATATTGCCGAGAACCAGATCATTTTGAAAAGCTGCCTCGACTGGGGAGTCCATTACTGGGACACGGCCAACAGCTACGCGGGTGGTAACAGTGAAATCGGAATCGGCAAGTTTCTGAAAAAGCATCCGGATGTCCGAAAGAGTCTTTTCATCGTCAGCAAGGCCTCGGACGCAAGAAATCCCCAGACGGTTGAAAAACGGCTTCAGACTTCCCTGGAAAGAATGAACACCAGTTACATCGATTTGTATTACGGTGTTCACGGGCTGAGGAGACCTTCGCAATTGACGGATGAGTTGAAGCAGTGGGTCAAGAGCGCTAAGGAGCGCAAGCTGATTCGCTTTTTCGGCTTCAGCACACACAGTAATATGGCCGACAACCTCGCCGCCGCTTCCGAGCTGGACTGGATTGATGTCATAATGACAACGTATAACTTCCGGGTGATGCAGGATGAGAAGATGCAGGCGGCCGTCGAGGCCTGTAACAAGGCCGGTATCGCACTTATCGCGATGAAGGTTATGGCCGACGGCCAGGAGGTAAAGAGCGAAGACGACAAGGAATTAGCCGGTCATTTCTTAGCCAGGGGATTCACACAGGGCCAGGCAAAGATAAAGGCGGTTTTGTCCGACAAAAGATTCAGTTCGGCATGCGTTCAGATGCGAACCGTCGCCAGGCTGACGGAAAATGCAGCGGCGGTGCTTGATAAGACCAAACTTTCGGCCGCCGACTTGGATTTCCTTTCACAATACGCTTCGCTGACGTGCAGCGGTTATTGTGCAGGGTGCGCGAATATCTGCGAGCGGGCGGCCAAGATGCCGTATTTGGCGGATGTGATGCGTTGCCTTATGTACTACAACAGTTATGGCGAGCCTGAGATGGCCAGGGAGTATTTTGCCATGATTCCTTCGGCGGTAAGGAAAAGGTTGACCAAGGCCGATTATTCACTTGCCGAGGCCCGATGTCCGCAAGGGCTGCCGATTGCCAAACTGATGACAGAAGCCGTACACAAATTAGCCTGACAGATTTGAACTTATTTACAGGGAGTTTTTCAAAGTCCGGCCCCGGCGGTGTGGTTTTATGTCTGTGATACTCTCCGGTTGAACACGGAAGGTAATTTCCAGAGGTTCGCACAGACCACCCGGGCCTCAGATTGAGGGAACTGGGCGATACAGGGCTCGAACCTGTGACCCGCTGATTAAGAGTCAGCTGCTCTACCAAACTGAGCTAATCGCCCGAATTCGGTCTTGAAAAACTCTTCAATACGGCACAAATTACCGGACCAAATATCAGGCAGTCAAGCTTACCCGGAAAAAATGGATATTGCAAGAAAATTTCTCATCTATCCTCTTGGGAACTTCGATATAATGTAAGTGTTTCCTTTTTTGAATTCGTTTCAAATTGGGGTTTCTCAAGGTGCTCATTTTAATATCAATACAAAAGAAAGGATTTGAGGATGCGATATCAACAGACTTATGGCGGATGTGTTCTATTGGCACTTGTGGTGATGCTGGGGGGGTGTTTTTCGGCGAGGCCGGAGGATATTGAAGCCTTTTTGAGGCCTGATGAGGCCCAGGTTACGGCCGATGATTACCTGATGCAACCTCCCGACCAGATTACGGTAATAAGTTCGAAGGTCCCTCAATTGCAGGGTACGGTTCGCAGGATCGGTTACACCCAGACTATCCGCCCCGACGGCTGTATCTCTTTTGAAAACATCGGTGAGATCCATGTTGCCGGCAAGACACCTCGCCAGGTTGCTGAAATAATCAGTGAGAGACTCAAAAAGTTTTACACCTTTGCAAGCGACTATCCTATAGATGTCCGGGTGGCAAGAAACGAGAGCAAGTATTATTATGTTATAGGCATGGTTACAAATCCCGGTGCTCAGATATATACAGGGCGTGAGACAACGCTCTCGGCCATATCAAAGGCGGTGCCGAATGTTCAGGCATGGGAAGAAGAGACCCAGGTAATCAGACCTTCCCTTGCTTTAGCCGAAAAGCCGAAGATTTTCAAACTTGACTTCAAGCGTATGATTGAGCACGGGGATATGAGTGGTAACGTACTTTTGCAGGAAGGTGATATTATTTATGTACCACCAACGATTCTGGCATCTATAGGCCTGACGCTTCAGGAAATAGTAGGACCTCTCAGAGGTGGTGCAAGTATAGTTGCAGATGTAGAAGTGCTCAGCGATGACGACGATGATTGATAAAGAACGTACCCGGTACTCTTAATCTGAATGTAAAGCAAACGGTCATGATGTCATCTCAGCGAATATTGAAACTGGTTCATTTTTCCAGCACATCGTGGTTTGTAGCCAGCACCGGTCTTCTCCTGATTTTGGCACTTCGACAGGCAGGTGCTGGTTGGTGGCTGATATTCTCGTTGTCGGGTTATTCGGCGGTACTGATATTTCTTCTTATCAGTCTGTATTTGTTTGCGATATTCAGAGGTGTGGTTCAACCTTCAAAACACGAGCACCCGTTAACCACCTCGATTTACTATATGACGTTCTATGATATAAGCCCCTTTTTAGGGGCTTTTGCGGGTTTGCTAAGTACAGCCGGCGGCGCCGATACAGCCCAGCAACTGGCCACAATCAGCATTGGTACACTGGCTACGACATTCTTCGTATGGATTGTGCTTGACCCGGCTATCGGCTCAGTTGAAATGATGCTGCCGGCAAGCAGAGAACATCATCGGCGGCGGCAGGCCCACATCCAGGCGATGCGTGAAAAACAGCGGATTGATAATGAGCGACTGCTTGTGAAGCTGAAGGAAAAAGAGTCACTTCAGCAGCAGCAATTGCTGCAAATCCTTCCCCCGATGGCCCGGAAGCTTGCCGAGCTTCTTGGTGAATATGCAACCAAAGGCGGCGATATAGAACCAGAGGTTGTCCAAATCGGTGCTCGTGCCTGGCGTTTAGGCGGCATAATTTGCATGAGACAACTGCATGAACTGGCGACAGAGGCACATAAAGAACAACTTCAGGGCCGGCGTTTCATTGACCATATCGCTTTTTGGTGGGACGGTATCGGTAGCTGGCAGGCCCCGCTGCTGGTGGAAACTTTGCGTAAAACGGCCTGACTTTGTCTTTGAAAAGGTTCGTATTGAAGATTTGAACGGAAAAGGACGGTTCAAATCGCTCGACCTTCTCAACTTTGCATATAACTGGCTCTGGCAAGAGCCGTAGGCGGCATACACCGTCTCTGTATCAACAAAACGTTCTGTAGCGGTTCATCAACAGACGCTCCGCGCCGTGCCGTAGGTACACAACCCATTTGTACACCTAAGATGCTGTTGTTGCGCACTTTCTACCCTGCTACGCATCCCCAGGCGCAATCTTCTCTGGGCCCCACAGTTTTTTGTCGGGCTTCCAACCGTCTTCCAACCGTATATTTTTCTTTACAGTTTTAGTTTCAGCTCACAGAGTTCTGCGTCTTCTTAGCCAACCGACGAAACCGATACCAATGCTGCCTAAGAAAACAGAACCCGGCGCTGGTACCATGACCAACTGATCCTGCCTGCGATAGGCATACTCGCCGGCGTGGCCTTCTGCGTAGAGGTTCATTACGCGAACGTTACCCAATCCCATTTCATACCATTCGCCACCTAAGGCGACAGCCTCATTAGCCAAGTCAACAAGCCAGTTGTGATACCCATTAGCATTTTGAATTTGCCACAGGGCCTCTTGTAAATCATTTGCCAAGGTATCTGATCGCGTTAGGAACTCGCCTGCGTTTACAGGATCCGGTATCTCTTCGTTTACGTACTGAGTAAAAAGATAAGCGCTCCTGGGGTCGAGAGGAGTTTCAACACCGGGGTAAGAACTGTTATTGTACTTTACAGTCTCGCCAATGAGCACGTCGTAGGTAGTATTATACCTAATGTGCTCATTATACTCTACGCAAAAGGTGTAAAAAGTGTCAGGCGCACTGTATGGTCCTATAGTACCGGATAATACTTGAATGTCAAACTCTCCGCCGGCAGTGGTTCCATAAGCTCCATTTGTCAATCGAATCGTAGGGGCCGCAAGAACAGGTGCAGCCAACAAAGTAAAAACTAAAACCGAAAAAACAAATTTTTTCATAAACGTCACTCCTTTTCTGATAAAACATTTTAACAAAGAACTATCGACTTCATCAATCCTTACTGTAGTTTCTTGCTTTCCTGATTACATTTTGCCCGCTCGCCTTCGTGCAACACGCCAGTGTTTTTTTACATACCGGGGAGGTGTCACAACGTCTTTCTTCTTTTCAGCCATCCAACAACTACGATGCCCACACTACCGAGTAAAACGGCACCTGGAGCGGGTATAACTGTTGCCTGTATCTCAACCACCAAATCATTAAAGTCCGGCTCGTAATCACCTGTCGGGTCATACAGGTCAGAGAAGAACAACAACCAAGTGGTAGTTTCAGCCCCATAGGCACCGGTAATGAGGTACGTAATCATGTGGTCCAAACCATCTGTGTTTGGACCCGAGAACCAGGGTTCGTCGGGATTATTCCCCCATCTTGCCCATTCCCATGTTGGACTGAAGGTGTGGGAACCTGGGCTTTGGACATTAAGAAAATCGAAGGTAGAGGTTGAAGTTACATCAAACCATTTGGTGTAATCACCGCCGTTTTGCCTATAACCGAACTGTTGAGTGTATCCGGCATAAACGGCCCTTGCGGTGGCATTTGCGATACCATCGGTCCAAAACTGGTCCACATCAGTTGCAGTTCCGGTCAGCAAGTTGATGGGGTCAGGTGTTCCGTCCCTATCAAGGAAATCCTGGATTCGCGTCGCTGTGATACCCGCGGAGTCACCGGAACCGGTGTATGTGATATGTGCATCTATATCACCACCGGAACCACTGAAGTCGCCGCCATATATTCCATCCAGTAAAGCTTCGATTCCCAGTTCGCCTGGACGGGATGGCTTAACGTCGGTGAAACCGGCGATTGCAGTTCCGGCTGCGGCAAAAATCAGGGCCGCTGTCAGTATTACTTTTAGTTTAGTCATATCAAAATCTTTCATCATTGATTCCTTACAGAATTTGCAAAACAAGGTTAAATAATCTTTTGCAAATACACGCTTTATTCTTAAAGTGCTATCCTTCAATTTTTAGCGGGGGGACCGCGGGCAAGGTTTTCAAAAATAAAGGCGGGCGAAAAAGAAATTATATACACTGTTTTAAGCTCTGCCCAAAAAGCAGATAATAACCGATGCAAATTGAAGATAAGTGTGCAAATCGGGACAGGGGGTCGAGGGGGTCGGTCGTCTTTTTTTTGCGCATCAAGCGCGCTTGCGTGCACAGACGCTACGACCTGAAAGAGTCGTCTCCCATACCAAATGTCCACAGCTTCTCCACTCTTCTAAAAATTTAGACAGAACTCCCCTTGCTTATTCTTCGTGAGCTTCCCTGACAAACGTTTTCAGCAAAGACCCTGCCAAAACAGTTTACGTGACATCCCAGTCAAAAATGGGAATCCATCCCCCATAGTGACGTGCTACCAAGCAGAAATAAAACACCGAACTACCGGAAATCAAGATTATATTTGACTATAATAGTACACTGTTTATTTGTCAAACACAAAATTTACGAATTCCAAAGATTTTTTGAGATAAATTTCAAATTACCCATAGCAGACTACACTATAAAAGTCGCACTTTCAATAAAGAGTAAGCATTATAACAAAAAGCAACCTCAATAATCAAGCAGAAAACGGGAAAAAGGGCTAATTGTAGGTATTATTTTTTTTAATAGAAGCTGGCTTTGGGACTAACACTAAAGATATAGCCCGAAAGTAGTGGGCAGTTTGTATAAAAAGGGGCATTTCTTAGAAAATACCTCATTTTTCGATAAAGACGGAGATTATGAGATGTGAAGTTGGTTGGTTGACAGGTGGGATTGCTATTTTAAGGTGTCAGAGTTTTACCGATTTGTGGTACCTTGCGCGAACGGATTAAGCGAAGTTGATTAGTCTAAATGGCTGATTTATCTAAAAGCCCGTTTGTGTCTTCGACAAATCTTAGAAGCATCGAGATTTTATTATGCACCCAGAGCTTTCGATAAAGATTTCGAATATGAGTTTTGACGGTTCCGTGCTTAATCTTTAATCTTTTTGCAATTTCCTCGTTGCCTAATCCCTGACAAATCAACTGGGCGATTTGGGTTTCTCTCGGCGTCATTTTATATCGTCTTTTAAGATACGACCACTGACACTCATTCAGCAGCACCACGTTAGGATGCTGCAACCGTTCATTTTGACCGGCACTCAAATCAATTGGTGACTGAGACATAATTAGATTTCTCCGAAAGTTCCGTTAAAAGCCGCCGGGCCTCATCCGCATCTTTTTGAGACAGGCCCCCGACTTGAGAGTTAATATCCAAGGACTTTTTCAAATTAACTATCGCTTCGCTATACCGCGCGAGTTTTTCGAGCGTTTTTCCAAGGCGGAGATATGAACCTGCAGCCGCCGGCTCCCGGCGCATATATAATTTTGTACACTTTGTAAAATCTTCAACGGCCTTGTCGTACCAGCCCAGGCGGTAGTACACAGTACCCCTCGTATCAATCAGATCGATGTATTCGGGATTCTGCTCGATACCTCGTTCAACAAGCTCAAGCGCCCGCCGGCATTGGTCCTGTTCTTTGCATAATATCCACGCCAGATTATTCAGTGCTGTGAGTCTTTCAGGCTCAAGTTTTAAGACCTTTTCGTAGGTTTGGGCGGCATCAGCATAATTTCCCGACATGTGTAAAAGTACGCCAAGCGAACTTAAGGCATCGACACAACCAGGGTCAATGTCAATAATCGAATGTAAAATGCTTTCGGCGGCTTTTTTGGCTCCGCCTTCGGGACTGACTGCAAGGGCTTCGGTTACTGGCAGCCAGGTTGCTGTATCTTTTGGATGTTTTTTATACCAGCCGATAATTTCGTCGGCCACTTCATCCCATCGCTGCGCTTTCTGCATTACCCGAATATGAGCCACAACAGCAGCAGAGTCATCCGGTTGTTCCTCATACAGCATCGAAAATTGCTCATGGGCCGATTCAGTGTCGCCGCTTTCGTACAAAGCTTCGGCTAAGGCAATCTTTATTTTCCTGCTATCCCGGCCTTTTGCCGATTTCAGACGAGATTCAAGAAGTTCGACAGCCTCTGAACAGCGTCCCGTCAAAACATAAGTGTCTGCCAGGAAGATTATAGCATCGATATCATCAGGATATATTTCCAAAAGCGCTTTGAGTGTTGGAATTGAATGTACAGGAGATATGGCGGTTTCACACTGTGCCTTGGCAAGCATTAATAATTTGTCCCTCGGCAGATAAGAAAGGCCGCGCAAAGCCAAATCCATAGCCTTGGCCGGGTCATCCTGCTGAAGATATATCTCAACCAGCATTGCCCACGCCTGGGGAACTTTCGGCCGGCTGCGGGTTATCTCCGCCAGGATACTCACGGCCCGTTCAACCGAAGGAGCCGTCGCTTCTGATAAAAGAAGCCGGGCTTTGTAGAGCTTTAATTCGGTATCATCCGGATTCAAGGCCAGCGCTTTGTCGAGAAACCGGCGTCCCTGAAGTTGTTGCTGCCGGTCGCGGGAAGTAAGGAAAGTCAGAGCAGCCTGCCTTTGGACCTGATAATCTTGTGGTGCGATTTCAGTCGCCCGCTTTATTGAGCTAATCGCCTGGTCAATCTCTCCCATTGCCTGATGAATCCGGCTTTTTAGCACCAATGTTTTTATATCGTCCGGCTCCAGTTGCACGGCTTTTTCCATATCAGTCTTTGCCCGCGACATTTGTTTCAATCCGGCGTATGCTCTGGCGCGAAGGAGGTAGGCTGACGGGTTATTCAGACGACCGACCATCTCGTCACAAAGCTCCAGGGCCTGGTCGTCTTTTTCCTGCCGGAGGTTAATCTCTACCAATTGCGCCGTTACCGAAAGAGAGTCTGGATTCTTCTTGAGCAGTTGATTCAATAACTCCCTTGCCTCATTAAGCTTTTCTTGTTGCATTTTCAAAAGCGCCAGGGAGAACCTGGTACCATCATCATCGGGTTTTTCCGAAAGCAATTCTTCAAGAATATCGCCGGCCGAATCCAGTTTTCCCTGTCTGATGCAGCTGTAAAGTTCCAGCCTGGAGAGTCGTGGGTCGGATAATTTTTGCCTTGCGGCCCGGGCCAACAAGGAATCAGCCTGTTCGTATTCACCGGCTTTGTACATTGTAGCCACCGTTGAAATTACCAACTGAATATCTTCCGGTATTCTGTTTATTAACTCCCGATAGGCCGAGAGCGCCAACTGGTACTCGCCTGCCCGCTCATAGCTTGTCGCCAGAAGTCGCCGACTGGATTGGTCATCGGGATTCGCAAGAAGATTTTCCTTCAACAACAAAATTATCTCTGGATATCGTTCATTAAAAGCATCTGACGCAAACCACAGCTTTGCCTGCTCATATCGCCACTGCCGGCCGTCCGGACCCTCTATCGACTTTATTTCATCGACAAGTTTCTGCAAATTATCGGTGTCATCCGTTAACCGGCCGCAATCAAGCAAACGTCTTTTAACAGTGATATCATCCGGCGATTTGTCAGCCAGGGTTTTAAGAAACTCACATGCCTTAGCCGGCTCGCCCGAAGCGATGTATATGTCCGTGAGCATAAACTGCAACCGTCGTCTGTTCTCGGCAGAGGTCATACGTTCGATTGCTTCGGTAATAACACGCCGGCAATCGGGAAACTTTTTTTGCCGTGCGAGCAAACTGACAAGATATTTCACTGCTGTTACCGATTCACGATGGTTCTCGGTGATGTTTTCAAGTTCGGTTACAGCCCGGTCAATCTCATTTTGAGCAAGCAGCACATCAACCCGCGCTAAAGCAACCTTTACGTTCGAAGGATATTCGCCGGCCAATTCGTCCGAGAGCTGTTTTGCGCGTCCGGTTTGCCGACGAATCAGCGCCAGTTTTACTCCCAGTAATTTTGTCTCCGGGGCACCTCCGGTATCCTGTTGGAGCTTATCCAGTTCAGTTTCGATATTCTCCCACATCCGGGTATCGTCTGTCATTTGTTCACCAGCCAAAAGCTGCATTCTTGCCTGCAGGTAAAGCGAGCGGCCCCGGATACTGTCCGGTTTGATTTGCACGGCGGCGCGTGCCTGTTCGGCGGCAAAGGCCCAGTCCTGATTTTCAATAAATAACTTTGCGAGAAACAAACGTGCCCGGTAAGAGTTCTGATTTTGATTAAGAAAAGTTCGTAAGTGCTGAATAGCAGATTGCGTGTCTTCCAACCGCACAAAAGCCGTTGCCATTGCCAGTTGCATATCTTCGGTGTTTCGACCCAACCTCATCGCCTCAGTCCAGTGTTTAACGGCCTTTGCCCACTGCCCTTTTTTCTCGGCCAAAACACCTTCGAGAAAAGCAACGGTTGCAGGGTTGATTTGTTTTTGTTTCATTTCGGTAATGCAACCGGCACCGCTTTCAAAATCTCGTGCCCGGACAAACAATTCCGCAGCCACCGGCATAAACAGGATGGATTTGTGCCCAAGGGACTTCAGGCCGTTCCCGGCGACCTGCTTCATCATGTCGGTCTGTCCGGTTTTAATAGCAAGCATCGCCCAAATATGCCAAAGCCCGGCACTGTCGGGCTGTCGTTGATAAACGCCTTGAATATGAGATAACGCCTTTTCGAAAGCTCCCGCCTTTATAAATTCTGCGGCCAGACTAAGCTGTATTAAGCTATCGGACAAATCAAAGGATTCGGCCTTTTCTAAATCCACCAGGGCTTTTTCGAGGTCGCCGTTTCTCAGATAAAAAGCACCGCGGATGATTCGAGCCTGGGCGGAATCAGGGTTGTTTTGAACCGCCTGATTGAACCAGTGTTCTGCAGTCAGGGAGAAATCTTCAGGCCTCATTTCCACCAGCCGCCCCATCGCATCATAGGCCGGGACTTCCGAGGGCGCCTCTTTAATAACCTGCTTCAGCTCATCAGCGGCCCGGGCAAACTTGCGCTGTTCGACAAGTGCCTTTGCGAGCAATCTGCGAATAGTGTTGTTCCCCGCATGTTCGAGTTGCTGCGTGGCAATCAACTCAGCCTCCGACGGCAATTTCATCTGTATGTATATATCTATCAGTCTGGTTGCTGCCTTGGTATTGGTTTTTTCTATTCTCAAGATCCTTCTATAAGCGTTAATCGCCTGTGCGATATTGTTTTGCTTAAGTGGCATTATATTCAATTGGGCCTCGGCGTACTTCATCAGTGCATCGATATCCTCGGACTCGACGCTCAGGTATCTGCCCAGATTTTTGGCCGCTTCGTTCCACAGGCCGTTTTCATAGGCCTTGTTTCCCAGTTCAAGACCGGCCTCAGCACGATTCAGGCGATTCCACCATCGCAACCCATACACTGCCATGCCGAGGACAGCAAGGCCAATCAGCAAAACAATGATTAACTTCCAATTGATTTTCCGGCTCATTTTTTTATCCTAATCTATCGGGCGGCTTGCGCCGCCGCGCTTCTGTTATTGACTTCTGTCCTCTGTTGTTACTTAGAACTGATCGATGAAGTTATTTACAAGCTTACTTGCGGTTTTCCAACAAACCCACAAATCAAGCCAAACAGACAGGTTTCTCACATATTCGGTATCATAGTGCAACCACTCCTGGAAATCTTTCGATTCCGCCCGCGTTCTGCAGATTTGCCACAGGCCTGTTATACCGGGCCTGACCGACAATCTGGCATCTCTCCATCGCGGACATAAAGAGTTTTCCTTTTCGGGTGAGGGGCGAGGCCCTACGATACTCATCTGGCCTAAGAGAACGTTGATAAACTGAGGAATTTCATCGAGGTAGGTATTTCGCAGGAACTGTCCAACGGCACTGACTCGCGGGTCTTTTTCCATTTTGAACTGCGGCCCGTCAACCTGACTGACGACCCTTAATCTCTCCTGAATTTCTTCGGCCCCGACAGCCATGCTCCTGAACTTCAGGCAGTTAAATTGTCTGCCGTGCATTCCCTGACGTCTGGCTTTGTAAAAAACCGGTCCCGGGGAAGTAAGCTTTATTGCCAGGGCAACTACCGGAAAAACCGGTGCAAAAAACAACAGAACGACTGAGGCACCAATTATGTCAAAAATCCTTTTAAAAAACGTAACATAAGAGAATACGCCCCAATTTCGAAAAGCGCTTTTAACGTCCCGGACATCGAAGCTGTCTTTTGTTTCGTACAGCGTTGTCATTGGATTGCATTCGCCTCCCGGCCCGGATTGTTGATTTTTCTGATAATCTTTCGTCAGGACTCGATTTTGCAGAAACTGCTCTTTACGTATCGAAAGGCCGGGTGCGATTATGGAATTTCTAACAACAGCTCCGTTACCGATTTCGACGTTATCAGAAAGAATTGCGGGGCCGGATATTACGGCGTTTCGGCCGATACGGACATTTTTCCCCGTTAAGATTTTACCAAAAAGTCTTGCGTTTTCAGCGACGGTTTTTTTGTTCGGCCCGGGCAGCCTTTTTGAATTGAGTACGGCTCCCAAGAAACAAAGCAGGCCTTTTTCCGTTTCAAGGTCCCAGACTCCGCCGGCGACTTCGAGACAATTAAGGGTCAACGAATTATCCCTGCATCTCGAAAGGAACTTTTCAAAGTCAAGGTTTACAGCACCATCAACAAGCAGTTTTTTTAAGGCATTGGTTTTAATGAACAGATGATGCGGCCAGTCAGGCGGAATTTCTGAAGGTTGTGCGGTGTCAAAGTACCACCTTCGAAAGCCCACTAACTTACTGTCCGGTGTAATCCGCACCTTTTCACGGTAGGCTTGCAGCGTCGGGGACATATTCACAACGACTACATCATCGGTCACCAAATTTAATACATCTTGTAACCATCTCCAGCGGGTATTTGTTGCAAACCTCGCATTTGATATGACAAACCAGCGTCCCTCGGCATATTCGGTCCTTCGACAACAAATCCCGCGGGCCTTTTCATAATGAATTATAGCAGGACCTTCTCTGCGAGATTTCAGGCACCATTTGGCCGGAACAGCTATGTAAGTTTTTTTTCGGCTGCCAAAGCGACAACCTGCGGCTAAACCGTTGAGAACAACAGAGGCAACCGGTTCAGTTGACAGAGCAAAACGCAGCAAGCAGCTGTCGTCAGACGGTTCGTTATTATTGTGGACAACAATCAGCTCCATATTCGATTCGGTATCCAAATACGGCGTGCAAAAACCTTATGATGAACCGGACTCATCACCGGTTTCATCCCTCGGCTCGGAAGTAAGGAGTAACGTCTCTGCCCGCTTGTGGCTTTTTGATTCTCTCTTTTGGCCGCCGTCGCTCGCGTGTCCATACCCATATCCATAACCGTAGCGGTGATAACTGTGGGCGACCTTTACGTTGTTTACAACGGTTCCTAATATTTTTGCGTCCGCCCGTTCGAGGCGTTTAATCGCTTCCTTCAGGTCAGGCCTTGATGTGCGATCTACAAAGCTCGTCAGGATTACTCCGTCGGCCATCCTGGCCCATAACAGCGCATCTGAAAATGCCAGCACCGGCGGCGTATCAATAATCACATGGTCGTAATCGGCGCTGATACGCTCAATGGATTGGCCGGTACGGGGCTTACCGAGCAGGTCAAGGGCATCGGAAACGTTGCGATGGTCGGCTGCCAAGACATCCAGCCCTACAGTACCTGTGTTGTAAACCAGTTTGGTAAATTCCTTTCCAAAAAGCAGGTCCTGAAGTCCTCTGGAACCTTTTGGAAGATTCAGTACTTCAGCGATGTCGGGTTTTCGGAGGTCTCCGTCTATCAAGAGGACTTTTTCCCCCGATTGCGCGAAACTCGTAGCGAGGTTAACGGAGAAGGTTGTTTTTCCGTCGCCTATACCGGGACTGGTTACAACAATGATTTTTGAAGCGCTGTCGCCGTCAAGCAGGCCGAGATTGGCACGAATTGCCTGATAATCGTCTGCGAGCTGCCGGGCGAGCAAAAGCTTATCAACGTTCCTCGGACTTGTGGTAGTACCTATTATTCTCACGCCTACGCGCCTCACTACATCCTTGGGGTCATGCAGGCTCTTGTCGGCCTTGTCCAGCAGCAAAGCCAAAATAGCGCCTAAAGCCAACCCGCCGAAACCGAGTGCCGCCGCCAGCTTTCTTCTTTTGCCCTGAGCCGGAACACTACTGGCTTGATAGGCAACAGAAATCCTGGCCGGTCTTTTCCTTTCCAGCTGAATCTCATCGATTCGCTTGTTCACAGCGTCGTACATCTCCTGGCTGCGAGCAAGTTGTGCTTTCTGGTCATCGATAGCAAACTGTTTACGCCCTAAACCGATTGTATCCTTGTCCTGCTTTGCAAGCTTTTCCCGAATCCGTTTTTCATACTGAACCGTTTGCTCCAATTGGATTTTAAGCTCAGCTACGCGACGTTTTCGATTTTTTGCAGTCTCAGCCTCCAGATTCTTCTCGAACTGGCCCGCCACTTCCTCTTGTCTCTGCGTCAGACGTTCTTTTAATGTTTCCAATACCTCTTTTCTCTGCTTAAGTTCCGGATTTTCAGGAGTCATTGTTTGCTGCCCGATGACAATAAGCTCCTCATACTGCATAATGCTGCTTGTCAACGCTTGAATTATAGGGTCGGAGTTTATGACCGCATTTTGCCTTTCAATCAAACTGCCGGGCGTTGCGACATCTCCGATTCCGTTTTCCTGCACCTGAATCTGGGTCTCGAGAGATATGCGTCGAATATTAATGTTAATAAGTTCATTCTGCAGACTCGTTACCTGCTGCAGCATCATCTCCTGGCGACTGGTAAGTTCTGTGGAGCCGAACTCGTCGGCCAATTGACGTATTGTATCCTGCTGTCTTTGTATTTTTTCGGCCAGGTTTCTTCGTTCTTCGGCAAGTGTGTTGAGTTTCTGGTCTTCCCCTCTGATCTCGTCCCTGACCACCCTGGCCATATAAGCCTGGATAAAGGCATCAACAATTCTTTCAGCCTGTTTTTGATGGTCTGTTGTCATCTTTATTCTTATCAACTCGGTGTTACTAACCGGTTCAATTTTAATGTCCCCCTTAACAACCGCTTTTCTAAGGGCTTGAACAAGATCGACAGAATCCTCGAAGAGTGTAAGTTCGCTTTCTTTGAGGGTATCGGCCACATCATTAAGGATGTTATTGCTCCGGATAAGCTCTGCCTGTGTATTCATAAAATTCTGGTAATTCGGCAATCTGTCTTCGGTCTCGAACAAGATTGGAGAGACGATAGGTGAAATTCTTATTGCGCCTTCCGTATCGTACTTTTCCTCAATGAGAAACAATATTGCCGGCACACCCAAAACGCAGACAATAACAAATGTAGCAACAAGGACCGGCCAGCGACGAAGGATAGCAGCCACTATATTCATTGTCGAATCACTTTGCTCTTCGACGGGTCCCTCAAACTGAACTACCTCCTGGCTAAGAGGCTGAGATTGGTATTTTTGCAATTCATCCATTTTATATCATCCCGGTAATACTATTTTGCAAAAGCTACTTTTTAACGTAAACCAAAGTCTGCTCATCTTCAATTTTTGGTTCTGTTGTAAGATTTGATAACAACCAGAGTTCAAGAACCACAATTCCAAGCGCCAGCGGCATCATGGCCAGCCCCCCGTAATCATGGAAAAATCCCTCCCAGCGTTTCGAGTCAATCACGGTAAAAAAAATCGCCGTAATTACCAGCCTCAGTGTGTTACATATAAGGGCGATTGGCACGGCAGAAGCCAGAATCACCAGCTTTTCCCACCATTTTCGCTGAACAAGTAAAACAACCAGGCCACTAATCACAAAGAATGCCGTAACCATTCTAAGGCCGTTGCAGGCTTCTACCACAGCCACCATTGTTCCGGCAAGATTAATAACATTTCCCACTCTGGTCACCTCATATCCAAGAGCTTCCAGGCAAAAGACCGCTGACGATGTTGCCCAGTTTTGCAAAGGCAAAGTTAGCGCTGTCTGCAGGCGATTCGGCAGCGGCAGCATTAACAACAGAAATGCCAGTACGGATGACACCTGCCGAAACAGCTTCCAACCGAATAACAGCAACACCAGTGCGGCAACGGTCAGCACCAAAGACAACCTTTCAGCCGAGGCATACATGAAGAACAATCCGAAAAACCGCAGAGCCTGGGCGCCGGCAAGCGCAAAGAGCCCCCATATCGACGGCCTGGTTTGACAGGCCAAAATATTTTTTCGCCGCAACCACACGATATAGATTGCTATGAGGGGAACCAGCATTCCGCTGGAATACTCATCGCTTCTGTTCCATATCGTCCACAAATCTGCAAGCGTCGGTTCCCGGTAACTCCAGAAAATCGCGAGCACAAGAACAGCCGCTCCAAGCCACAGTGGAGCCTGTTTTCGGAATCGCTCCGTTTGCACATATTCCGGCAGCAGCTCTTTAATCCAGCCAAGTGCGGGCCGGGCCAGGCTCTGAAGCCGCACCTTATTGTTTTCCAAGCTCGATACTACTGGTTTTTTATCCGCCAAAAGGGCCTTTTCGCAAATCAGCAAGCTGTCTTCTGTTTCTTTGCCCTCCTTAACCACTGCGTCATAACACAAAAGGCACCGTCGAATTTCACAATCAACTCCAACCTGCGCCCCTTCCCAGAGTATGCTATCAGCCACGAAAGCCCCCGCGCCGACAACAACATTTGGTCCGATTATAGTCGGGCCGAAAATGACCGTATCTTCGGATATCTGGGCACCTTCAGCAATTATCACCGGCCCAAAAAATCTTGCACTCGAATCCACTTTCGCAGCAGGCCAAACCCATACATCCTGCGAATCAAACCGATCATAGCCGGGCAGGTTTATCCGGCCGGTGCGTACATTTTCGAGAAAATCAGCGGTACCTGCCAGGTAATCACGCCAGGAGCGAAAGCTGCCGATATAGTTGGGCATTTTCGCAGCGTGAATAGTTTTTCCCGCCTGCACCAGCTTTGGTATTAAATCTTCCTTGATGTCACAATAGCCGGCCTGCGGTATATGCTTCAGGATTGAGTCCCCACAAATATAGAAGCCGGATGTTTCATCAACAAGCTTACCACTTTCAAATTTCCGACTGAATATAATCGTCATATCCGAGCCGGCATTTCGATGTATGTCAGCCATCGTGCTAATATCAGGCGGTATAAACATACTTGCACTAAAGACAAAAAGCAGTTCATCATTACCGTCTCCGGCAGCATCCAGAATACATCCGCCTGAGCCCCGCGGCAGCGATTCATCCAGAAATTCAATCTCTACATTATCACTGATATTCAACGAACCGCGTATTTCGCCACTGTCGCCCTGGCAGCAAATGACGAAGTTATCTATCCCCTGAGTGGATATATTCTCAATCAGAAGCTGCAGCAGCGGTTTGTCCACAACCGGCCACAAAGCCCTGTGCAAGCGCGACGCTAATGGACACCTGCCGAAATCTTTGCTTCCAACAAGTATTACAGCTTTTATAGTTTGCTTTTTGAGAGACTGATTATTCAACATTATTCCTGGTCTTTGTTTGCCATATCGGCAAGCTCTTTCAATCGCTCTTCTCGCCTGTGAAGAGCGGGGACAGGCTCAAGTCCCACGATATCCAGAATATCCCTCCACCTGTAAACATAATCATGCCTCAGAAGAGTCTGAACGACATTGTTTTTGCGGATTTCAGCGAGCCGCTGGGGCTGTGAATCAAGGTCGGCAAGAATTTCAGCAACATTTTCGGCATCATAAGGGACATGGATAACTGCATCCGGCCAGTTAAGGTGCCTGGCAAACTCCTCATTTTCACGAGGCTCGCCGATCATAACGGTCCCGGAAGCCGCACCTTCGAGAAAACGATAGCTAAGACCACTTTGTCCATGTGTCTCTGACTGCCGATTTATCTTTGGGGCGTTTGCCACAAAATACCGGCTTCTTTTTGCGATATTCGCCACCAGGATGCGGTGGTCCCGCGGAATCAGCGTCTTTATGTTTTCAAAAGTGTCATAAATATAAAATATTTTTCTCTCTTCGGCCATTTTCAAAAGAGCATGGTGTGTTACCATCGATTTCCGACCCATACTGTAAACATCAATCGAACGCAGAGGAGGTTTTGGATACGGACTGAAGCGGATTGTATCAATGCCGGGCGGCATGTAATGGCAGGATGATTTTACAGTATCCTGAACCGGTGTTACAGACGAATTACAATTAAGCACAACATGGTCGAATTTGGACAGGACCTTCAAATGGCCCTGGAACTTGTGGAGTTCACCCGGCCACACCTCCGGCAGCCAACACACAGATTTTTTGCAGTTGTGCCTCCATTCCCTGACGGCATCTAATGACAGCAGGTCACTCGGCTCCTGGCATACAGCAAGGAAAAGGTCATATTTTTTGTTGAGATGTAATTTTTGGATGCAGGGATTGGCAAGCGATACGAAAAAATGCCGGGCAAGGCGATTGGCAATTTTCTGACCCGCCACGAATAAACGGTGCGGCTGGGGAACTAACAAGTCAACATTGTCGATTTCACAGACAACATCTTCAAACTCATACTCAGCACTTCTTGAAACGTGCCTTTGCAGGTGACGCTGGGAGAAAATGCATATACGTGGATTAGTCGATTCATCCGAGTTTTTATTCTGCTCTTTATACATTTTACATCTCCGGTAGAAAGGTAAACTCCTGTTTATATAACTTTCAGGACAATTTTGCCCCTTGTATGACCTTTTTGACTAAGCTTGTGCGCTTTATCCGCCTCCTTAAGAGACAAAACTTGACTGATAAAGGGCCTTATATGTCCGCTATCAATCAGTTCGGCAATCTCGGCAAGTTGCTGTGCGTTCGGTTGCGCACGAACATATTTGCCGCATACACCATACGCCGAGGCGATTTCGGTTGACGGCTCAGCACAAATAGAAACGAGGATACCGTTCTTCTTTAGGATTTTCCACGAGCGTTTTAAGGTTTGTTCGGCGGCATAATTCAATAGCGGGCCGGCATCTCGAATAACGGCATCCAAAACAACATCAACATCCTGGGCTATACACTCAAATCGGGTTTTTTTGTAGTTAATGAACTCATCAACTCCAATACTATGCAAAAAATCTTCGTTTCGGCCGGACGCTGTGCCTATTACATAAGCACCCTTCCACTTGGCAAGTTGTACGGCAATGTGCCCGACACCACCGGCTGCGGCATGGATAAGCACCTTCTGGCCGGCTGATAATTCGGCTGCGCCAAAAAGGGACTGCCATGCGGTGAGAGAAACCACCGGCAGAGCCGCGGCCTGAATGTGGTCTAAGGACTTTGGCTTGCGTGCGGCATCCGCAGCGCCAATGGCCACATACTGGGCATAACCACCGCCGTTTCTCAACATTCCGTACACCGCCTCACCCGCTTCAAAGCTGTCAACGTTGTCGCCGGCGGTTTCAACAACACCCGACACATCAAAGCCTGGAATAAAAGAAAACGGTTCCTTAAGTCTGGCGCGTTTTCCTGAACGTATCTGCCAGTCGGCCGGATTGACCCCGGCTGCATACACACGAACTAATAATTCATCTTCTTTCGGCTTAGGCCGAGAAACCTCTTCGTAGTTGAGTACACCCGGGCCGCCGTATTTGTGAATTTGAACGCCTTTCATCAACTCTGTCATTGCAAACCCGGTAATCTTATATCATACACCGTATCTTTATTGGCCTAAGGGTTTTATCAGCATGTTTTGCCTGAATTCCTCACGATCCAAAAAGGGATACATGTCCTCCAATGGTTTTGACACCATCGTTCCATCCGGGCGGATTTCAGCGGTATTAGCCGGGATAATTTCCTGGTTCTCCAGGGACCTGATTTCACAAACAACAGGACCTTTGTAATTAAACACTTCATCCAACGCTTTATGCAGGTTCTTGTTATTAGTCGCTTTGACAAACTTTATGCCGTAGGCACGAGCAATTTTTCCTGTTGCAGGGAAAGAAAGTCCGGATTGAGGCCCCTCTCCAACAAGACGTCCGTCAAAGAACCTTCTCTGTGTATGCCTTATAGACAGGTAACCTTTATTATTCACAACAAATATTTTAACCGGTAAATCGTAGTGAACAACTGTTTGCAGTTCCTGAAGGTTCTGTTGAAAGGAACCTTCACCCATTACGCTTGCCACCACGCCGCCGCCCAAAGCTGCACTTACTCCGATTGCAGCAGGCAGCCCGAAACCCATCGTTGCTAAAGCCCCTGAGGTGATATAACGTTGCCCTTTTTGGATGTTTATTGCCTGTGAAACTACATAAAAAGACGAGCCTGCATCGGAAATCACAGGGACGTCAGCCTTTATTTTTCCGGTTAAGGCATCAACAAAATAATAATAATTTATGCCCCCTCTTGCTTTTTTATACTCGGGCAGGCATACGGGATATTTTCGCTTCCATTGATTGCATGTTTGCAGCCACCTTTTCGAAGATGTAAATTGTTCTTTTTGCAGCTTTTCAGCGAATTCTTTAAGAAACCTTTTTGCATCGGCATTGATGAATTTGTGGATTTTTATGGTCTCCTTTTTATGTTCCTCCGAATCGATATCAACCACAACAACCTTTGCCTCTCTGGCGAATAATTTATACTCGAATCCAATAGTGGGCGCTGCCAGTCTGGAGCCGACACTTATTATTAAATCCGCATTCTGCATCGCGAAATTGCCCGGCCTTGTTCCTTTGATACCGATTCTGCCTATAAAGCACTTGTGGTTGCTGTGTATAACATCTATTCCCATAATAGGAGTAACTACGGGAAGATTATACTTTGTAACAAGCCGGATTAATTCATCACATGCATCGGCTGTTCTTATTCCATGTCCGGCGATTATCACCGGCCTGTCTGCACTTTTTAACAAACGAACCAATTCATTTATCTCGCTCTTTTTCGGGGACTTTTTATAACAGAGTTTTGACTTGTTTTCAGAAAAGCCTTTTAATTCGCTTTTCTTTATTGTCGCGTTCTGCACATCAAGAGGGATATCAAGCCATACGGTGCCGGGCCTGCCGGTTTTTGCCAGATATAATGCTTTTTCCAAATGATACCTTATCATTTTGGGTTCGTTAACCATAACCGCGTATTTTGTAAGTGACTCAACAATCGGTATAATATTAACCTCCTGAACGCCAAATTGTCTTAATTTTACATTTTTCAGGTTATAAACCGTCTGGCTTCTTTTTGACTGGCCTGAAATAAACAAACATGGGACCGAATCCTGAAAGGCGCCAAGCAGTCCGGTTATCGCATTAGTTGCACCCGGCCCGCTGGTTACCAGGGCAACGGCAATATCATTTTTATACTTTGCGTACGCCTCGGCAGCCATTGCACAAGCCTGCTCGTGATGGTTACAAATAAATTTAATCCTTTCGGATTTACCGACCGAATCAACTAAATGCATGCACCCGCCGCCACTTAGCATGAACACAACACGCACGCCATTTTTCTCTAAAAATTCAACGACATAATCCGACAATTTCATTTGGTTTGCACCTTTACTCATTTTCGTTCAAACCGATGATTTTATGCTACCTTTTTTCAAGCTCTCCCCTCATTCTCTCAACGGCTTCGATAATATCCTGTTTTTTTGCGGAAGCATAAGAGAATCTTACATAATCTTTACAGTTGTCCCCGAATATAGTTCCGGGGGAACAAGCTACACCCGCTTTTTCAATCATATAATCGAAAAACTGCTTGTCTGTAAATCCGGTATCCTTGATATTAGGAAAAGCGTAAAAAGCGCCTCTTGGTTTAAGACAATAAACACCGGGCAAACTGTTTAATCCTTCGACGATAACGTCTCTTCTTTGCCTGAACTCATTCATCATATCCTCGATTGGTTTTTGGTCCCCTTTTAACGCTTCAACACCCGCTTTTTGAATAAAGGGGGAAACACAACTGACACTTGTCTCAAGCAATAAGGACATTTTTTCAATTAATTCGGCAGGGCCTATGACAACTCCCAGTCTGAATCCGGGCATGGCATAAGATTTACTGAATCCGTTTGCGACGATGGTTCTTTCGCGGCAGTGGTCGTATTTACTCGGTGAGCTGAAATGAGTCTCGGCATCATGATAAATCATTCTGGCATAAACTTCATCGCTTAACAAATATAGGTCGTATTTTTTTGCTATGTTGTATATTTTTCTCATCTCATCTTCGTTCATAACCGAGCCGGTGGGATTATGCGGGGAATTCATAATAATCAAACGGGTTTTTTCCGTAACAGCTTTTTCCACATCTTCGGGCTTGAGCCTGAATTGATTTTCCTGTTTAAGGGGAATCTTTACAGGTCTGGCGTCAAAAAAGTTAATAGAAGAAATATAAGTCGGAAAACAAGGGTCCGGGACAATGACTTCTTCCCGGCGGCCGAAATTTGTTGTGCATCCAATTGCGTAAAAGACACCGGAGTTTGCCCCGGGGCAAACGAGAATCTGCTCGGTGTCGGGCCTGAACCTGCGGGAATTTTCAGTTACATCCACCACCGCATCCCTGAATTCTTCGATACCCCTGGGGTTCGTATAATGGGTCTGCCCCCCGACCACAGAATCATGCATAGCTTTCTTAACATTTACGGGTGTATCAAAATCAGGGTCTCCCAATTCGAAATGCAGGATATCCCTTCCCTGCCTTTCAAGCTCATTTGCCCTGACAAGTATATGAAACATAGGCTGTCCGGTGAGCCTTTTTGCCGCCTCGGATATTGCTTTCACTTTATCAGACTCCTTCGGTTATTTAAGACAAATCAAAATCAAAAAAAAGCCGTCTGAAAAGTTGATTGCGCCGATGAAAAACCATCCGGCTTACCTCGACAGTGGTTTATAACTTCCACCTTTTTCCCGATGTCAGAATCCCAGTACCCCTCTGTAAAAAACCTTTGGAAGGAGTTTTCGTGTAACACAAATTACAACACAGCAGATGCCCAAAGTCGTTACAACGACAATAAGCTGGTACAAAAATTGATGATGGTAAATAACGCCGGTTTCGGGAATAATCCGGGCAATCATACGCAGGGGGATTTTGTGCATAAGGTAAATCCCAAAAGAGCATTCACCGAGAGCCAGCAACCATCCGGGCCAGCTTTCAACATGATTTCTGATTATCCAAAATCCGATGATTACACCTCCGGAATACAAAAAGGAAGAATATTTAAGGGCGCATATCGCCAGTTTCCAGTTGTCATATCTTGCCACCATAAACATCGCTTCGAGCATTGAAATCACAAGCGGAATCAATATGACAGGCAAAACAGCACTGCGCATAACCGGTCTGACAATTATTTCTTCCTCACGGTTTCCCATCCACAGGCCGATTGCGTAAAATAAAATCCAGGAATAAAAAGGAGCATGAGTTAATAAGTGTGTCTCACCAACAAGATGGAATTTGTGCGAATTCAAAAGATACATTACAAACAGGCCCATTATGTTCAATATCGCAACCAGAATAATTCCGCCCGCCCTGCGACTGATACAGCTTAAAAACGGCGTCAGGATATATAACTGGGCAATAACAATGACAAAATAAAAATGATCGGATACGCCTCCCGTCAACAGCTTAAATATGCTTTGTAAAAAGTCGATATTATGCAGCTTGACGGCTTCATTGGTCAGGAAAATTAACGACCAAAACAGGTAGGGGATAAAAATACGTAAAAGTCTTTTTTTGAGAAAATACTTATAATCATTAAATGATTGAACCGGTTTCTTGGACAACCAATACCCGGAGATAAAAAGAAACGCGGGGACTGCAAAGTTCAGCAATTGACGATACGACAGGACGGCATAGTCCTGATAATACCGCCATGGGATAGTGTGAATAGCCACTACAGCAATTATCGCAATCCCGCGAAGTGCGTCAAAGGAGGGTTCTCTGTCTTTTAGATAATCAACCATACGTATCGAAGATGTTAATCTTTCTTCAGTTCAACCACAGCAGCGTGGCGCCAGTATTTTACTTGGTGCATTACTTTATTTTGCTTCATGGAGGCGCTTTTCAAGCATTTGGATCCTTGTCTCATCCTCCGCCTTTGCCCGGGAATAATATCTTTGTTTGCTTTTCAGCCAAAGCAGCTCGAATTCAACGGCCTTTAATATGCCTTTTTCGATGTCCTTATCTACCGCTGTGTTTTGGAAAACAACCTTTCTGGTTTCAAATTTATTTATCAAATTTTCATCATTCAATTTTTTCAGAAACGGAATTGACTCTGTCGAGATTGCGCCACCTAAAGCTGTTTTCAGCCCTTTGGCTTTTGCCTTTCTGAAAATATCACAACACATCACGGACATCTCATCACCATTTGCACTGGCCCTGTCAAGCCCCATTGAAGAGGTAAAATCAACCCTGCCCACTGTTATACTTGAAAGCAGCTCGATTTTAGGCATATTCAGGATGTCATCAATGTTGTTGTAGGCGGTTATAGTTTCTATATTGATCGCAAACTCGATGTCTTCTCTGTTGTCCTCCGGGACAAAGTTGGCTACTGCGTTTAGAAACTTTGAAACCGCAAAGGACGTTTCGGCCATAGGTGCCACAATACCGGCGACACCAATGGTCAAACAGTTGTATATATCGGTAATCGCTTCTACACCACCTATTTTCATTATCAAGGGCAATCCCACAGAAGTTGTTACGTCCTTGAGGCGTGACAACTCAACCATTCTTGACGCTTCGGCCTCGAACTCGGCTTTAATTTGAAACACGTCATAATCATCTTTTAATTTTCCCAATAATGATATCATTTCTCTTTCTAACACATTCATATCTTATATCTCCTGCATATCGGTTTTAATAATATCCAATAAGTCAATGATTGACTCCAATATCAAGTCAGCATCCGACAAATAAGAATCAGACAACGTACTCTTAAAGGCTATGACGAACATTCCCGCTGCTTTGGCGGCTTGTATGCCGAGCGGGGCATTTTCCAAAACCACACAATCAGCCGGCTCCACACCCAACAAGCCTGCCGCCTTGATATATGGTTCCGGATCAGGTTTGGTATTAACGATGTCATCGGATGTAACCACGACATCAAAATGATTTATAAAGTCTTTAGGGACACTTTGCAAAATCCTGTGCTTATCCGCACCCGTTACCAAAGCCGTCTTTGACCCGTTGGTTCTCACCTTTGTCAGGATTTCAGAAACACCTTCGTAAAGGGTAAAACTGTAATTTTTTCTGAAGTAATCATTTTTTAATCTGATAATAGTCGAATAGTCCGAGGGTTTGACATTGTACTTTTCACCCAGTATCCCAACGGTTTTTTGAACACCTATACCTTCCAATAAAAAGTATTCGCACTTTTCAATATTCACACCGCCCACCCTGCGAAAGGCGAAACTCCACGCCTCAAACAAGGTATCCGGGGATTTAGAAAGAACGCCGTCAAAGTCAAAGAGGAAATGTTTATTTTGAAAATTCACGTTTATCTTTATTCGTCTAACGGTTTTATCAGCATGTTTTGCCTGAACTCTTCACGGTCCAGGAAAGGATACATGTCTTCCAATGGTTTTGACACCATCGTTCCATCTTCCTTTGACTGTGAGGAAAGTTTCGGATACATCTTTTCTTCCGGATCCAGCTCAACTTCACAAAGAATTGCACCCGAATAAGATAATACCTTGCTAATCTGATTCTCTAATTCGTCATGATTACTAATTTTCACAGCTTCTATACCATAAGCTGTTGCAATTCTGACCATATCAGGAAGCCCTACTCCACTTTCTTTACTTGCACCGACAATATGTCCGTTGAAATGTGCCTTTTGGGTGTTCCTGATGGAAATGTAGCCCTGATTGTTAAGCAGAAATATTTTTATCGGCAACTTATACTGTACTACGGTCTGTAATTCCTGGATATTCATCTGTATGCTGCCGTCTCCTGTTACACATATTACCTCTTTTTTATCATTCGCAAGGCAGGCACCGATAGCCGCCGGCAAACCATAACCCATAGAGGCATAGCCGGAATTTACAATGACTCTTTGGTCAGGTTTTACATCGAAGCTCTGGTAGGAGGATACACAGGCGGTTCCGTTGCCGAAAACGAAAACCGCTCCTTCAGCGCTTAGCATAGACAACTTCTTAAAAAAGCAATATGAATCGACGAATTTATTTACACTCGTTCTTTCAGCATCAATGTTTGGATATTTTGTCTTATACTCCAAACATTTACTAAGCCATCCGTTTTTAGAGGTTATAGTACGGCTATCGATAGCTTTTAGCATATCGGAAACAAAACTTTTTGCATCCTGCCGGATGGGGACATCTATTTTTAAGCTGGGTTTCGCAAGCTCCGCTTCGTCGATATCAACTACTATTTTTTTCGCCTCTCGGGCGAAAGCTT